>UQML01000011.1 GCA_900542265.1 uncultured Eggerthella sp. | reverse complement strand
CATTACGTATGCTGCCTATGATAGTCCGCTTTCATAGGGGGCGTGGTCGGAGAATGCATGGTTGGAGAAGAACTCCAGCCAGGTAGAATTACATATTGTGAAAGAGAGTATGACGCTATGATAGCTTTTTTAAGAGGAAAACTTGCAAGTAAAGCATATGACTATGTTGTACTTGATGTTTCTGGAGTTGGCTATAAAATCATGCTCTCTGGGCAAAGCGTGTCCCGTCTTCCTGAAATCGGAACAGAAATTCAGCTACTTACAAAGATGATTGTCAAAGAAGATGATGTCGCCCTCTACGGATTTCAGAATGCAACTGAGCAAAATGTGTTCGAAAGGCTTATTAGTGTAAGCGGTATAGGTCCTAAGGCGGCTCTTTCAATTCTTTCAAGCTATAGCGCTGAAGAGGTTATCGAAATTATTGCCTCACAAGATAGTGTGCGCATGCAGAAAGCTCCGGGTATTGGGAAAAAGACTGCTTCACGTATTATTTTGGAATTGAAAGATGTGTTTGCGCAGGTTGGCGGAGATCTTTCGTCACAAACTCCATCGGCATCTACTTCTGCCTTGCAAGGAGCGCGTGAAGCATTACTAAGCATGGGCTTTACTAGCACTGAAATTGATCTTGCACTTAAAGATGCCCCCTCTGAAGAAACTGAAACAGGATTGCTACAATATGCTTTAAAACGTTTGGGAGCTTAAGCAGATAGCATGGGCGCATAGTTTGAGATGCCGACAGAGGGAGAAGAGATTTCTTATCGTGAGCGAAGAATTTGAAATAGACGAAGAATTTGAAATAGAGAATTTGCTCTATGAAGCAGAACGTGAGGAAGAGCCTAATCCGCATGAACGTACTACTTCAGTTGAGTTAATAGAAGATGATTTAACGCTCGATCGCTCATTGCGTCCTCGTTTGCTGAGTGATTATCTTGGGCAAGAAAAGATAAAAGAGAGCTTGAGAATTTCAATTGAAGCGGCAAAAAACCGTGGAGATACGCTTGATCACATCCTGTTTTCTGGCCCTCCAGGTCTTGGCAAGACTACGCTAGCAACTGTAGTGGCTAATGAGGTTGGTACTCACATTAAAACTACGAGCGGTCCGGCGATAGAACGTACTGGAGACTTGGCTGCCATTCTTACTAATCTTGAAGAGGGTGATGTGCTATTTATTGATGAAATCCATCGTCTTAACAGAATGGTCGAAGAGGTGCTCTATCCTGCTTTAGAGGATTTCGCGCTTGATATTGTAGTAGGAAAAGGGCCTGCAGCGCGTTCTATTCGATTGGAGTTGCCGCACTTTACTCTTATTGGTGCAACGACGAGAACAGGCCTTCTTACCGGTCCTTTACGTGATAGATTTGGTATCATTTTTCGGCTGAATTACTACTCGTTTGATGAATTAGCGCGTATTGTTATGCGCTCTGCTCATATTTTAGATGTAGCAATAGATGAAGAGGGCGCGCTCGAAATTGCGCGTCGTTCGCGAGGCACCCCTCGTTTGGCAAATCGTTTACTAAAGCGCGTGCGTGACTGGGCGCAAGTTAAAGGTGATGGCATGATCACTGAGGATGTGGCGGCGCAAGCACTTGGGTTTTTTGAAGTAGACTCGCTTGGTCTGGATTCTATTGATAATAGAATCTTAGAAATATTATGCGTTCAATTTGGGGGAAGACCGGTAGGATTATCAACGCTTGCTTCTGCGTTGTCGGAAGAGATGGACACGGTTGAAGATGTCTATGAACCTTTTTTGTTGCAGCAAGGATTGCTCTTGCGTACGCCAAAGGGAAGACAAGCCACTGATAGAGCCTATGAGCATTTAGGTATACCGCGTGTTGAGAGAAAGTAGCACATCATGCTTCAAAGTGACTATCTTGTCAGAATGTTTACTGAATTAGCAACAGCTATCAGAGAATCTATTTTACGTGCACGCGGTGAGGATGATCCTGATGGAGCCGCGGTTATGCTTGAGGCTGCATTTAGTGAAGCAACTGAGATGGATGGGTCTATGTTGCTTACTCTTGCACCTGAATCCATGGTGTCTATGATGCAGATTTCAGGCACTGATCCTGCTCTTGTTGGTTATTTGTCTCGAACTCTCTTGTTGGAATCACGCTATTTGCAAGATGCGCATAATAGTGATCTTTCCACGTTGCGTCATGATCAAGCACATGCACTCGCCCAAGCTTACGGATTTTCCTTGTCAGATGAATCCGTAAGCCCAGAAGAGCTTGAAGCATTTTTTGAATCTTCTGATTAGGGACATGAGCAATAAAGCTAGAGTGATAAAAAGTATTTATGAATTGTTGTATCTGAATCTAGCTCAGGATGAAAAGCTATACCAATTTGCTTATGGTATAGCACTGCTGTAGATGTGTCGTGGTATCGCGCCAAAACTACCACTTCGTCATTGGTTATGTGAGTGATGCGAGGTGCTCGAATAAACCTCATAGGGATCTTCTGTGTATGATCCATGCTGTTAGTTTGATTGCGAGAATCAACGGGTGGGGTAAACGCGGCTTGAGCTACGAAACTTCCTAATTGTCGTCCATAAGCATTGCGTTCAACTACAACCGGAAGAGTAGCAAATCCAGGATAGGTAGGATCTGTTGTTGGTTCAAATTCGGCTAACAAGATGAGACCAGCACACGTGCCCATAGTGGGTAAACCTGCTTGAATAGCAGCACGAATCTCGTCGTAAAGACCAAGATCATGCAAAAGTTTTCTTTGCACACTTGATTCACCACCCGGTAAAATGAGGCGATCAAACGAACGGAGTAAATCCTTTTTTTGACGAATTTCAAATGTTTGCTCATCAAGGTTGTTGAGCATGGTGGCATGCTCAACAAATGCACCTTGAAGGGCAAGAATTGCAGTTGTCATATATAACCCCGTTTATTGTCCGCGTTCTTCCATGATTAAGGCAATCTCATCGGCATTAATACCAACCATTGCCTCGCCAAGGTTTTCTGAAAGTTCTGCTAGTAGCACAGCATCGGTAAAATTCGTAGTGGCTTGAACAATAGCACGAGCGCGTTTTTCAGGATTGCCTGATTTGAAAATCCCTGATCCTACGAAAACGCCTTCTGCTCCTAGTTGCATCATGAGCGCGGCATCAGCTGGCGTTGCAATTCCTCCTGCAGCAAAATTTACTACTGGAAGTTTGCCGTTGATATGAACATAACGTACTAAATCAAGAGGCGCTTGGAGTTGTTTTGCTGCTTCAAAAACCTCATCGTCAGATAAAGCTTTGATTTGTGCCATTTGACGCTGCATTTGACGCATATGACGAACAGCTTGAATAACATCGCCGGTACCAGGTTCGCCTTTAGTGCGGATCATGGTTGCGCCTTCTCCAATACGACGCAGCGCTTCACCAAGATCTCGAGCGCCGCAGACAAAAGGAACGGCGAAGGTTGTTTTGTCGATGTGATATACGTCATCGGCAGGGCTTAAAACTTCAGACTCGTCAATGTAGTCAATCTCGAGTGCCTCTAAAATGCGTGCTTCCATAAAATGACCAATGCGGCATTTTGCCATAACCGGAATAGAAACAGCAGCTTGAATTTCTTTAATAAGTGCGGGATCGGACATGCGGGCAACTCCGCCTGCTGCACGAATATCAGCAGGGATTCGTTCAAGTGCCATAACGGCAGCAGCACCAGCTTCTTCTGCAATACGTGCTTGTTCGGCGTTTGTGACATCCATGATAACGCCGCCTTTAAGCATTTGTGCAAGTTGACGGTTAAGCGCAACGCGTTCAGATGAGGAAGTGTTCATAAGAATCCTTTCAAAGGCGATGTTGTTTCTTGCTAAGTTTCTAGGTCTCAACACCTAGCAGAGATTTACTTTAAAAGAAACTGGATATATGGCTATAATCACAAACAAAGAAAGTTATAAGACCAGAATAAGACCAGATATACGATTGATAGAGTATTGATTGCGTTTTGGGATGATGCTTGATAGGGAGATATCGCATGCTTACTTATCCACTTGCACAAAAAACGTCGCAACCCTTATATGTCTATTTTTACGAATGCATCAAGCAAGACATACTTTCAGGAAGTCTGTGTCCTTATGAAAAACTTCCTTCAAAACGTGCGTTTGCTAAGCATCATCAAGTAAGCCTTATTACCGTTGAGGCTGCCTATCAGCAACTTATAGCAGAAGGTTATGTGCGCTCTGAAGAGCGCAAAGGCTATTACGTCAATGCGGTAAATGCGGTATCCGTGATAGATCCTCCCGCATCCCTGTATGATCCATCGCAATATGGTGCTGGATATGGTGATGAATATGATGGAATACAAAGTCCTTATCATGATACTTACGAAACGCAACAATATGAATTAACACACCATGTTGCATTTCAGCAGTTTCCTTATACTCAGTGGACCAAGTGCATACGAAAAACTCTTACGGATGAAACTCCTGAGAGTCTCTTTGAGCAGTGTGATGCACGTGGAACCAATCAACTTCGAAAAGCGCTTGCTCGTTATCTTGAAGGAACGCGGGGAATGCACGTTGATCCTGAATGTATTGTGGTGGGTGCTGGTGCGCAGATGCTTTATCTCATGGTGGTTCAACTGCTTGGTATGGGAAACCGTATTGCGCTTGAGAATCCTGGGTATACGCGTCTCGCTCACATTTATCACTCATTGGGCGTTATGACTGAGTTTATTCCGACCGATGTTGAAGGAATGCAAGTTGATACGTTGACTACATCGCAAGCGACTATTGCTCATATAATGCCGACTCATCAATATCCCACGGGATCAATCATGAGCATTGCTCGTCGCTACGAACTTTTAAGCTGGGCAGTCCAAAAACCCTATCGCTATATTATTGAAGATGATTATGATGCAGAGTTGCGTTTTTCAGGTCAGCCAATCCCTACGCTTTCAAATATCGATGTGTCTGAGAAGGTGCTTTATGTCAACACTTTTGCGAAAACACTCGGTTCTGCTTTTAGAATTGGTTATATGGTTTTGCCCCCTCATTTACTGGAGCGTTTTTTAGATACGCTAGGGTTTTATTCTTGTCCTGTTTCAACGCTTGATCAGCTTGCTTTAGCGCGTTTTATTGAATCGGGAGAGTATGAACGGCATAACAATAGGCTCAAAACGCACTATAAGGCAGTTGCAAGTGCACTCGCTGAGCTGGTTGATCATTATGATAGCGCCAAACAAGCGCGATTATGCCAAGTGAGTGCTGGAACACATTGTTTATTATGTTTGCCGACAGAAATGGTAGCGCAGGATATGTATGATGGGCTTTTTACCGTGCTTGAACAAGCCCATATACAATGCTTACCACTTGATTCTTTTGCGATGAACTCTTCTTATGATGCATCATTTGTTGCTAGTATTAATGCAATAGATTGCAAAGTTTACGTACTCGATTTTGCTCAAGCTATCTTAGGCGATGGGATTGGTGGGTAAGGTGTAGAGTAACGTGGGGGTAGCGCATCTTTGTATGTAGGGTGCTTGATGACGTTAGCGAATAAACATTGCATCACCAAATGATAGGAAGCGATATTGGCGCTTGATAGCATGTCGGTATGCCTTCATGATGTTGTCGCGGGTAGAAAATGCTGACACGAGCATCATCAGGGTTGAACGTGGCACGTGGAAGTTAGTGATAAGTCCATCGACAACGTTAAATGTATATCCTGGCAAAATGTAGAGTGATGTCGCTTCTCGCTCTCGCGCAATAAGTTTTTCTTGGCTCTTATCCCAGGCTGATTCAAGACTACGTACGCTGGTGGTACCTACGGCAATGACTTTATTGCCGCGTGCTTTAGCTGCGATAATGGCATCAACAGTCTCTTGGGGAACGGAATAGAATTCAGTGTGGATTTTATGCTCTTTAGGGTCCATCTCATCGACTACTCTAAAGGTATCAAGACCCACTTCAAGATTAACTGTTTTAAACTCGATTCCTTTTGCTTTGATGCGCTCAATCAACTCTTGGGTGAAATGGAGCCCTGCTGTTGGGGCGGCAGCGGAATGTTCATCTTTAGAGTATACGGTTTGATAGAGTTCTTTATTGCCTGTGTAGTTTTTGATGTAAGGGGGCAGAGGGGTATTGCCCACTTCATGAAGTGCTTCATTAAGCGAGGGAAGAGGTGTTGTGAGACGAACAAGCCTCTCTCCTTTTTGAGCGTTTTCTACCCAATCGACAACTTCTGCACTCAATACAACGTCATTCTGGTCGTTAATAAAATCAATTACCGCACCCGGCTTTAGGCGCTTGCCAGGCTTTACTAAAGCTTCCCAAAGAGCTTCTTGATTTGATTGATTGATAAGATTTGATGCTTGCGCTTCACGTAGTAAAAAGACTTCAGCTTGGCCACCGGTTTCTCGTTTTGCACCTAAGAGGCGTGCTGGCATAACGCGTGTTTCATTAACAACGAGCACATCGCCTGGATGTAAATAATCAATAATGTCGGTAAAAATTTTATCTTCAAGAGTACCGGTGTCGCGCTTCATTACAAGAAGCTTGCATTGATCACGAATCTCAGCAGGCTCTTGCGCAATTTGAGCTTCGGGTAAATCATAATCAAAATCATCAGTGGTGAGTGCTTGCAATTTTTCTAACCTCATCTGTGCTTTCTTTTTCTTACGTTCTGCTTTTCGCATGTCCCGTTCGGCACGCGCTTCGGCATCCGAGAGTGCACATCCGCAGAAGTTTTGACGATACATGCCAAGATTCCGAGAGCGCCTCGTTGCTTCTGGATAATAAGGACGATAATCTTCCCAGAGTATACTAAGTCCAGGGTAAGGTTGTACGGCGTGTTCGAGCTCTTCACGAATGGCGTCCGTGTGTTGATAGGGACTTACTGAAAGAGTAGTTCCTATTGCCTCAAATCCATGGGTAGCCGCGTAGTGCGCCGCCCGTTCAAATCGTGCGCGATAGCAGAGTCGACACCGCTCAGCACGTGGTCGTTTATTGTTCCATGAAGCAAGTGCTTGATGCCATGCGGCATTATTGTACTCATCTTCAACAACTGGTATTGCTTCTTTATTCGCCCACTCAAGAAGTGTTGAGAGTCTATGGGTGTATTCGGTCTCAGGCTCAATATTTGAGTTGCTATAAAAAATGGTTATGTCGTGATCTTCTTGTTCGAGGAGACGTATCGGCTCGAGTGAGCATGGTCCACAACAAGCATGTAGTAAGAGTTTCATAGTGTTCAATGGTAGGTAACAGTTTATTTGCTTCGTCAGTCATACATCTTATGCGCTAAGATGCAAGTCTTATACTAACACCAGAACATGAACAACAAAGTATCCACAAGGGTATGTATCGGAGTATGAAACGAGGAATTCCTATGAATACACCTGATTATAAAGCGATCTTTTTTGATCTCGATGGTACGCTGCTACCCATCGACATGGATCAATTCTTGCATGACTATTTTGAATCATTGCGCGATTTTTCGGAAGAGCATGGCTTCGATGCTGATTTGATGATCAAGGCAGTCAATATGGGTGTTGAAGATATGTTTGTCACTCGTGACGGCCGTGTTAATGCAGATAGATTCTGGGATACGTTTGAAAACGTATCAGGTGGCACGCGTGATGACTTTGAACCTGTGCTTATGGAGTTTTATCAGACCGCTTATACTCATTTAGGCGATGGGGTTATTCCTAATCCTGCAGCACTTCGTGCTGTACAAGCTTGTTCAGATAAAGGGTATACATTGTATTTGACAACCATGCCGCTTTTTCCCGATATTGCGGTAAAGGAGCGCTTACGCTGGGCAGGCATTGATAATCCTGAATTGTTTGACCGCATTACAACCTATGATAATTCCACAACTACCAAGCCGGATACTGACTATTGGCAAGAAAATGTTGATGAGGTTGGTTATAATCCCAGCGACATTTTAGTTGTTGGCAATAATACACGAGAAGATTTAAGCTGTCTTGAGCTTGGTTGTGATGCCTATCTTGTATTAGACTGGCTCATCGATCCTAATGATTTTGATACAACAACGGTTAAAAATGGAACTTTGGCAGACTTTGCGCAGTGGTGTGAAGAGGAACTTCCTGATTGTAGTCCGGATGTGAACCTGCCTTAGTCGAGGGGTAGTATGACTCTTTTTGATTTTTCAATAGCAGCACAGTGCGGACATGCACGTGCTGCTCTTTTTGAAACGGCGCATGGCGTAGTACGCACGCCTCTTTTTATGCCGGTGGGTACGCTGGCGTCGGTTAAGGGTATTCGTCCTGAAACACTCAAAGAGATTGGCGCTCAGATTATTTTGGCTAACACCTATCATCTTTCCTTGCGTCCTGGTGCTGATTTAATTTCTGAAGCTGGTGGGCTTCATTCATTTATGGCCTATGATGGGCCAATTCTTACTGATTCAGGAGGATTCCAGGTCTTTTCTCTCGCTGATACACTCAAGTTAGATGACGATGGGCTTACCTTTAAATCAATTTATGATGGTTCAAAGATTCGTTGGACGCCAGAGTTGAATATGGAAATCCAGCAAAAGCTTGGTGCTGATATCATTATGCAACTTGATCAATGCACTCCATACCCTGCTACGCGCACATTTGTCTCTGATGCTGTTGATCTATCAGCACGCTGGGCAAAACGCTGCCTTGCTGCTCACACGCGTACTGATCAGACCCTTTTTGGCATTGTTCAAGGTGGTATGGAGCTTGATTTGCGCTTGCGCTCTGTTGAAGCGCTTCAAACGATCAATGACGAATCTCTTGCGCATGGTCATAAAGGGTTTGGCGGCTTTGGCATTGGTGGATATTCGGTAGGCGAAGACCATGAAGTCATGTTTCAAACACTGGGTAAGGTGGCCCAAGCGCTTCCTGAAAACAAGCCGCGCTATCTTATGGGAGTTGGCAATCCTACCACGCTCGTGCGTGCAGTACACGAAGGCGTTGATATGTTTGATTGTGTTTTGCCTACGCGCACAGCACGGATGGGCACGGCATTTTCATCTCAAGGTCGTATGAACATGCGTAATGCAAAGTATAGTCATGACTTTGGTCCATTGGACGAGGCGTGTGATTGTCCTGTTTGTCAAAAGCATTCACGATCTTATATTCGTCATTTGGTAAAGCAAAACGAAATGCTTGGCGGCATTTTGCTCTCTATTCATAATTTGTATTATTTAATTCATCTTATGGATGTGGTTCGCGAATCTATCATCGTAGGCACCTTTGAAGATTTTTATGACGATTGGATGCACTCTCCGGCGGCTAATGACTATTAGGATCTCTTTTGTTTTCTATAGAAAAAAGTATGGCTTAGCTAGCACAGTGGGTCTAAGAGAGAGTATGATAACGTGATGCTTCTCGTTTTTAGGGGAAGCAGATAAGCCCTTTTTTACACAGTAGGTATTGGCCGACATAGAAAGGCGGAAGTTCATCGTATGGCTTCTGATCAATCCAGCACTAAAAGAGCTTCTAAAAACAACCAAAAAAAGCGTATGGGAAACACTGGTAGACGCAATATGTGGTTGTTGATTTTAACCACAGTTTTGGTTGTTGGCTCTGTTTTTATGTTCACCCCACCTCAAGAAAAGATCAATCAAGGTCTTGATATTCAAGGTGGGCTATCTGTTGTACTTTCAGCAGAATCTGACAATGGGGAACCGGTAAGTAACGAGGATCTTGAAAAGAGCCGTTCCATTATCGAGTCTCGCGTTAATGCCCTGGGTGCTTCAGAGGCAACAGTTCAGGTTCAAGGCACTGATCAAATTCTTGTTCAAATTCCTGGTTTGCAAGATCCTGAAACCGCTCTTTCTACTATTGGTCGTACCGGTAAACTCGAGTTTGCTCGTGCTGATTCCTTTACTAATGAAGCAGATGTCACCGCTATTGAAAATGGTAGCTATATGACACCTGAGACGTATACGGATAATTTTGGTAATTCATTTACCGGTAGCGGGATGACGTATCGCAGTGTTGAACCTGGTACCTATACGCCGCTTATTACGGGAGAAAACATTACGCGTGTCAATATTGGTCGTGCATCAGAAACCAGTACTGATTATGCGGTAAATGTCACCCTTGATCCTGCTGGTTCGCAAGCATTTGCTCAGGCTACTGAAGAACTTGCTCCAACACATGGCAAGATTGTCATTGTTCTTGATGGACAAATTCAATCTGCCCCTGCAGTGCAATCCGTAATCAATACCGGTGATGTTTCAATTACGGGCAATTACACATTGAGTGAAGCTCAATCATTGCAAACGGTTCTTGAGTCAGGTTCTTTGCCCGTGAGCTTCCATTATGAGCAAAGTCAGGTAGTTGGTCCAACGCTTGGACAAGATGCCCTTAAGAGTGGTGTCTTAGTTGCTGGTATTGGTTTACTTATCGTTATTTGCTACCTCATCTTCTTCTATCATGGTCTTGGTCTTTTGACTGCGGCCGCAATGGCTGTATTTGCTTGCTTGTATCTTGGTTTGTTGGCTTCGCTTTCTGCCTTTGGTTTATTCTCGCTGTCTTTGGCAGGTATTGCTGGCATTGTTCTAACTATTGGTATGGCGGCTGACTCTTCCATTCTTGTTCTTGAGCGTTTCCGAGAAGAAATACGTATGGGAAGAAGCGTAAAAGCTGCCTCCATATCAGGTGTTAAGCATGCTATTTTGACATCCATTGATGCTGATCTTGTTACCATGGTTTCAGCACTAGCGTTGTTTTTCTTGGCAGCCGCGTCTGTTAAAGGTTTTGGTCTAACCTTGGCGCTCGGCATTATTTGCGACATCGTCATGATGCTTATCTTGAAAGCCCCTATGATTCGCTTGCTTGCGCCAAAGGTCATTGCAAATAATCCAGGATTTTGGGGTATCAAAGACTCAGAGAAAGCAGCTGTTGTCTATGACAAATTGGTTGCTGGTGAGTCTGCGGAAGCAGAAATTATTCTGGATGAAAAGAGTGAAGGGTCACGCCTGCAGCTTACCTTGCGTGATGCATTCGCTTCACTTAAAGGTCGTTTTATTAAAAAGGACATCAATTTTATGGGTGTCCGCAAGATCTTACTCTCTATTTCAGCTGGACTTGTGGTTCTTTCCTTCTTGATTGTTGGTGTTAAAGGCCTTGATTTTGGTATTGAGTTTGTTGGAGGCACGTCTGTTAACTTCCAAAATACCGGAGATGTTACAATTGAGGATATGCGTGGTGCTTTTGCAGCTCAAGGAGAGCCTGATGCAGTTATTCAAACTGCACAAAATGATGGTAGCGAAGGCTTCTTAGTGAGAACCACGCAAACATCTCCTGAACTTGCAGCCGCAACGGCAACTGCTGTTGCAAATCAGCTTCATTTATCAACATCATCATTTGAAGTAAATACGGTAGGTCCTGACTGGGGTCAAGGAGTTATCAATGCTTCTGTTCTTGCATTCTTGGTCTCGATTGTTTTGATTATTTTGTATATTGCGATCAGGTTCGAATACAAGATGGGCATTATGGCTATCGTTGCTCTCTTGCATGACCTCATCATTGTTATTGGTGTATATGCTCTCTTTGGTAGAGAGGTTACTCCTAATACCATCGCTGCACTCTTAACTATTTTGGGTTATTCGCTTTATGACACGGTTGTTGTATTCCATCGCATCAATGACAACATGAAGGAATCTAATGTTAAATGCACCTTCATGTCTATGGCTAATCACTCACTCAACCAGGTGTTTGTGCGCACTATCAACACAACGCTAACTTCGTTTGTTCCTGTTTTGGCTATGCTTATCTTTGGTGGTGAGACTCTGAAAGACTTTGCGTTTGCTATGGCAATTGGTTTGATCGCCGGCTCGTATTCGTCAATCGCAGTAGCAACGCCGTTGTTTGCTTTGTGGAAATCGCGCGAAGATACTTATGCCAAACTTCAAAAGAAGTTGGGCGCTGGTGTTGAGATTTTCACCTTTGCTAATACTCCTTATGCCCTCCTTACTGGTGGAGCAGAAAAGGGTGTTAACATCACAGCTGTTGCTGAAGCTACCCAAGAGCAAGTTGCAGCAACTAAGGCAGATGCACAAAAGGCAAAGCAGACGAACACTAAAAAATCTAATTCCGGTCAACAACAGCACTATCGCTATAGAAGAAAGAAGAAGTAAATGAGACAAGGTTCTGCTCCCAATTTTGCTCCTCCTGTAGAAGAGGGAATGGTATTTACCTTTCAAGATGAAACAGGAGAATTGGTAGAGCTTGAGTTCTTAGGCGTTATTATTCATCAAGATCGTCGCTATGGGTTTTTCTATGCACTCGACGAGGGTGCTTCTGTCGGCGGAAATGGTGAAGTAGTCCTTCTCGAAGTTACGGAATTTGACGATGAGGGGCAGCCTGCTGCCTTTGAATTGGTGCTTGATGAAGCGATTGCACAAGAAGTTTATGCTGATTTTAAAGAAGCAACCAAAGAACTCTATGATTTTGAATAGCCGTCCTCTTGGTACGAAGCAAAGAAGTGATTCAAAAGACCCTCTGGAATGATCCAGAGGGTCTTTTTTGGTGACTTGAGTCTCTAAGAAAACAGTTAGACGCTAGAAATTGGAAGCGAGAAGTGAGAACGTGTTCACAAAGCCGCTCGCAAAAATATCATTAGCTGTTAACACGTTTGAAGCAATTCTTAAACTACAATTAAGCGACACTTTATAGGAGAGGAGAGAATAAGCCTTTTGATATGGATGTAGTGATGTGTTAAAAGGGGTGTTCTCTCGATAAACGTAGAGATGATCTACTCATAAGTAGAAAGAAGTAAGCGTTTTATGGAAGAATTTCTTAATCAGTTCTTCATTGCTCCTTTTCTTCAATTAGGAGCAGGATTTGCATCAGCAGGCACGGGTGATGCAAGCTGGATCGAAGATATTGTCGCCACTATTGACGGCTTTGTCTGGGGTCCAATCATGATTATGCTATTGCTGGGTACGCATATCTTTATGACGTTTCGCACACGTTGTATTCAGCGCAAGATTCCTTTGGGAATCAAAATGTCTGTGAGTAAAGATGAAGGTACCGGTGACGTAAGTCCTTTTGCTGCTCTGACTACTTCTTTGGCAGCAACCATTGGTACGGGTAATATTATTGGTGTTGGTACCGCTTTAATTGCGGGCGGTCCAGGAGCCATCTTTTGGATGTGGATTACGGGTGTATTTGGTATCGCTACTAAATATTCCGAGACCTTAATTGCTGTTAAATATCGTGTTAAAGATCATAACGGCAATATGCTTGGTGGCGCTATGTATGCGTTGCAACGCGGATTTAAACACAAGACTCTTGGTAAAGTATTAGGCGTCTTATTCGCCCTCTTTGCTGCTATTGCCTCATTTGGTATTGGCGCTGCTGTACAAGCTAACTCACTTTCAGGCGCCATTGCCTCTGTTGCGGGAGATATCAATATTGCAGAGATGAATATTGATGTGTTTGGTTTGTTTTATACCTCGCCCTTACAAATTGTTGTTGGCGTCATTTTGGTTATTTTAATTGCCGTTGTTATTATGGGCGGCATTAAAGTTATTTCAAATGTCTGCGAACGTTTGATTCCTGCGATGACTATCTTTTATGTTTTGTCCTGCTTGGTTTTGATTGTTATCAATGGACAGTTCTTTATTGATGCGATCGTCTTGATCGTAACCTGTGCTTTCACTCCACAAGCAGCATTTGGTGGTGCTGTGGGGTCTTCTGTTATGATTGCATTGCAGCTTGGCTGTGCACGTGGTTTATTCTCCAATGAATCTGGTTTAGGCTCTTCTCCTTTAGTAGCGTCTTCAGCAATTACACGCAACCCTGCTCGTCAGGCATTAATTTCAATGACCGGCACCTTCTGGGATACGGTAGTTGTTTGTGCTTTAACAGGTATTGCATTGGTGTCTTCTATTCTTGCAAGTCCTGAAATTGCTGCAACCTTTAATCAAGGTGGTTTCTTGGGTGCAACTGCTAACTTAGTTACTGCATGTTTTGCTCAAATTCCTGTTGTTGGTCCTATTGTTTTGTGCATCGGCTTAGTATTGTTTGCCTATTCAACTATGGTTGGCTGGTCTTATTATGGCAACCGTTGTATCACCTATTTATTTGGTAAACATGCTATTTTGCCTTATCAAATTGTCTTTTTGGTAATTTGCTTTTTAGGTGCTATTGGTTTGCAAGGCTTTGTTTGGGATATTTCAGATATTACGAATGCTTTAATGGCAATACCAAACTTGATCGCGGTATTAGGCTTGTCGGTGCTTATTGCACGAGAAACCAAACATTATGTTTGGGAAAACAATCTTGATGAGATTGATGAAACACCTATACCAATTGAAGAATCTAAGTAGCAAGTAGAATCTTCTATCATCGATTAAATCTCTATTGTTTGGAAAGCAACGGTGAGACAAAAAAGAGGCCCTCTTTGTGAGAGTCTCTTTTGTTTATATGAGGACATGTGAAAACGATAGAAAAGAAGGGTGAGTTCATATCAAATCTTCTGCACGAAGTGTTTGCAGGAATGAAATAAACATGGCGCTTGCAGGAGTGGGATGAACTCCTGTTTTATAGGTCCAATATATTGTACGGGGAAAAGGAACCTTGAGTGGGATGCCTACAATATCAAATGAATTGGCGTGAAGCGAAAGCTCATAGCCTAAGCCAATGCCAAGACCTTGCTCAATAAGCGCCATAACGGCACTATCTTCTGGTGCACTGTAGATTATTGTTGGATTTATGTTATTGCGTTCGAGGTAATGTTTGTAGTCGTTATCGCTATCTGCCTCAAGCATGATAAAAGGTTCTTTTTCAAAGTGAGTCAAATCAAATATAGGTGTCGTGGCTAAGGGATGGGAAGCGGGAACAAGCGCGACAACCTCATCGCTATAAAACACTTCTCCTGAAAAAGCGGGTTTGATGGGGCCTCGAAGAAAGCCAATATCAACAAATCCCTCTAAAAGATACGTTTCGATTTGCGTATAGTCGCCATGGAGAACTTCGAAAGTAATACCGGGATGAACTTCTCCAAATTGCTTTACAAGCTTGGGAAGAAAAGTGGTTGAAATACTCGAAAAGGATCCAACGCGAATGGTACCCGTTTCTATTCCTTTTATTTTATTAACTTGATCATGTAAGGCTTCTTCTGCTTGTAAGACAGCGTGAAGATAGGGGAGCAGGATTTCTCCTTCAGGAGTGAGTCGTGCGCCCTTTTTATTGCGGTCGATTACTTTAAGACCAAAATCATTTTCTATATGAGTGAGTAGGTGCGTGATACCAGACTGGGTATATCCTAATCGTTTAGCTGCCTTAGTAAGACTTCCTTGTCGTATTGTTTCGATGATTGCCTGATAGCGATGAGTGTTAGTCATGATAATCCTTCATGAACACCATGATAAACATGAACTTTACTTATGTAACATATGATTATAAGGTAGAAACATGGTTACTCACGGAGACAATACTCATCAAAAGATAAAGCATTTTTCTTCGCATGCTCCTTTTACCTTTCGTCATGCGCTTGTACTTGCAACCGGTATTTTGATTTTGCTTGGACCATGTGCATTGGTGTATAACACATGGGCAATCTTTGTAGTTCCTGTTTCAACATCATTAGGTGCTACTACTGCTCAGTTCACGCTCTATATTACAGTGGTGTATTTGGTAGGTGCCTTCTCTGCTCCTCTTGCCGGTAATTTGCTTGAACGGTTTGACTTGCGTTTGGTGCTTTCTTTTTCTGTTATCTTAGTTGCGCTTGGTATTGGACTCTGTTCTCTTTGGACCAGTGTGTGGCAATTCTATATCTCTGGGCTTCTCGAAGGTATTGGCATTGTTTCTTTGATGTTTCTAGCAGTACCTACGCTTATTAATCGGTGGTTTACTATTCGAACCGGTTTTTTTATTGGACTATGTATGGCTATGTCAGGTTTTGGTGGCGCTCTTTGGTCAATGGTTGGAGGAGCATTAATTACTTCGGTTGATTGGAGATTTGCCTACCTTGTGTATGCTGGTCTCGTACTCATATTGGCGTTACCTGCCACAGCGCTTTTTATTAGAAGTTATCCACGTGATCTCGGATTACTTCCTTATGGTCAGCAGCACACATCAAAAGAGATTGCTCAAGAAATAACCCTGGTGGGCGATACGGTTGTTGAAGACTATCATAAGTTTACTGAACAAACGCATCTGCCAGAAGCATCAGAAGCGTTGCAAAATGATAACTCTGATGTTGTTTCAGCGTACAAGCGCGATACGCGTGAATGGGGTGTTTCGGCATCCGTAATGTTTAGGTCGCCTGTCTTTTTTATTTTGATGCTAACGCTGGGGTTGTGCAATGCGCTTACCGCAGTTGCTAACTTGTTTGCAAGCTATATCTATTATTTGGGTGACTGTGGATTTGCTGGCATTACTCCCGACTCAGCTGTTATGATGGCGTCTACCGTTGCTGCTTGTTTGATGATCTCGGCTGCTCTTTCAAAAGTTGCTTTGGGTGCTCTTACCGATAAGACTTCACGTGGCGCACTTGCGCTTATCTGTGGTACCGCACTTGTTGCAATTATCTGTATGTGGCAAGCGCAGTTATGGGCTTTTGGTGTATATGTGGGAGCAGTATTGTTCGGACTTATGTATGCTGCCGTGGATTCATATGGTCCAGCGCAGACGCGCAAGCTTGTCGGGCCACGTGATTACACACTTATTTATTCGCGCATTTCTGTCTTTATTAATATTGCTGGTGCTGTTTCGGTTGCCTTATTCTCGCTTGTGGCAGAAGTGAGTTGGGATCTAGAGTGGATAGTTACTATAGGCTTTATTGCTGTAATCTTTGTTTTAGGATTGCTTGTTGAACGATTGGGTAAATCGCTCAAGCAGACCTATGAAGAGAAAACAACATAAAATCTACACAATTCATAAAAAATTTTCTTGACTCCTTGACAACCGGAGACTAATTTATTATCTTGCGAATTTTTGCAAACCGACCGGTTCCATAAAAGGAGGAAAACGCTCGTGGTTCAAGAGAATAAACCCGCTTCCACTAGCCGTTATAGGAATCGCAGAAGCTTTGCTAAGATCCCTGATGTCATGGATGTACCAAACCTTATCGCCATCCAAACTGAAAGTTTCAAAAACTTTATGGATGAAGGTTTAGCAAACGCTTTTGCCGATATTAGCCCCATCGAATCCAACACAAAAGACATGTGTGTTGAATTTGGTAAACACGAATTTGGGGAGCCTAAATACAGCGTTGATGAATGCAAAGCAAAGGATGTGTCTTATCAAGCGCCTTTATTTGCTGAGATCCGCTTTATTAATCGCGAAACAGGCGAGATTAAAGAGCAAGAAGTATTCATGGGTGATTTTCCGCTCATGACTCCTCGCGGTACCTTTATTATTAATGGTACTGAGCGTGTTGTTGTTTCTCAGTTGGTTCGCTCTCCTGGTGTTTATTTTTCAGCAGAGCCCGACAAGACTTCTGATAAAACTATTTACAATGCCAAGATTATCCCTTCTCGCGGTGCATGGCTTGAATTTGAGACTGACAAGCGTGATATCTTGTCAGTGCGTATTGATCGTAAGCGCAAGCAGCCTGCAACACTATTGTTGCGTGCTCTTGGTTTAGCTGAGACACGTGAAGAGATCATTGAGCTATTGGGTGATTCAGAGATGGTCATCCGCACCCTTGATCGCGACCCTGCGACAACCAAAGAAGAGTCTTTGATTGAGTTGTACCGTCGTTTCCGTCCCGGTGAGCCTCCTACGATTGACTCAGCACGTACCTTACTTGATGGTTTGTTCTTCAATCCTCAGCGTTATGATCTTGCTCGAGTTGGTCGCTATAAGATTAATAAAAAGCTTGGCTTTTCTCCTGATAATGAGTCTTCAACCCTTACTAAAGAAGACATCATTGAGACCATGCGCTACATTGTTGCTTTGCATGATGGGGAAGAAGGCGTTCAAGTAGACGACATTGACCACTTTGGTAATCGTCGTATTCGTACGGTAGGCGAGTTAATTCAAAATCAATTCCGCATTGGCTTGTCTCGTATGGAGCGCGTTGTTCGTGAGCGTATGTCTATGCAAGAGCCTGATGATATTACGCCTCAGAGCTTAGTTAACATTCGTCCTATCGTAGCTGCTATCAAAGAGTTCTTTGGTTCTTCTCAGCTCTCACAGTTCATGGATCAAACCAATCCTGCTGCAGGTATTACGCATAAGCGCCGTTTGTCTGCATTAGGTCCTGGTGGTTTGTCTCGCGAGCGTGCAGGCTTTGAAGTTCGCGACGTTCACACCTCTCACTATGGTCGCATGTGTCCTATTGAGACTCCTGAAGGTCCAAACATTGGCTTGATTGGCTCTCTTGCAACCTATGCGCGCGTTAATCCTTATGGCTTTATTGAGGCTCCTTACCGTCGCGTTATTGATGGTAAGGTAACCGATGAGGTTGATTACCTGACCGCAGATGAGGAAGAAAACTACACTATCGCTCAGGCAAACGAGTTGTTCGATCCTGAAACCCGTGAATTTGGCCGCTTTGACAATGAGGGTAAGTTTATTAAGACTACTCGCGTTCTTTGCCGCATGAAGGATCAATCCACGGGTGTTTTTGGTGAGCCGGGTGAAGTTCCTCCTGAGCAAGTTAACTACATGGATGTATCTCCTCGTCAGATCACCTCTGTTGCAACGTCTTTGATTCCGTTCCTTGAGCATGACGACGCTAACCGCGCTTTGATGGGTTCTAACATGCAGCGCCAAGCGGTGCCGCTGCTTCGTCCTAACGCTCCTTTGGTTGGTACGGGCATCGAGCATCGTATTGCTGTTGACTCAGGTGAGATTCTTGTTGCGCAAAACGCAGGTGTTGTTGACTATGTTGACGGCCAGACCATTATTGTTGAGCGCAATGACGGTGAGTATGACGAATACCTCATTCCAAAGTTTCAGCGTTCAAACCAGTCGGGTTGCATGAATCATAAACCTATTGTTCGTCCAGGGGATACCGTTCAGGTAGGAGATGTTTTAGCTGACGGTCCTTCTTGCGATGGGGCAGAGCTTGCTTTGGGTCAGAACCTCATGATTGCTTACATGCCTTGGGAAGGTTACAACTACGAGGACGCTATTATCGTTTCTGAGCGTGTTGTGGCAGAAGATCTTCTCACTTCAATTCATATTTCCGAATATGAGATTGATGCTCGTGATACTAAGCTCGGTCCTGAGGAAATCACCCGTGAGATTCCTAATATCTCAGAGGACATGATTTCTGATTTGGACGCTGATGGCATTATTCGTGTTGGTGCTGAAGTGTTCCCAGGAGATGTTCTTGTTGGTAAGGTTACCCCTAAGGGTGAAACTGAGCTTACGGCTGAAGAGCGCTTGCTCCGTGCTATCTTTGGTGAGAAAGCACGTGAAGTTCGTGATACCTCTTTGAAGGTTCCTCACGGTTCCGGCGGCCGTGTTATCTCCGTTACCCGTTCTTCGCGCTTAGATGGCGATGAGTTGGCTCCTGGTGTAAATGAACTCGTTCGTGTCTTTATCGCGCAAAAGCGTAAAATCCAGCAAGGTGACAAACTTTCTGGTCGCCATGGTAACAAGGGTGTTATCTCTCGCATTTTGCCAGTTGAAGATATGCCTTACTTAGCTGATGGTACTCCTATTGATGTTATCTTGAATCCTTTGGGTGTACCTTCTCGTATGAATGTTGGTCAGTTGCTTGAATGCCACTTAGGCTGGGCTGCTAAATGGGGTTGGTCAGAAGACGACTCTGATGAAGTAGTACAAGGACCAATTCACGTTGCAACGCCAATTTTTGACGGTGCAACTGAAGGCGAGATCTCTGATGTTATTGAGAAGGCCAATCGCAACCTTATTAATATGAATAAGGCAAAGTTTGGTGATAAGGCGCGTGTTGAGCTCGTTCCCCAGCTTTCTCGTACCGGTAAGACCTGGCTCTATGATGGTCGCACGGGTGAGAAGTTCCGTGAGCAGATCACCGTTGGTCAGTCTTACATCTTGAAGTTGGGTCACTTGGTTGATGACAAGATCCATGCTCGTTCAACCGGCCCTTACAGCTTGATTACCCAGCAGCCTTTGGGTGGTAAAGCTCAGTTCGGCGGCCAACGCTTTGGTGAGATGGAAGTTTGGGCACTGTACTCATACGGTGCGTCTAACGTCCTACAAGAGATCTTGACCGTTAAATCTGACGATACCTCCGGTCGTGTTAAGGCCTATGAGTCTATCGTTAAGGGTGAAACCATTCCTGCACCAGAAGTACCTGAGTCATTCAAGGTATTGATTAAGGAAATGCGCTCCTTGTGTCTCAACGTAGAACTTGAAGGCCATGAGCGTCAGACCATCGACGTGACTGAAAGTCATGAAGATGATGGAGTAGAAGAAACGCTTGATGCTGCATTAGAGGAAGAAGCAAAGACAGATAACAACGATGAACTCTTGGGTTCTATCGCTGATGAGCTTTCTAATTTGCTTGGCACCAATACTGCAGACGATTCCACCAACGACCTCATCGATATGGGGGAGGAGAACTAATCAATGAGCGAATTCGATGTAAATAATTTTGACGCAATTCGCATTTCTCTTGCGAGTGCTGAAGATATTCGTGGTTGGTCTCGCGGCGAGGTTAAAAAGCCTGAGACTATTAACTACCGTACCTTAAAGCCAGAAAAAGACGGTTTGTTCTGCGAGAAAATCTTTGGCCCAACCAAGGACTGGGAATGCGCATGCGGTAAATATAAGCGTATCCGTTTCAAGGGCATTGTTTGCGAGCGTTGCGGTGTTGAAGTTACCCGCTCTAAAGTGCGTCGTGAGCGCATGGGTCATATCGAGCTTGCAGCTCCGGTGTCTCATATTTGGTATTTCAAAGGTTCCCCATCGCGTTTGGGTTACCTCTTAGACATTGCTCCTAAAGAGCTTGAAAAAGTACTTTACTTTGCTTCTTCGATTATCACGAGCGTTGATAAAGAAGCACGTGATGAAGATATTGAAGAGTTGCGTGACGAGCTTTCTGCTGACTTGGAAGAATTGGATGCAGAGCGCGATCGCTTGATTGAGGCAACTCGTCGTTTAAGTGTCGACTATGTTCCTGAAGAGGATGAATTTGTCGATGAGGTTGATGACGATGAGCGCTTATCTCCTGAAGAAGTAGAAGACGAGATTGCTGATATCTACGAGGAGTTCAACGAGCGTAAAGCATTGCGCAACGATGCATTTGAGGCATTCTTAAAGATTGAGCCAAAACAGCTTGTTCCTGATGAAGCGCTCTATCGCGAGATGCGCATGAACTATTCTGACTACTTTACGGGTGGTATGGGCGCAGAAGCAGTTCGTGATTTGCTTGATGCTATGGACTTAGAGGCGGCTGCTGAAGAGTTGCGCGAAGTCGTTGCAACAGGCAAAGGTCAAAAGCGCACTAAGGCTATTAAACGCTTAAAGGTTGTGGATGCTTTCTTGCATTCCAACAACAAGCCATCAGATATGATTCTGGATGTAATTCCTGTTATTCCACCAGATCTGCGTCCTATGGTTCAGTTAGATGGTGGCCGTTTTGCAACCTCTGACTTAAACGACTTATATCGTCGTGTTATCAATCGTAATAACCGCTTGAAGCGTCTTCTTGACTTAGGTGCTCCTGAGATTATCGTAAATAACGAAAAGCGCATGCTTCAAGAAGCTGTTGACTCACTCTTTGACAACGGTCGTCGTGGTCGCCCCGTAACTGGTCCTGGCAATCGTCCTTTGAAATCCCTTTCTGACATGCTCAAAGGTAAGCAAGGTCGCTTCCGTCAGAACTTGTTAGGTAAGCGTGTTGACTACTCTGGTCGTTCGGTTATCGTTGTTGGCCCTAACCTGAAATTGCATCAGTGCGGTCTTCCTTCTCAGATGGCGTTAGAGCTCTTTAAGCCCTTTGTAATGAAGCGCTTAGTTGAGCTTGAGTATGCTGCAAACATTAAGGCAGCAAAACGTGCTGTTGATCGTGGCGCAAGCTATGTTTGGGACGTTTTGGAAGAGGTTATTACTGAACATCCCGTGCTCTTGAACCGTGCACCAACCTTGCACCGTTTGGGTATTCAGGCATTTGAGCCAGTCCTTGTTGAAGGTAAGGCTATCAAGCTTCATCCTTTGGTATGTACGGCATTTAATGCTGACTTCGACGGTGACCAGATGGCTGTTCATGTACCGCTAGGCAATGAGGCACAGGCTGAAGCACGTGTTTTGATGCTTTCTGCTAACAACATCAAGAGCCCTGCTCATGGTCGTCCTTTGACTGTACCAACGCAAGATATGATTATTGGTCTTTATTATTTGACCGCTGCTCGTGATGGCTTCCCCGGTGAGGGTCGTGCATTCATCGACTTTGAGGATGCAATGAACGCCTACGACGCTCGTGCAGAGCTTGACTTGCAGGCAAAGATTTGGGTACGTCTTAACAAGGACACGCAAGTAGCAACTTCATTTGGTGTTTTTGAAGAGCACAAAGCAGGCGAGCGTATTGAGACGACGGTTGGTCGCATCACGTTTAACAACGTTTTGCCAGAGGATTATCCATATCTCAACTATGAGATGAACAAGTCTGAGATTTCTCGTCTTGTCGAGGATTGCTGCAACCGCTACACCACCTCTGAGATGGAACCGATCCTGGATGGTTTGAAGTCAACCGGCTTCCACTATGCAACACGTGCTGGTGTTACTGTATCGGTTTATGACGCAACCATTCCTCCTAATAAAGCTTCTATCCTTGAAGAAGCTGACAAAAAGGTTGCTGCTATTGATGAGGACTACGAATTAGGCTTGATGTCTAATGATGAACGTCATAAGCAGATTGTTGATATTTGGAATGCCGCTAACGAAGAAGTTGGCGAGGCAATGGCTGAGAACTTTGATAAGTTCAACCCCATTTATATGATGGCATTCTCTGGTGCTCGTGGTAACATCAAGCAAATTCGTCAGCTTGCCGGTATGCGTGGTTTGATGTCTGACCCTCGTGGTGAGATTATTGACCGTCCTATTAAGGCAAACTTCCGTGAAGGCCTCTCCGTTTTGGAATACTTTATTTCAACGCATGGCGCACGTAAGGGTCTTTCCGATACCGCACTCCGTACGGCTGACTCTGGTTATTTGACTCGTCGTCTGGTTGATGTTGCACAAGATGTTATTGTCCGCGAGATCGACTGTGGTACTACTGATGGCGTACCTACACCTTTGATTGATGAAAAGGGTAAAGTTGATGAGCAGCTTATCGGTCGCTGCTTGGCTGAATCGGTTGTTAATCCCACTACCGGTGAAGTCTTAAAGGAGGCAGGAGAGTACATCTCTTCGCGTGATGATCTTCTTAGCTTTGCTGATGCGGGCGTAGAGACTATTGTTTATCGCTCTATTATGACGTGTCACTCTGATCATGGTATTTGTCAGAAGTGCTATGGCTGGGATTTGGCAACGTCTCGCCCTGCCAATATTGGTACAGCGGCAGGTATTATTGCTGCTCAGTCCATTGGTGAGCCAGGTACTCAGTTGACCATGCGTACGTTCCATACGGGCGGCGTTGCAGGTGAAGATATTACCCACGGTCTTCCTCGTGTTACTGAGCTTTTTGAGGCACGCAAGCCTAAGGGTCAAGCTGTTCTTGCTGATATCGCTGGTACCTTACAAGTTGCAGGCGATAAGCAAAATAAGACTCTTACTATTCATGATCAAGAGGGCAATATTCGCGAGTATGTTGTTTCGGCACGTGCTCAGATGCTTCCTGGTGTAGTAGACGGATGTGAGGTTAAGGTTGGCCAACAGCTGACAAAGGGTAGTGTTAACCCTCATGATTTGTTGCGCTTGACTGATCCTAATACCACCTTGCGCTACATTGTTGATCAGGTTCAAGACGTATACGTATCTCAAGGTGTAGATATTAACGACAAGCATATTGAAGTTATTGCTCGTCAGATGCTGCGCAAAGTTGCTGTTCTTGATCCGGGTGACTCTGATTACTTACCTGGTCGTCAGGTCAATCGCTTTGAATTTGAAAAAGTCGCAAACGATCTTGTTCTTGAAGGAAAGAATCCGCCTATCGGACAACCTCTCTTGCTGGGTATCACTAAGGCATCTCTTGCAACAGATTCCTTCTTGTCTGCAGCATCGTTCCAGGAGACCACCAAGGTTCTTACTGATGCTGCAATTGAGGGTAAGGTTGATACGCTGCAAGGTCTTAAGGAAAACGTCATTATTGGTAAGCCTATTCCTGCTGGTACAGGTCTTCGTACCTATAAAGATGTAGCGCTTACCTACAAGGGTGTGCCGGTGTCTAAGGCTGATAATGATCGTTTGCCTGATTCGGCTCCACAAGCACTGCGCGATATTGAAGAGTTGCTGCCGCAGCCACAAGATTGGTCGCTTGATGGTGATTATCTTGGTGCGGGCTCTGATTATGCAAGCTACTTTGCTTCTATTACGGCAGGGTATCGTGCAAGCAACCTTTCTGATGAAGAGGCGCGTCTCTACATTTATGACGACTTAGGTGTTTCGCAGCGCTGGGCTAATAAGTTCTCTGAGGCTGGCATTGAGACGGTAGCTGATTTGGTGGGACATACTGAAGATGAGCTGTTGCGTATTGAGGGCATTGGTACGAAAGCCATCGAAGAGCTTAAGGCAGGCTTAGAGGCACGTGGATTGTCACGCGTTATCGAAGATGATTTAAATGCATCGCGCGATGATGTAAGCCAGTTGCTTGATATGGTCTTCTCACCTGATGATACGGTTCTGATTGGTGGTGATAAGCCAGCAACCTTCAACACGGATGCTGAAGACATGCTTGGTGAGGCATTGCCACCGCGTTCTTATCAGCGTAACTTAGAAGAACTTGATGCTCTTCTTAATCAGACCAGTGATTTTGGCTTCTCATTCCTGTCCGAAGATGACCAAACTTCAAATTCGGATGAAGAAAGCGACCAGATCGGTTAAGGTGTAATGCGATAAGAGGAAGCAATTCTTGTTGTTGCGTATCTTTCGATTTTATGAGCGCGCCCTCTCATCATGAGGGGACGTGCTCTTTTATATGAAGGTGGAAAACCAATGGGATCTTTTTTGTTTAAAGATATTACAGCAATCGATGGGACGGGTCGTGTTCGTGAGCATGCATGGATTGGTGTGCGCGAGGGTCGCATCGCCTACCTTGAAGAAAAGTTAGATGATGAGGTGTGTGCGAGCCAAGAAGCACCTGGCATCTGGGATGAAGTGTATGACGGGCGGGGGCGCGTGCTCATGCCGGGCTTTTATAATGCTCACGCTCATGTACCTATGACACTTTTGCGCGGGCGCGGGGAAGGGCTTGCACTTGATGCGTGGCTCAATCAAGCTATCTTCCCCTTTGAGGACTACATCGATCATGATGCCGCTTATTGGGCAACTCAGCTTGGTATTGCGGAAATGGTGCGTTTTGGTACTGTTTCGTTTTCAGACATGTACTATCATTCTGACGCGCGTGCTCAGGCAGTACTTGAGAGCGGTATAAAGTGTAATCTTGGTCATAGCATCGTCTGTTTTGATCAGGATGCCACTTTTGAAGACTTACCTGCTTATTCTATTATGAATCATTTGGTTGATGCCTATCATGGTGCAGGCGATGGGCGTCTTTTGGTTGATGCTAACTTGCATGCTGAATATACTTCAACCCCTCGTGTAGCTCGCGGTCTTGCTGAATATGCGCGTGAGAAGAACTTGCGCATGCAAGTGCATGTTTCTGAGACTGCTTCTGAGGTTGCTGGTTGTAAAGAGCGCCACCATAACCTAACGCCAGTACAGTACTTGGCGGATTGTGGTATCTTTGATACCCCCGCTACAGCAGCTCACTGTGTATGGCTTGAAGGGGATGATCCTCAGATTCTTGCTGAGCATGGCGTATATGTTGCGGCAAATCCTGCATCAAATGCAAAGCTTGGTTCAGGCATTGCTGATCTTGATATACTTGCGCAATCAGGTGTAACTATTGCTCTGGGAACCGATGGGGTAGCATCCAATAATAACCATGATATGCAGCGCAGCATGTATCTTATGGCTTTGTTGCAACGAGCACGTGCTTGTGACCCAGTTGGTTTTTCTCCGACTGAGCTTGTGTCTATTGCAACTTTGCATGGCGCTCAAGCACAAGGACGCTCAGATTGTGGTGTTATTGAAATGGGCGCTCATGCTGATCTTTGTGTTTTTGATTTCGATACCCTCTGGGCACAACCCATTCAAGACTACTTTACCAACCTCGTTTATTCGGCTGAGGGGCAAGATGTGTTGCTCACGATGGTTGATGGTGTCGTAGTGTATAAGGAAGGCGCTTATCCCACTATTGATGTCGAACGAGCAGTAGCTGAAACAAAGCGTCACCGTGAAAAGATATTAGGACTACTCGATCAGGACTAATTAGCGCTACAATAGTGCACGCACAAAATCACGGTATTACCAATACCTTACGTTTAAGGATATTGCATGAAAACGTACTATACGCCTGGCGATCAGCCAGTATCTCAGATTGGGGATGCGCTTGATTCGCTCGCGGCTACTATTGCAAGTCGCGCTCATGCGGGCAACGAAAGTTATACCCATCGCCTTTTAAGCGGGAATCTGGATGATTTACTCAAAAAGATTAACGAGGAAGCGCTTGAGAGTGCCCTTGCTGCTAAAGATCTTGATCGGATAAGAGAGGCAGGTACCGCCGAAGAAATTTCTCATGAGCAAGATCATCTTCGTTATGAAGCGGCTGATGTGATCTATCACCTTATGGTTTTGATGGAGCGTTGTCATATTCCTCTTGAAGAGCTTGCGGCTGAACTTAATGCTCGTATGACGCAAGAAGAATTAGCGCAACGCAGCGGTATTGCACTTTTGGATAGTGCGCATATTAATCGTGGGCATCACGTTGACAAGTAACAACACTGATCACAAATAGGGTGCTTTGTACGCTCCTATGATTGATCGAGGATAAGAAAGTTTAGAGACCATGGCAAAATTATTTGGAACCGATGGGGCGCGTGGTGTTGCAAATCAAGAACTGACGTGTGACATCGCGTTTGCGCTCGGACAAGCTGCGGTAACACTTTTGGGTAAAACGCTCGTAGTGGGTCGCGATACCCGCATTAGTGGCGATATGCTTTTTTCGGCATTGTCGGCAGGCATTATGAGCCGTGGGGGAACTGTACTGGATGCTGGCATTATTCCTACACCCGGTGTTGCGTATTTATGCCGTGAACTCTACGCAGCCGGCGGCGTGGTTATTTCTGCATCACATAATCCACCCGAGTATAACGGCATCAAGTTTTTTGATGCTCAGGGCTTTAAGCTTGATGAAGAAACGGAAAAAGCCTTTGAAGCCTTTGTTGAGAACAATGAGTCAGCCGCGCTCGCTGCGGTAGGGGGAGATGAGGTGGGTACGATTATTCCCATCGCCAACGCCTGTGATTTATACATTGATCACGCTATTACTATCGTACGAAGCGCCGGGCTTGATTTCTCCCAGTTCCGCATTGCGCTTGACACCGGTCATGGCGCTGCTTCTCTTACTACTGCGCGCGCTCTTGAAGAATTGGGTGCTGAAGTACGCGTCATCAATGATGATTTTTCTGGTGTTGACATCAATGTTGAATGCGGCTCAACTCATTTGGAGCCTCTGCAAGCACTCGTTGCTGAAATGGGGGCAGATGTAGGTATCGCCCACGATGGGGATGCTGATCGTGTCATGTTTGTTGATGAGCAAGGTGCAGTTATTGATGGCGATGTGGTAGAAGCGGTCTGCGCGCTTGACTTACAATCACGCGGTGAGTTGGCGCACAACACTGTTGTATCGACTGTTATGTGTAACCTTGGCTTTACCAAAGCTATGGAGGCTGCTGGAATTGATATGAAGCAGACACAGGTAGGAGACAAGTACGTCCTTGCTTGTATGCGTGAAGGCGGCTTTAGCTTGGGTGGTGAGCAGTCAGGGCATATGATCTTTTTGGATCATAACTCCACTGGTGATGGTTTGATCACTGCATGCATGTTCTTGGCTGCTGTGGTTCGTGCACAAAAGACGGTTTCTGAAGTGGCGTCTGTTATGCAACGCTTCCCTCAAGAACTAATTAACGTCAAAGTGACTGACAAGCATGCAGTAGATAGTAATGAGGCAGTTGCTGCTGCAATTGCTAAAGAAGAATCAACTCTAGGTTCTAATGGACGCATTCTTGTGCGTCCGTCAGGAACTGAACCGCTTGTGCGCGTTATGGTTGAAGCACAGACTGAAGAAGAGGCTTATGCTATTGCTGCCCGTATTGCTGCGGTTATCGAAGATGAACTTGGTGTAGCAACGGTCTAAAAGTCTTGATGGGGCTTACTGATCATGGCGCATAAATTCCCAAAAGGCAACGGAGCTTGCACAAGCAACGTTGAGGGAGTCTACGGTATGCGCCATGGGGATAATGACTGCATAATCTGATTGCTCAATGGTTTGCGTATGTAATCCTGCGCCTTCGTTTCCTAAAATGAGGGCGCTTTTGTTTTGTTTGGGAAGCTGTGGGTCATCAAGTGGGTAGGCTGATTCTGTCAACGCAAGAGCAAAGGTAGTAAATCCATATTCATGCAAAAGGGGAAAGAAAGCGTCGGTCCATGATTGAGAGCAAGGTGCCTCGATACGCGCCCATGGTACTTGTAGTGCTGCACCCATCGACACCCGAAGACCTCGACGATAGAGTGGATCGTAACAGGCCGGCGTAATAAAGACTGCGTCAATACTGAGAGCTGCTGCTGAGCGAAAAAGGGCTCCCATGTTGGTGTAGTTGTTGATGTCTTCAAATATGGCGATGCGCTTGGCGCGTGCCAAGAGCGTCTTTGGGGCGGGAAGTGGTTTGCGATAAAACGCCATAAGGGGGCCTTTTGTGGTGCGATAGCCAGTAAGTGACTGCATTGTTGTATGGTTAAGGATGACAAAAGGGATGTTGGGATAGCGTTGTGCCATCAAATCTATCAAGTCTTGATTTTGGTGAACCCAGCACGTATCTATAACCCCTGAAAAAGGTTGATAGTGTTCAGCAAATGCCCGATCGATAACTTTTCTTGATTCTGCGATGAAAATACCATTGTCACGTAAAGAACCCCAATTATCTGAAGTGGTGGTTAGAGCAGAAGCGGCACGTTTAAAGCTTTGTTTAAGCCCAACTAATTGCTTAGGATCGCAAAGCTCAGAGTCGGTGTAGGAAGAAAAAACACAAAGCTGAGGATAGGCAGCGAGTAGTGTTTGCGTGTTGGTAAATAAAGCGTTGGTATGATACATGGAATGAGTCATAGTGGTATTAAAGCACGTTTAAGGCGCTCATGCTCACAGAACCACCACCAATGCTGCAAGATAGGGGACTGCTGTGATACACTTTTACGCTGCGTAAGTAAAGATATACTCCGTTTGGGCGGAGGCGCTTTATCATTCATAAGCTCCGTGACATCGATGGTGTGTGCGGTACAGCAATAGCAAGGAAGGTAGGCATCTATGTCAGGCCACTCAAAATGGGCAACAACCAAACATCGTAAAGCTGCACAGGACGCAAAACGTTCAGCACTCTTCTCTAAGCTTTCCCGTAACATTACGGTTGCAGCAAAAGAGGGAGGAGATCCCAACCCTGACAATAACGCTTCTCTAGCAGCTGCTATTGATAAGGCTAAAAGCTACTCTTTGCCAAAAGATAAGATTAAGACTGCTATCGACAAAGCATTTGGTAGCGGCAAAGATGCAGCAAATTACGAGACAGTTGTTTATGAAGGCTATGGTCCTTGTGGTATTGCAATTTATTGTGAGGCTTTGACCGACAATCGTAATCGTACGGCTGCTGATGTCCGTGCTGCCTTCAATCATCATGGTGGTAATTTAGGTACTTCAGGTTCAGTTGCATTCCAATTTGAGCGCAAAGGTGAAATCCTTGTTGAGAAAGTTATCAAAAGTGATGACAAGAAGGTTGCTGATAAAGAGAATGCCGTTGATGAAGATGAATTCATGATGGCAGTTGCTGAAGCGGGCGGTACTGATTATGAGGACGCAGATGATGAGTGGATTGTATATACTGCACCATCTGATCTTATGGCAGTAAAGAACGCACTTATTGAGCAGGGTATTGAAATTAAGGGTGCTGACTTTACTATGGAGCCTACTACTCCAACGGCAGTATCGGTATCTGATGCTAAAAAAGTTATGCGTTTGATTGATAAGCTTGAAGAGCTTGAGGATTTACAAAACGTCTATCATGCTATGGATATTACCGACGAAATTGCTGCTGCTCTTGAAGAGGAATAATTCAATCAACGGTTAAAAAAGCATAAAAATACATCAACTATTCTATAGTTATGAGGAGCTTTTTCTGTAATGAGAAAGCTCCTTTTTTCGTAGAAAAAACGCGTACTGATCTCCTTGGAGAAGCCTGGTCATGGTACACTAGTGAGCAAGTTCTTGGCATTGAACACACTCTTATATACAGCAGAATGCCAAAGGGGATTTTTCTTTCATGAGTCAACGGGCAAGTATTTTATCGTTTGACCAGGCGCGCTCTCACGGAACGCAGCCCGATTCTCGTATGCCCAAAATGGCTTCCTCACAATCTCGACAGCCATCATCAGGTGCTCCGCAGGTACGTACACAAACGTATCGAAGAAATGATATTCGCACTCAATCACGCCCTATGAACTATCGATCAAGTGCGGCTCAGAATGCCAATGAGCGGCGTCGAGTAGCTGCTCGCAGTCAGGTGCAGCAATCAACACGTGAAAAAGCACCAAGCACGTTTGATCGTGTGCGTCATGCAGCGCGTGCGAAAAAAGCAGATCGTGATTTTGAGCATTATACTCAACTGACAGAGCGCAATCGTCCGCAAGAGCAATCAAGTCGTCCAGCACTTTATCAGATGCAAATGGGCAAAACACAAAAACGTTCAACGCGGATGCAGAGAGAGCATGCAACTTCAGCGCATAGTCAGCGTTCTAGTCGTAAAGAAGCACGACGTCCTTGGTGGCAGCGCCGTATCTGCATAGCGCTTTGCGCGGTGGTATTCTGCGGCTTTATGCTCTACCAACCCATCGCCAATCTTTATAATGAGACCCGCTCTTTGCAGCAGCTTGAAGCCGAATATGACGCTCTTCAGGCCAACAATGTGCAAGTTCGGGCGAATTTAGATCATTTGGCGACTGATGAAGGACTTGAAGAATATGCCCACAATGAGCTTGGCTGGATTCGTGCTGATGAGCATACTGCGCGTGTAGCTGATGTTGCTCAACCTGATCAATCAACTCAACAAGTTAAACGTGTCGTAACAACTATTCCTGAGGGTAGTATAGAAACGCCTGATACCTGGTATTCTCCTGTATTAGATGTTGTATTTGGCTATTCGGGATAGGGTATTTATGGCAGAACAAATAACGCGCTTTGCTGCAATAGATATTGGAACGGTGACGTGTCGTTTGCTTGTCGCTGATGTTATTGACGGTTCGCTCTTTGAGCTTAAACGAGCTATGAGAATTACTAATTTAGGCGATGGGGTTGATAAGACCGGCATCTTATCTGAGGCGGCTCTCGATCGTGTGGTTGGGGCTATGCGGTTCTTTTTGTCAATTCTTAAAGACTACGAGGATCTTGATCATCCCTCTATCCCTATAAGTGCTATTGCGACGAGTGCAGCACGGGATGCGACAAACTCTGATGTATTGGTTGAGAAGCTTTCTGAACTTGGAATTCATCTAGCTATCATTCCCGGTGAGCGTGAAGCGGCATTGTCATTTGCGGGAGCAACACGGAATTATTTTGAACAACCAGTTATCGTTGTTGATGTTGGTGGCGGATCAACAGAGGTTATTTGCGGCGTTGGTGGAGTGAATATAGCCTATCGCCATTCGTTCCAGATTGGCTGTCGTCGTATTACTGAGCGATACCTTCATGCTGATCCCCCTACACAAGAAGAGCTTGCTTGTGCACGAAGTGCCCTTGATGAGGCGCTTAAACCCATACTTGATGAGTTTAGAGCTTTCAAAACAAATACGCTCCTTGCTGTTGCTGGCACGGCAACTACATGTGTAAGTGTGACAAAGCATATGGAGACATATGATCCTGCATGTGTTGATGGTGAACGCATTACCCTTGATCAGCTTGAAAAACTCTTACATCAGATGGCTACAACACCTCTTGAGGTGCGTAAAACAATTGTTGGACTTGAACCCGGTCGTGCACCGGTGATTGTGGCAGGGCTCTTGATTTTGGAGCGAATACTTACTCTTTTGGGGCAATCAGGCTTTATTGCGTCAGAATCCGACATTTTACAAGGGCTTATTATGAATGCCGCTTAAGGGTATTTAGAGAAATTGTGATGAAAGGTTAAGCAATTAGTCGCTATAATAATCCGCAAGTTAAATCTTTAGTAACGCAGCTACTTTAAACTACATAGTTTTGCTATGATAATGCAGTTGCTTACAACACCTGGGAGCGTGGCGAAATTGGCATACGCAACGGACTTAAAATCCGTCGCCTCCGGGCTTGAGGGTTCGAGTCCCTCCGCTCCTACCAGTTCGAATTTCGAGCCTGTAAAGCATCTGTTTTACAGGCTTTTAATATTTAGAGCAGTATGGTTTGTTGGTACAAGTCAAAGACCCCGATCTTGATGGAAAGCGAAGATAATGTCACAATCTCGCATTGATCAGATGTTGAATTCTCCTGAGGTTATGGAAATGTTTGAGCAGTTCCAGATCCATCGCGAACAAGATGAACATGCACGCATGGTTTTGTTCGAAGATTATCTCAATACCTATGCAGATAAGGTTGGTGACGTTATTAATGCCTACATTCCTGTAGGCGCACATCCTGATATGGATACCTATCTTTATGAACCTCTTCGGATTTACTCTGAGAACGCTGGTAAACGCCATCGTCCTTTAATTACGATTGCTGCTTGTCGTGCCGTAGGGGGAGATCATCGTCGCGCTTTTTCATCGGCGGCCGCTATTGAGCACTTCCATACCGCTGCCCTTATTCATGATGATATCGCTGATGAGGCTGAGTTGCGCCGTGGTGAGCCTTGTATGCATTTAACGCAAGGTGAAGGTTTAGCTATTAATGCGGGAGACTTAGCGCTCTCTATTGTGAACGGCCTTGTTATGCGTGATCCTTTGCTTACTGATTCAGAAAAAGTGCGTGTAGCAATGGAACTTGTTGCTATGGCGCAAGCGACTGTAGAAGGTCAAGCGCTCGATATTGGTTGGGCGCGCGATGGCCGTTATGATATTTCTCCCGAGGATTATCTTTGTATGGCCGAACATAAAACCGCCCATTACTCAGGTGCGGTACCGCTTGCAGTAGGCGCTATTGTTGGGGGCGGGACAGAAGAAGAGATTGAAGCCTTGCGTCAATTTGGTCTTGCTACTGGTCTTGCCTTTCAGATTCAAGATGATTTACTTAATCTGGTAGGAACGGAAGAGTCAACAAAAAAAGACTTCCGCAATGATATTACCGAGGGTAAACGTACGCTTATTGTGGTACATGCGCTTGCTCATTCACCAAAGGCTGATCGTCTCATTGAAATCTTATCGTCAAAAGAAAAAGACCCTGCCATTTTGGCTGAAGCAGTTGATATTATGCAAGAAGCAGGCAGTATAGAATATGCACGTGAGTATGCAACGCGCATCACCGAGGATGCTAAAACGCATCTTGTGGATGTCGTTGCTCCTAGTGATGCCCGCGAGCTTCTTTTATCTATGGCCGATTGGTTTATTGAGAGAATGCAGTAGTGGTGCTATGCGTACTATTTCATGTTCAGATACGGGAGCTGCGGTAATTGACATTCAGGATCGCCTTGTTCGACTTGGATTTTTTCCAGCAAATGCTCCAGTAGGTACCTTTGACGAACAAACTGCCTTGGCGGTTGAAGCGTTTTGCCGTGATCAAGGTATCGAACCAACCCGAGAAGTGAATGATGTGGTATGGGCGCGTCTTGTTGATGCATCTTTTGAATTAGGAGATCGCAATCTCTATTTGCGCGTACCTTTTTTTCACGGACAAGATGTTTTAACTCTTCAGATGGCACTCTCTGCGCTTGGTTTTTCCTGTGGAAGTGTCGATGGGATTTTTGGCGCACATACCGAACGTGCCCTCCGTTCTTTTCAACTCAATATGGGGCTTCCTTCTGATGGTATTGCTGGAAGCTTTACTTTTAGGGCACTTAATAATCTTTCGCATTCATGGAAGGGAAAGACAAGTTTTTCTCCTATTCCCAATATGGGTTTTGCACGTGCCGCTGAAGTGCTTGAACGCCATACCGTATGCTTATTTGGCGTGTCAGACTTTACGCGTTCGGTTGCTGCGCGTATGTCAAATCTAGCGCTTGCTACCAATCCAACTTCACAAGTTATCAGTGCTGATTCTTTATTGGTTGAGCCTGATCGAGACATGCTTTTTGTTCAGATCTTGGTTGATGATGAAGAGCCAACAAGCGCTATTCCTGTTGTTGAATATCGCCCGCACGACACGCTTGCTCTTCGTCTTGCTGAGGGCATTCAGGTAGCTGAAGATGGCAAAGATCGCATTGCGATACGTATTCCTGGGACACAGTGGCATGATGCAGGTGAAGTTCGTTCTGCTCAACACTATGCCATTGTGCTGCTTGATGCAATTTGTGCTGCTCTTTTGATTAATGAAAAAGAAGAGCAGTCGTAGAAGTGTTTCATTTTGCCGTGATGTGTTCCTCTGTATTGTTAGGGGTTTGTTTATGAAAGACGCTGTTGTAATTCTTGCTGCTGGCCAAGGCACGCGCATGAAATCAAAATATCCCAAAGTAACTCATACTGTTTTAGAAAAGCCGCTCGTACGCTGGGTTGTGGATGCTGCTCGTGAAGCAGGGGTTGATTCTGTTGTAACGGTTGTTGGCCATGGGCGTGATGTGGTTGAGCCTCTGGTAGAAGATACCATTATTGTCGTTCAGGAGGAGCAAAAGGGAACTGCTCATGCTGTGTTGTCTGCAAAAGAAGCATGTGCAGATGTCGATGGATCATTGGTGGTTTTGAGTGGAGACTCACCTTTGGTTCGTGCTGAAACCATCAAAAATCTCATTGCCTTGCGTGAAAAAGAACAAGCTGCCGTAGTTGTTCTTACCATGGAACTTGATGATCCTTTTGGGTATGGTCGCATTGTGCGTGATGATAATGGTGACGTGGTGCGGATTGTTGAAGAAAAAGATTGCACCCAAGCCGAGCGCGTAATTACGGAATGCAACTCAGGGTTTTATTGTTTTGATGCACCTGTTCTTTTTGATGCGTTGACACGCGTTTCAACAAATAATGCACAAGGGGAGTATTACTTACCTGATGTATTAGCAATCGCACTTGCGGATGGGAAAAAAGTACTTGCGATGGATGCAGAGGATCCGAGCGAATGCATGGGAGTGAATTCGCGTATTCAGTTGGCTGAAGCAACTAAAATTGCTCAAGACCGCATTAATAGAGCTCATATGGCTGAGGGCGTAACTTTGGTTGATCCGGATACTACGTGGATTGGTCCTGATGTTACTATTGGCCAAGACAGCATTATTTATCCTGCTTGTTCGCTAACAGGTGCAACAACGATCGGCGAGGATTGCGTGATTGGCCCTTCTACTCGTCTTAGTGACACTACCGTTGGTAATCGGTGTGTACTTGAAGAGACTATCGCGCTTGAAACGGTTATTGAAAACGATGTTGATTGTGGTCCTCGTTGTTACCTGCGTCCTCTTACCCATTTGTGCAACAACTCAAAAGTGGGTACGCATGTAGAGATAAAAAAATCAACGATTGGTGAGCATTCAAAAGTTCCTCATCTTTCTTATATTGGGGATGCAACTCTTGGCACCAATGTCAATATCGGAGCTGGCTCCATTACTTGTAACTATGATGGTGAAAAGAAGTGGCCAACTACGATTGGTGATGATGTTTTTGTGGGTTCAGACACTATGATGGTTGCACCAGTAGTGCTGGGGGATGATTCACTCATTGGCGCAGGGTCGGTTATCACCCAAGATGTTCCTGCGCACGCTCTCGGTCTTGGTCGCGCTCGACAAACCGTTATCGAAGGATATCGTCTTCGAAACAAAGATTAGTTTTGTGAAGTTATAAAGCGCGCTACAATAAACGCACGAGAATAATTTGAGAAGCACCTACTGTAAAAGAAGGAGATCTCACACATGAGCAACATGACTAAAACTATGGCAGTTTTCTCAGGTTCAACCTATCCTGAGCTTGCAGAAGAAATTGCCGCGTCATTAGGTGTTGAACTAGGAGACGTTAAGCTAGAGAAATTTGCAAATGGAGAAATTTATGCACGCTATATGGATTCGATTCGTGGTGCAGATGTCTTTCTAATTCAGTCGGTAGCAGGTCCTTCAGTAAATGATTCTTTAATGGAACTTCTTATTATGACCGATGCGGCCAAACGCGCTTCAGCCCGTACCGTTACTGCCGTAATCACCCATTATGGTTATTCTCGTCAGGATCGTAAGGCAGCGGCACGTGAGCCCATTACGGCAAAACTTGTTGCTAATATGCTGACTGCTGCAGGCGTGGATCGCATTATTACTATTGACCTTCATCAAGGTCAGATTCAGGGCTTTTTTGATATTCCCGTTAATCATCTTACTGCTCTTTGGAATTTGGCAGACTATTTTAAGAAAAAGGATCTTGATCCTGAAAAATTATGTGTAGTGAGCCCTGATCTTGGTCGTGCTAAAGCAGCCAAAAAGCTTGCTGGTCTTATGGGTGCAAGCCTTGCTATTATGCATAAAGATCGCCCCAAGCATAATGCTGCTGAGATTACTGCATTGATTGGTGACGTTGACGGTAAAATTTGCATTTTGAATGATGATATGATCGATACGGCAGGATCTGTTGCTGCAGCAGCAAAAACTTTAAAGGCAAATGGCGCAGAGAAAGTCTATGTGTGCGCAACACATCCCATCTTCTCTGGTCCAGCTTATGAACGTTTGGCTGATCCCATGATTGATGAAGTTGTTGTTTGCAACACTATTCCGCTTGAGCAGGATCTCGATGGTAAGATCAAGACAGTTACTGTTGCACCGTTATTTGCCCGCGCAATTAATTCTGTTTTTGGTAATGGGTCAATTTCTGAATTGTTTGATCCCGATTTTGCTCTGTAGGCATTGCGTGTAATGATTATTATTGCTGGTCTTGGTAACCCCGGTGAGGATTACGAGCATACTCGTCACAACGTTGGTTTTGATGCAATTGATATTCTTGCAAAGCGTTTTGGAGCGCGTTACTGGAAAGATTCATGTGGAGCTAAGCTTGCAGAAACATCCATGCGCTTAGCTGATGGAGCTCAAGAGGATGTGGTTTTAGTAAAACCACAAAGCTTTATGAATCTTTCAGGCGGTCCAATAAAAAAGGTGCTTGAAGCTTATGGTGCAACGCCTAAAGAGTTGGTCGTTATCCATGATGAACTCGATATTGCCCCTGGCACTATTCGAGTGAAATTTGGGGGAGGTCATGCTGGACATAACGGGTTGCGCTCTATTGTAGATAAGACGCAAACTAAGGACTTTTATCGCATTCGGGTCGGTATTGGTCGACCTCCTGGACGCATGAATGTTGCTGATTATGTTCTTTCGCGACCAGTGAAAGCCCAAGCGGAAGAGCGCGACCATGCTCTTGTCCTTGCTGCTGATGCGGTTGAGTCTCTCATGAATGATGGGTTAGCCAAAACTCAACAAGCTTTTAATTAGGAGAGTGCGCCTGTTGTTTTTTAAATGACAAGGCGCTCTTTTTTATTCGTTTTCCTTTTCGGGTAACAATGCGGTGTATTCATCGTGTGATTTCATAATCTCTAAGTTGTGATCCTTTCTGCTCGCTACAATGAGGAGTGAAAGAATGAGAGATTAGGAAATATTAGTATGTCTGCGCGCATTAAGGTTTTGTCGGTAGATCAAACGGCTCGTGATACATTGTGTGCTGCTCTTGGTTTACCTCATTTTATTGTTGATGTTCTTGTTGGTAGAGGAATTGTTGCACCCGAAGAAGCGGAGCGTTTTCTTCATCCTGATTTGGAGCGCGATTGGCGCAATCCCTATGATATTGACCATATGGGTGAGCTGATCGATTCGCTTGTAAGTGCAATAAAGCAAAATAAAACCATTCTCGTTTTTGGTGATTTCGATCTTGATGGTATTTCAGCAACCGCTCTCTTGACGCGAGCATTGCGCACACTTGAAGCTTCTGTTATTCCTTTTATCCCTTTACGTTTTGAAGAAGGTTACGGCTTAAGTAGTGCTGCTATTGATCGTCTCTTGACGTATAAGCCTGATATTGTGATTACTGTTGATAATGGTATTGCGGCGCGAGATGAGGTTAAACGTCTGCAAAATCATGGCATTGATGTTCTCATTACGGATCATCATGAGCCTTCTGAGCTCGTGCCGCAAGGTGTTCCTGTGGTTGATCCCAAATGTCAAGACATTCCCTCTGATATTTTATCGGGCGCCGGAGTTGCGCTTAAAGTAGTTCAAGCATTAGGCGCTCGTTTTGGCAAGCCCTATCTTTGGCTTGATCTTGTCGACCTTGCAACGTTAGGTACCGTGGCTGATCTTATGCCTATGGTGGATGAAAATAGAGCTCTGGTGGCGCGCGGTATAGAGATGATTAATACTGAGCCACGCGTCTGTATTGCTGCCCTTATTGCTCAAGCAGGCATTGCAGATCAGCCCGTGACGTCGACCAACCTTTCCTTTACTCTTGTTCCGCGTTTGAATGCAGCTGGGCGTATGGGGAATGCGCAGCTTGCTCTTGATTTATTACTCTGTGATGAATATGGGCAAGCTTGTCTTTTGGCCAAGGAACTTGAAACAACAAATACTGAGCGTCGTGCGATTGAATCCGAGCTTGCTCAAGTGGCGTTTGAGCAAGCTGAGCAAACATATCAAGGGCGTCGTGCGCTGGTGGTATCTGGTAAAGATTGGCATGAAGGTGTAAAGGGAATTGTGGCATCGCGATTGTGTAATCGCTATGGTGTTCCTTCCATCCTTTTTACCATTGATGGCGATGAGGCGCGTGGCAGTGGGCGCAGTGTGGGTGAGGTAAATCTTTTTAAGGCTATTGAATCATGCAAAGATTTACTTACTCGGTTTGGCGGCCATGAAGCTGCTGTTGGTGTGACGCTTCCGGCTGCATTACTTCCTCAGTTTTATGAGCGCTTATGTGCGTATATGGATACTCTTGATATCGAAAGTTTTACTCCGCGCATTACGGTTGATGCTTGTGTTGACTTTTCAGAGCTCACTCTCGATAACGTCCGCAAACTTGAAATGCTTGCACCGTACGGACAAGAAAATCCCGTCCCGCATTTTCTTGCACAAAACGTATTGATTGCCAAAAGTCGTGCGGTTGGGGCAGATAAATCTCATTTGTCATGTACCTTAACTGATGGGCTTCATTTTCTTTCAGGCATCATGTTTCATTGCGATGGGATTAATGAGCTTATGTCTTGCTCGCAGGTTGTAAATGCTGTCTTTGAATTGCAAGTTGATACATGGCGTGGCAATCAAAGTGTTAAGGCAATTATTTCTTCGCTCGAGCCAGTAACACCGTGTGGAGCGCTTTCTGCTTGTCTTGAGCAAGAATCAATTGATTTTATGCGCACCCTTCTTGAAGAACGTACGGATGTGTGCTGTGTGTCAGAACTGGCGGACAGCTCAACCCCATCGGCAACATATATTCACGAAACACCCAAAGAGGCAAATGAGGTAGTATCAGCTGAATGTGAAGAGCGTGATAAACGAGTATATTGGGAGCAGCTTGCCGCAACTGATAAAGAGCTTTTACGCAAACGACTCGTTGAGGCCTTTATTGGTGAGGGTGCGCTTCATCTTGCTCAGCAAGAGGTGCTTGATTGCCTTGAGGCCGGCCGTTCGGTTTTGGCCTTAATGGGAACAGGGAGAGGCAAATCACTCATCTTCCAGATTTATGCCGCTGAACAAGCACTTACCCATCATGAGGTTTCTTTGTTTATTTATCCGCTTCGTGCGCTTATTTCTGATCAAGTTCATCACTTACAAAAAGCGTTGCAGCAATTTGGTTTAAAGAGTGCGGTATTGATGGGAGCAACGCCACAATCTGACCGCGCTCGTATTAATGCTGAGCTTAAGGCAGGCACTTTGGATATTGTGCTTACAACACCAGAGTATGCGCTCTATCACGTAAAGGAGCTTTCTCAGGCTTCTCACTTTGGTTTTGTTGTTGTCGATGAGGCTCACCATATTGGCACGAGTAAAGCAGGATTTAGGCCGAGTTATACCAAGCTTGCACACGTGTTAGAAGTATTGGGTAACCCACGTGTTTTGGCGCTTACTGCAACTGCAAATGAGGCAATTCAAAATGCTATCGTAGCTGATTTGTCGCTTGATGATGTCGTGATCGACAATACTGTACGTACCAACTTGCTTATTGACGATAAACGCAATATCAAAAATCGTATGCAGTATCTGGTTAGTTTGGTCGCACAGGGTGAAACTACTATTGTGTATGTGAATTCACGCACGGAGTCTCTGTTGCTTGCGCGTGCGCTGCGTGAAGCGGTGCCGCATATTGCCGTTATGATTGGTTTTTATAATGCAGGTTTGTCGCGTGAAGAGCGCAAGCATATTGAAGAGCTCTTTCGAACAAAACGCTTACAAGTGCTTATTGCGACTTCTGCTTTTGGTGAAGGGGTCAATATTCCTAATGTGCGCCATGTTGTGCTCTATCATATGCCCTTTTCTGAAGTCGAGTTTAATCAAATGGCGGGTAGAGCAGGACGTGATGGACTCCCTGCATACATTCATCTACTCTTTGGTGAAGCAGATGCAGCTATCAATGAAGCAATGCTTGCAAACGCAACGCCTGATCATGATTATATGGCGCAGGTGTATCGTGAGTTACGACGCGAACAGCGCGATAGTGGTGCCTCTGATGTATTTATTACCCTAGCTTCTGTTACGAAGCAGTCTAATATGTATGCTCCCTTAAAGCTTTTAGAGTCGCATGTTGTGTGCGGGCTTCAGGTATTTTCCGAATTGGGTCTTATCAAGGCCGAACAGACAGTAATTGATAATGGGCAGATCAAGGTCCATGTTATAGACTATAAAGGTAAAGTTGAACTTGTGTCGAGTGCGCGCTATAAAGAAGGCCTTGATGAGCGTGCTTCGTTTGAAAGTTTTAAGGAATGGATTTTGCGTTCCAATTCTGAAGAATTGCAAGAACGCATTCAGCGCCCTTTGCTTCCATAACAGGGCAAGGGTTACCTTTACGGGCGTTAAAACCATACGAATACTAGATGTGTGGAGGTTGCATGGTAGCTGCAGGTGACAACAATGCTCCAATTGCGGTTGGTCAATCCGTGGATCCAACGATTAAGTCAGCAACAAGTGCTCCTATGGGTGCGGATCCTGATGAGCGGTTCAAAGATCTCTACACGTTAGCTGAGGTGTATCTCAATCCTGATGAGCTTGCTACTCTTGAGAGGGCGTATCGTTATGCTTGTGATTTTCATGCTGGCCAGCGCCGTAAATCAGGGGAGCCTTTTGTCATTCATCCCGTTGAAGTAGCTATTATCTTGGCTGATCTTCATATGGATGTGGAAACTCTCATAGCTGCTCTTTTGCATGATGTAGTAGAAGATACGGCTGCTACTAAAGAAGCTGTTGCTGAAAGATTTGGTGAGTCGGTAGCAGATCTTGTCGATGGGGTTACTAAAATTACCCGTATTGATATTGGAGATCTTAACGACGAGCAAGCCGCTACCTTCCGCAAAATGCTTATCGCTATGTCAAAAGACATTCGCGTGGTTGTCATTAAACTTGCTGACCGTCTCCATAACATGCGTACTCTTGCTGCCCTACGCGAAGATAGGCGTATTTTTAAAGCCAAAGAGACGCTTGAGATATATGCTCCTATTGCTCATCGTTTGGGTATTAATTCAATTAAATGGGAGCTTGAGGATCTGTCCTTTTTCTATCTTGAACCGGCTAAGTTTAAGCAAGTGTCTCGCATGGTGGCTGAAACGCGCAAAGAGCGTGAAGAATACCTCGAGAACATCATTAACACCCTCAAAGAAGAGATGGATAAAATTGGCGTTAAAGCTCAGATTATGGGGCGCCCAAAACACCTGTATTCTATCTATTCAAAGATGAGCAAAAAGGGTAAAGGGTTTTCTGAGATTTACGACTTAATTGCTGTACGTGTCATTGTGGATTCGGTGCGTGATTGCTACTCGGTATTAGGTGCTGTGCATACGCTGTGGCATCCTATGCCGGGGCGTTTTAAAGACTATATTGCTATGCCTAAACTCAATATGTATCAATCGCTTCACACTACCGTGATTGGGCCTGCGGGTCGTCCTCTTGAGGTGCAAATCCGTACAGAAGAAATGCATCGTATGAGCGAATATGGCGTTGCTGCTCACTGGCGCTATAAGGAAAAGAGAGGCAAGAGCGACTCGTTTGACAAACAGATTGCCTGGCTTCGAGAAATGGTTGATTGGCAAGATGAAACACAGGATTCGCGTGAATTTTTGAAGTCGCTTAAAGTTGATTTGGCTCCTCAAGAGGTGTTTGTTTTTACGCCTAAGGGCAAAGCTCTTTCTTTGCGGGCTGGTTCAACGCCAGTAGATTTTGCGTATGCTATTCATACAGAAGTAGGCAATCACTGCGTAGGTGCAAAAGTCAATGGATCCATTGTGCCACTTTCTTATCAACTCCAGTTGGGCGATCGTGTTGAAATTCTGACGCAAAAATCAGCGAGCCCATCGCGCGACTGGCTTAATATGGTTAAAACCCCTTCAGCACGTTCAAAAATTAGAGCATATTTGTCTAAGGCTTCTCGTAGCGATGATATGCAACTGGGTCGTGATAAGCTTTCGCGTGAGATGCGCAAGCATGGTATTGGCATTTCGAGTGCGCAAACTATGCGTGCGGTTAAACAAGTTGCTGAATCATTAGGTTACAAAGATGCCGATCATATGCTTGTTAACATTGGGACGGGTAAAGAGAGCTCCACTCACGTTGCCAATCGTTTGCTAAAGATTTTGGTTGATCGCGGAACCGAGGATGCAGAAAAGCCTCAGATGGGCATGAGTTCTTCTGCTACAGGCAAGATGCCACCTATGATCACCTCGGTCAAGCGTCCTAAGCGCCATGAAACCCATGCGTCTAATGGCGTGGTGGTAAAGGGAATTGATGATGTGCTTGTGCGTCTTTCGCGCTGCTGTAATCCGGTTCCAGGTGATGAAATTATTGGTTTTGTTACGCGTGGTCGTGGCGTGTCGGTTCATCGTAAAGATTGCCCTAACGCGCAAGACCTTATGCAGGAACCCGAGCGCATTATTGAAGTTGCGTGGGAGGCCGATGCAGCTAATCGCGTCAAAACTACCTTCAATGTTGAAATCATCATTGAAGCGCTTGACCGTATGAATTTGTTGGTTGATGTCGCCAAAGTTTTGTCTGATCATGGGGCGAATGTTTTGTCGGTGTCTTCAACGACCCATCGCGACAACATGGTAGAGATGCGCTTTTTATTCCAGGTGTCAGATGTTCATGCCATCGATCGTATTCTCACACGAACTAAAGAAGTTGAAAACGTCTTTGATGCACGTCGCATGATGCCTTATACCAAATAAATGTTTATCTTGGGGGTGTTATCACCCATCGTCAAAAAACGTCATCGGCAACAAAGTGGTAAAGAAATACTGTTTGTTTGTGCAAGAGAGAAGACGTATCGCTACTATAGTATCGCTACTATAACAAACAAAGCTTTCTAACATGCGGGTACCAGGAAGGTGTGGCACATGGCTATTACACTTGATCGAGGAAAAAATGGCACTTATGTCGTTACAGGGGCTTGTATTGATATTGAAATGATGGTGTTGGGCCCTATCCAGAATAATACGTATTTATTAAGCGATGGGACTGCTCTTATTTGCGTTGATCCCGCTGATAACCTATCTCAGATTTTGCGTGCGATAGGGGATCGTAAACTTGATGCTATTTTTGTTACCCATCATCACGCTGACCATGTAGGAGCTCTTAAAGAATTGCATGATGCAACGCAAGCACCGGTTTATGCCTCGGCAATTGATGCGCCTCTCATTGAAAAGCGCATCGGCGATGATCCCGGTATGACCGCTGATTCATGTCCAGTGGATTTCAAGCTCAAAGATAAAGAGATGGTAACTATTGGCATGATGGAGTGGAAAGTTATGATAACGCCCGGTCATACGCCTGGCGGAATTTGCTTCTACCTTGATTCACAATACGGTATGCGTATTGAAGATTTCAATGTTTTGGTTTCGGGAGATACGCTTTTTGCAGGCTCTATTGGTCGTACTGATTTTGAAGGAGGAGATGATAGAGCCATGCGTCAGTCGCTCAAGCGTCTCTCGCAACTTCCCGATGATACTCTTGTTTTGCCGGGGCACAATTCCTTAACAACGATTGGAATGGAACAAAACCGCGTTTTTAGGTTTTTCATCTAACCTAATGATATGTCCCCATTTTCCTATTTATCATTGCAAGATAAGAGGTTACGGTAAAATAGTAACGACATAAACCGCGAATTAAAGGATTGACGTGGAGTTTCTTCCTTTTATTACAGAGCTAATACAGTCGCCTATTCTTTTGGTTATTACCGCCCTCTGTGTAGGCGTCATCATTGTTAATGGGGCAACTGATGCTCCTAATGCTATTGCAACGGTGGTCTCCACGCGCTCCTTATCTCCGCGTGTGGCCATTATTATGGCTGCTACTTGCAACTTTTTTGGCCTTTTAGTTATTACGCTTGTTTCTTCAGCTGTTGCTGCGACTATTTTCAATATGGTGGACTTCGGGGGTGATAGTACCCATGCACTCATTGCTCTTTTGGCGGCTATGGTTGCCATTATCGTCTGGGGCGTAACGGCGTGGTACTTTGGTTTACCCACTTCACAAAGTCATTCTTTGATCGCAGGTCTTACGGGAGCCGCTATTGCTTTGCAAGGTGGTTTCGGTGGTATTAATGGAGCAGAGTGGATGAAGGTTATTTATGGCATCTTGCTTTCTACCTTCATGGGATTTGCATCCGGATGGTTGCTCTCAAAACTTATCGAAAAGATATTCAAAAATGCTTCGCGCCAAAAGACTGATAACTTTTTTAAATGGGGTCAAATTTTTGGTGGCGCAGGCGTTGCCTTTATGCATGGTGCACAAGATGGTCAGAAATTTATGGGTATTTTTTTGCTCGCTATCACTCTTGCTACTACGGGTATGTCAAATGGATCATCGATGGATTTACCGGTGTGGTTGATGATTTTCTGTGCTCTTTGCATGGGGATCGGAACTGCTGTTGGTGGACAAAAAATTATTAAATCGGTTGGCATGGATATGGTTAAACTTGACCGTTATCAAGGTTTTTCTGCAAGCATGGGTACGTTTTTATGTCTTGTCGTTTCTACTTTTGGCGGTCTTCCTGTTTCGACAACCCACACTGCATCAACCACGATTATGGGTGTTGGTGCTGCACGTCGCAAATCGGCAGTTAAATGGGGAATTGCTATTGATATGGTTAAAACCTGGGTGTTAACGTTTCCTGGGTGCGGTCTTATGGGATTTGTTTTCGCGAAAATTTTCTTAATGTTTGCTTAAAGGAGAGCGGGCTATGTCTAAGTTACCTAAGAAAAAGAACAAGAAAAAGCTCGATTATTTCGAGTCCTTCTGTAAGCAAATTGAACTTGCGACAAAAGAAGCAAAACTCTTACAAGAGGTAACAAAGACATTTGAAAAGGCTGAAGCGCTCGATAAAAATATTGCAGCAGCGCATGTTATTGAAAACGATGCAGATGCTGTATGTCATAGTATTTATGACGCCATCCTTCCTGACTTTGTCACTCCCATTGATCGTGAAGATATTTTGAGTCTCACTAATAGCCTTGATGATTTGACAGATCAAATTGAAGAAGTAATCCAGTCGTTTTACATGTATGATATTCACTTCATGCCAAAAGGGGCGGAGACATTTGCTGATATCACAGTTAAGTGTTGCGACGCATTACTTGATGCCATGAAAGATTTCAGTAACTTCAAGAAAGCTCCTAAAAAACTGCAAGCAAATTTTACGCTTGTCAACGATCTTGAAGATGAAGCTGATGCACTCTATATGCAAGTAATGCGCTCTCTCTTTACGGAAGATCGTGAAAATGCCATGCGTGTTTTAGTATGGTCGCGCATTTATACAATTATGGAAGACGTTGTGGATACGTGTGAAAGTATTGCAGAATTGATGAACTGCATTGTCCTGAAACACGGATAACCTCCTGTTATTTTCCCTTATTTCTATCCGCGAGAACCCGTCCATTCTATTAATCTGCTCGTGTACAAAACTCACTGTACCCAATGATGTTGTTTGCTTCATTATGGATACGGTAAGGTAAGTCTCTCTACTAGAAAGAAGACAATGGCACTCGTAGTTGCTAAATTTGGTGGTACGTCAGTAGCGTCACCGGAACGCATCCAAAAAGTTGCTCAACGCCTCATTGAAAAGAAATTAGCAGGAGATGATGTTGTAGCTGTTGTATCTGCAATGGGTAAGACCACCGATGAATTAGTTGGCCTTGCTGCTGCTCTCAATTCGGCTCCATCTAAACGAGAAATGGATATGCTTCTCTCGACAGGAGAGCAAGTATCCATGTCGCTGCTTGCTATGGCAATTCAAGCTCGTGGCTATCAAGCTATTAGCTTTACTGGTTGGCAAGCAGGTATTCAAACTGATGATGATTTTTCGCGCGCAAAGATCGAAGATATTCATGCTGAGCGCATAGCACAAGCACTTGAAACTGGTGCCATTGTTGTAGTGGCGGGCTTTCAAGGCTTGAGCGAAGACGGAAACATCACCACATTAGGACGTGGTGGATCTGACACCACCGCCGTTGCTCTTGCTCACGGTATTCATGCTGATGTGTGTGAAATTTATTCAGATGTTGAAGGAATCTATTCAGCAGATCCGCGCGTTGCTCCTCGTGCTCGTAAGTTGGATGTTATTTCATATGATGACATGCTTGAGCTCTCCAGCGCAGGTGCTGGTGTCTTGCAATCGCGCGCAGTTGAGTTTGCCCGCAAATATAACGTTGTTATTCATTCGCGTTCTGCTTTTTCAGATGCAGAAGGCACGCTTATCAAGGAGGTAGATCCTTCCATGGAACAGGCTGTCATTTCTGGTGTTGCTCATGATACCTCAGAAATGAAAATTACCTTACGTGGTTTGTCTGATGAAACCGGAACTGCTGCAAAGGTGTTTTCTGCGCTTGCTGCAAATAAGGTATCAGTTGATATGATTATTCAAAATGCAGTAAGTAATGGCTCGGCAAATATCACGTTTACTTTCCCAAGTTCTCAAAAAGATTTGGCTCTTGAAGTGATCGATAATATTAAAGATCAGCTTGGTATTTCAGAGGTAATTTTGTCTGAAGATATTGCTAAGGTGTCACTTGTTGGTACCGGCATGAAATCGAGTCCTGGTGTAGCAGCAAAAGCATTTGGTGCTCTTGCTGATAATCAGATCAATATCCAAATGATCTCGACGAGCCCTATTCGTATTTCTGTTGTTGTTGATGGATCACAGGTGGGAGCAGCTGTGCGTTGCCTTCATACTGCTTTCGGTCTTGACTCTGATAGTGTATTTGAAGAAACGCAGCTTTCTGAAGAAGAAATTGCTGCCAAAATGAATAAAGGAAGGTAAGAGATACGTATGGCTTGGACTAAAGAAATGCCTGCAAATCCCGTTGTTGCAGTTTGTGGTGCAACAGGGGCGGTTGGTCGTGAATTCTTAAAAGTACTTCATGATCTTGATTTTCCTGCATCAGAGGTTCGTGCTCTTGCTTCGTCTCGTTCATCAGGTAAAACACTTCCTTTTGAAGGATGCGGTCAAGTTCCTGCGGGAGATCTTATCGTTCAAGAAATGACTGACGAGGCCTTTGAAGGCGTTGATATTGCACTCTTTTCTGCAGGCGCATCAGTATCTAAGTTATTTAGAGAGGCCGTTGTTAAGGCAGGCGCCGTTATGGTTGATAACTCGAGTGCATTTCGTATGGACGAGGATGTACCGCTCGTTGTTCCTGAGGTAAATCCTGAAGATGTTGCTTGGCATAATGGTGTTATTGCTAACCCTAATTGTTCGACCATCCAAATGGTTGCATCCCTAAAGCCGCTTCATGATGTTGCCCCTATTAAGCGTGTGGTTGTTTCTACTTATCAAGCTGCTTCTGGTGCTGGCGCTGCAGCAATGGACGAATTGTATGCTCAAACTAAGCAATTCCTTGAAGATGATGAATTGACTATTGATGCCTTTGCTCATCAGATTGCCTTTAACTGCATTCCTCATATTGATGTATTTATGGATGATGCTTCTACTAAAGAAGAGTGGAAGATGGTTGTTGAAACCAAAAAGATCATGGGTGATGAGTCTATAGAGGTAGCAGCAACATGTGTTCGTGTACCTGTTCTTCGTTGCCATGGTGAAGCTATTAATGTTGAGTTCAAGGCGCCTATTAGTGTTGATGAAGCACGCGTGGCACTTGAGAATGCTCCTGGTATTACGGTAATGGATGATACCGATAACAACGTTTATCCTATGCCAGGTCTTTTAGCTGGCACTGATGGCGCTTATGTTGGTCGTCTTCGCAAGGATGCTTCAGTTGAGAATGGTCTTGCTTTCTGGAATGTTGCTGACCAGATTCGTAAGGGTGCTGCTTTAAATGCAGTACAAATTGCTGAACTTTTGTTACCTTAAAATAAGAAGCATCTTCTCATTTTGGTTCGCTTAAGGGTTTAGAATTTACAAAACAAAACTCGCCTCATTTTATAACGGAAGGGGCGAGTTTTTTGTTGCGTGATTTTCATGTATGACGATGGGGATAAATCGTATTGATTGTCGAGCCCCATCGTCAAGATTATCTTAGAAATGACCGGTAAACAAGAATTTCAAGCGCTGCATGAAGGTGGTTTTTGGGAAGGTCGGAGGCAAAACTTGTAATGCCGCTTCTTGAGCTTGCCGTGCTTGTTCTTGAGCTGCCTTTTGTGCTTTTTCTTCCTCAGTTTCAATTACGGTTGCTTGAACGCGTTGGGGCTGTTCAGGCAAAGGAGTTTCCTCAACATCAAGCGTTGCGACCGAAGGAGTTGAGATAGAATCTTCTTGCGCATCCAGATTATGGAGTGCTTCTTGTGCTTCCTCTACACGGACTGTGGTCGAATCTTGGCTGGGTGTTTCATCAATTGGTGCTTCCGCCATTGTCTCAGCCATGTCTTCGCGGTCTATTGCGTGAACTGCTTCTTCCTCTGCCATCTCTTGAGCAGGTGTTGGCTCAGGAGCAGAATGCTCAATTACAGGAACCGCAGGTGGTATAGGAGTTACTTGTGGATTATGTTGCATAGAATCTATGTCACGAATCTTTTGTGCGCGCGCCATGGCAGATCTTTGGGCTTCACGCTCTTCACGTTCAAGCACTGCTTCTTGATAATCATCAGCAGCTTTTTTGATGAGATAAGCTTGCGAATCAAAAGAATCAACCTTACCGGATTCATCATCCTCATCGGCAAAAAATTCTAAGGGAGTATATTCAAGATTTGCTTGAAGCATTCTGAGCTTTGCTGTGTCAGAGAGACAAGCTTGGAGATAATCAAGGATTATCTGCTTTAAGTCTTTGGAGCGAATTGGCCATGCAATTTCAATGCGTTTATCCATATTGCGTGTCATTAAGTCAGCAGAAGATAGGTAGAGCTCCATTTCGTCAAAAGTGCCAAATCCATAAATGCGACTATGCTCCAAAAGACGACCAACAATGGATACTACTTCTACGTTGTCAGTATAGCCATCAACCATGGGGATAATACAGGAGATGCCGCGGACGAAAAGAATTGTTTTTACGCCCGCTTGTGAGGCTTCAGCAATCTTATCGATGATTGCTTTGTCGGTAATAGAGTTGGTTTTAAAGAGAAGTCCATTGGGTTTTCCTGCTTTGGCAAGCGCGATTTGCTCGTCAATTTTATCCAAAATCATCGGTTTAATTTGTAAAGGAGCAACCGAGAGTACTTGATAGTTATTGGAGGTATTTTCGAGATTCATATTGCGGAAAAACTCCGCTGCATCACGTCCAATTGCTTCGTCAGTCGTAATGTAGGAAAAGTCGGTATAGAGTTTGGAAGTCTTTTCGTTGTAGTTGCCGGTACCAAGTTGCGTAATATGCTGAAGTCCCTTGTCAGTATTGCGCGTGATAACGCAAATTTTAGAGTGGACTTTAAAGTCATGGAAACCATAAATTACGTTTGCACCTGCTTGTTCAAAGCGCTGCGACCAATCAATATTGTTGGATTCATCAAAACGTGCACGTAATTCAAAGAGCGCAGTGACTTCTTTACCATTTTCAGCTGCTGCAAGCAAAGCTTCAGCAAGATGCGATTGGCTTGCAAGGCGGTAGAGCGTGATCTTGATTGAAATTACTGAAGGATCCGTAGATGCCTCACGTAGCATCTGAATAAATGGATCCATGCTTTCATAAGGGTAAGAGAGGAGTTTGTCAGACTCACAAACTTGCTCAATAATAGACCGACGACGATCAAGACATGCTGGCCAAGAGGGAGTAAAGGGCTCATTGGTGAGCTCGTGTGCAATCTCCTCATCAACCAAACTAGGTAATCCCCAGGCGTAACCCATATCAAGCGGAACGCTGGTAACAAAGACTTGATTGGGTGTTAGGTTTAAATACTTGAGCAAAAACTTTTCCGTTACCGTGGAAAGTGGTGTGTCGGTTTCAAGACGAACCGGAGCTAAGCGAGCGCGTTTTTTCAAGATGCGCTTCATGTGTTCACGATAATCATAATCGATCTCATCAACGCCTTCATTGGCATCAATGTCGGCATTGCGTGTTACGCAAATAACACTTGCGCGTTTTGTGACATACATAGAAAAGACTTCATCGACAATAAGCTTAAGCGCTTCTTCGAGAAGAATAAATTGCGTTCCGTCACCAGGTAATGCGATAACGCGCTTTGCTTGACGGGGGAGTGGAATAAGACCAAATGTTGCGTCATCAGCACCAACATTTTTTGTCTTTTTCTTATTTTTACCCTCGTCAGAATCTTTGGATTTAGCGCGACGCTCCTCTTCATCTAGGCGCAACAATACATACAGTGCACCGTTTTCCAAATGAGGAAAAGGGTGGCGTGCGTTGATGACCTGAGGCGATAAGTATGGCATAACGCTTGATTGAAGGTATAAGCGTAAATATTCACGCTGTTCATCATTGATTGTTTGGAGCGTTTTTTGTTTAATACCATACTCTTCGAGTTGGCCTAAAATATTTTTATAGATGCGCTCTTGTTCAGGATATAGTTCATGGCAGCGGTTATAAATTGCTTCAAGTTGCTCATGAGGTGTCATGAGTGTTTTATTGTCGAGTAATTCTTTTTTAACCAAGGCGAGATCAGTTAAGCTGCCTACGCGTACCATAAAGAATTCTTGTAGATTTGAAGAAAAGATAGAAACAAAAGTCAAACGCTCTAGAAGTGGCACATTTCTATCTTCGCCTTGATCAAGAACGCGTTTATTGAAATTGAGCCAAGAGAGTTCCCTGTTTTGCATATAGGGCAAAACTTCACGCTTGTTTTTTGGTTTATCTTTCGACTCATTAGTTTGGGTGGGCTCATGTTGAGCTGAATTCTTTTTTGCAATCATTACAATCGCTCCCCCTTATTTCCCCTCAAAAGATGAGATATTCATCTTGTATCTATTCTAGCTGTTTTTCCTGATAATCGCGTTTTTTTGATCAGGATTTTTTAACAAGATAGTTCGATGGTGCCTAGCGTGACATTATGATCTTGTCGATGAGACAGCCTTCACGCAAACCATGCTTGCAAACCGTTAAGGTTTCTGCTTGGCAAAACAAAAAAAGACTCCGCAAAATAATGCATCCAGGAATAAATGTATGAATACGATCGGGTATTGTTTTGAGTGCGGTATGAGCAAAGGCGTTCTGGTTTTGTTTATATGCTGCCAAAATAATCTCAAGGTGCTCACGCGTTATGGTGGAAATACGTTTGCCGTCATTGCACATATCACCGTACAGCTTTGCAACGCTGCGTACTGTGCCACCAATGCCGCACAGCTTAGGTGTTTGATAGCGTGCTTTATTGAGCACCGAAAGTTTTTCTTCAAAGGCGCGCTCGATTGCCTCCATTTCTCGTGGAGTAGGAAGGATGCCTTCAACAAAACGCGCATAGGATGAGAGTGAACCTTGAGAAAGGCTCACATTATCACGATCAGCCCCATCGGCAAAAACGGTTAGCTCTGTTGAGCCTCCACCGATATCAATGAGTACACCTTGATCGGGAATAGTATCAAGACTTGCTCCTACAAATCCAAGGTGTGCTTCTTCTTTATTAGAAAGCATTGTGATGGGGAATCCACAACCTTCTTCGATAGCGTGTTTTGCTTCTTCTGAGTTGAGACAATTGCGCAAAACGGCTGTTGCAAAAATGTGTATGTTTTCAGGGCGATCACAGCCAAAATGACTAGCACGAATTAGGTGATCATTGATAGTTTTGGTGGCTTTTTTAATGCCCTGCTTACTCATAACCCCATCGTTCACAAACGAAGCAAGACCAGCCATTACCTTGTAATTAAGACTGATATGGATGCCGTCTTGATCCCAGGAATAAGTTTGATGATGTTTAATGTGATGGAGGGCAAATGGTTCGAGATGATAGATACATAAGCGAACAGTGTTTGAACCAAGATCAATGATGGCTTGATATGACATAGACTCTCAAATACTCCTTCAGTAGTGCTTAATCTATGATATAGCCTTTATTATCGTTTGTGATCATGAGCGCCTAATTGTATGCGAAACGATATAGTTTTAAAGTGATGCTACAATACGTATGCATATCGTTTGCCCACATGAGAAGCACACTTTGGGGAGAGTGTTTGGTGGAGCTTAGGAGAGGGGATTAGGCAAATGCTCGAAACTATCAATATGACCGCGCCAAAGGTAACAAAGGCTGAATACAATCCGCGCTATGATGCGCTTGTAAAGCGTCTTATTATTTTGCAACAAGAAGCACGCACCAAAGGTATTGGAGTTGTTGTGTTGTTCGAAGGTTGGAAGGGTGCTGGTAAAGGAAGCCGTATTTCTGATCTGATTTATAACTTAGACGCACGCTACACCTCTGTTCACGTTACCGAAGATTTTGGCGAGCAAGAAGCAAAACGCGTGTCTGATCCAGATTTTGGATCAACCGGGTTCTATCCTCATATGCAGCAATTTTGGCAGGCTTTGGGCAATCGAGGAACCATGACGTTTTATGACCGTGGTTGGTATTCGATTGTTGCAGAACATCTCTATAACCATGCTCGTTGGAGCGCGGATAAAAAAAAGAAGGTTAAAAAACGAAATCGCGCCTTTTTGCTACAAACCCTTGATAGCGCTGTTGAATCTATTGATGCCTTTGAGTCTCAACTCACCAATGATGGCTATTTAGTTATCAAATTTTTTATGCATATCTCAGAAGCGACGCAAAAAAAGCGTCTTACTAATCTCTACGATGATCCTTCAACACGCTGGCGTGTCGACAAAGAAGACATGGAGCAGCTTGATCACTATAAAGAGATGTATCACATTTACGATGAGTTGGTTGAGCGCTCCAATTTCTGTGATTCGTCATGGATTTTGCTTGATGCTGAAGATAGACGTCGCGTTAATTTGTCTGTTATTCAAACTATCGTGAGCCGTCTTGAGCAAGCATTGTCTGCTCAAGACGATGAAGCTACTAAAGAAGCTGAAGCAAAAGCGGCACAAAATTCAGCTGCACAAGGGACTCAGACGGTTCAAAGTGATGAGCGGAATCGTAGTGCTGAGCAAAATGCTGAGCTTCTTGCTGAAGCGCATCGCCAGGCAGAAGAGGCTTCTGCGTATGCTCCTGCAGCAAGCAAATTCCACGTCTTGGCTGATTATCCGCGTCTTGAAAATGTCGATCACGACTTAAAGGTTGATCGCGCTTTCTATAAAAAGGAACTTAAGGCCGAGCAAGCACGCCTGCGTCGTCTTGAGCAAGAGATGTATATCAAGCGTATTCCTTTAATTATCATGTATGAAGGTTTAGATGCTGCAGGCAAGGGTGGCAACATTAAGCGTGTAGCACAAGCTCTCGATGCTCGTTCGTATACGATATTCCCATCGCCTGCACCCACAAAACAAGAATTGATGCATCCTTTCTTGTGGCGTTATTGGACGCGTTTGCCTAAAGCGGGTCATGTGGGCATTTATGATCGTAGTTGGTATGGTCGTGTGCTCGTTGAGCGGGTTGAAGGTTTTGCCTCTCCGCAACAATGGTCGCGTGCGTATGATGAGATCAATGAATTTGAGCGCGATCTTGTGAGGTGGGGCGCTATTCTCATTAAATTCTGGGTTGATATTTCTCCCGAAACGCAATTGCAGCGTTTTGAGGCGCGTGAGCAAAATCCTGAAAAGCAGTGGAAGATTACGACTGAAGATTGGCGCAATCGTGATAAATACCCTCAGTACTATGCCGCTATTGATGATATGTTTAGATTAACTTCAACTGATTTTGCACCTTGGATTGTGCTTGAATCAGATGATAAATATTATGCACGAATTAAGGCGCTTAAGATTATTAATGAGGCACTCGAAGAACGTCTGGAGAATGTATAAACACGAAACCATTTAGTAACAATCGTAAAGGGGAATTTGCTACTATAGATTTCCCATAAGGTATTATTTATGTGATGCGCCTTATTGGGGGGCGCATCATTTGTTTTGATGGTAGGAAGGACTTCGTATGGCTGCTCGAAAAAACCGCGCAACGAGTGCACCTGCGCATGGTTCTGCTTCTGATTCGGGTTCAACCAGTGCCAAAAAATCTGGCTTTATGACACGTTTGATCTTCGTAGTTGCGGCAATTGTTTTAATTCTCTGCTTGGCAGCGCTTGCTCTTTTTGGTCTTCAATACTGTGTTCAGCAAAAAGCCTATGATGATCTTGAAAGCTATGCTGATACTTCAACACTCAATTTGGCGGATTTGAAGGTTGATTGGGAAGGGCTTTCCGCTATTAATCCTGATATTTGTGCATGGATTTATGTTCCTGGTACAAAGATTAATTATCCTGTTGTACACGGAACAGACAATGAGATATACCTCCATAAATCGTTTGATGGTGGACAAGGATTTTTCTCGAGTGCAGGAACTATTTTCCTTGACGCCAACAACAATCCCGATATGCTTGATCGCAACAATGCGCTCTATGGTCATCACATGAATGACGGATCTATGTTTGCGACATTTGCTGATTGGAGTGATTCAGCGACGTTTAATGAACATCGCAGTATCTATGTGTTGACACCACGAGGTAATTATCGCTGCACTACGTTTGCCTACATTAAAACAACGGGATCAGATGCCATTGTACAAACGCGTTTTCCAACGGAAAACGATTATCAAGCCTATATTCAAGACAAGCTCAATCGCTCCTTAGTCAAACAAGAAGGAACGGTATTGACGCTCGAAAATATCAGACAGTCATTTATGTTCTCAACGTGTGAATATACCAACAATGACGGACGTGCAATTATTTTTGCTGCTGTAGTTGAAACAACCATTCCTGATGATCCTTATATAAAAGCAACCAAGGTTGGATCAACGGATATAACTGCACAAGATCAATCGGCGCAGCTTGACGCTGCAGCCTAAAAGGAGGAAGAGTGGCTACTTCGCTTTATCCCGAGCAAAGACCTGATCGTATGGAAGAAGAATGTGCCGTATTTGGCGTATATGCTCCGGGAGATGATGTAGCGCGTCTTACCTGTTTTGGCTTGCAGGCTCTTCAGCATCGTGGACAAGAATCAGCAGGCATTGCTGTTGGTGATGGCGATACCGTTATGGTGTCAAAAGACTTAGGACTTGTGACGCAGGTCTTTAATGAGTCGACGCTTGCACCTCTGCAAGGTGAAGTTGCGGTAGGGCATGTCCGCTATTCAACCAGCGGCGGGATAGAGTCATGGGAAGCAGCACAGCCCCATATTTGCGCCATAGACAAAACCTTAATTGCACTTGCTCATAATGGAACACTCGTCAATACGGCAACCCTTTATGCAATTTGCGCCGAGCATGGCGTACAACTAAGAGCAAGTACTGACTCTGAGATTGCAGCAAAGATTATTGGTGAAGTCACTAAAGTTTCCCATTCGTTGCGTGAAGGCATCAAACAAGCTATGAATTTGATGCGAGGAGCATATGCGATGGTGCTTGCGAGTCCTGATGCGCTCTATGCCTTTAGAGATCCCAATGGTATTCGTCCGCTTGTGATAGGTGAGCTCCCTAATGAACGAGGCTGGGTTGTTTCTTCTGAAACGTGTGGGCTTGATATTGTAGGTGCTGAATTTGTACGCGAAGTAGCACCAGGTGAAGTGGTGCGCTTCAACGCGGATGGTATGGTTGCTGAACAAGGTATTCCTCCGCGGGCACGTGCAAGCTGTATTTTTGAATACGTTTATTTCGCGCGTCCTGATTCAGTGATGGATGGCCAAAGTGTTTATCAGGCACGTCGAGCTATGGGTCGCATTCTTGCTCGAGAGGCTCCGGTTGAAGCTGATCTTGTATTGGGCGTTCCTGATTCCGGTCTTCCTTCGGCAATGGGATACGCGGAAGAGTCGGGTATCCCTTATTCAGATGGTATTGTGAAAAATCGTTATGTGGGAAGAACGTTTATTGAACCCACTGATGAAATGCGACAAATGGGTATTCGCATTAAGCTTAATCCTCTTCCTTCAGTTATTTCTGGAAAACGTTTGGTTGTTATTGATGATTCGATTGTGCGTGGCAATACAAGTAAAAAACTGGTGACTATGCTTCGAGATGCAGGAGCGGCAGAAGTGCATGTGCGTATCGTGTCGCCCGAAACTAAGTGGCCTTGCTTTTATGGGATTGACACTGATACACAAGATCAATTGATATCTGCCAATATGACGTGCGATGAAGTTTGCGAATTTATCGGCGCAGATAGTCTTGCTTTCATTTCGATCGAAGGCTTACACGAAGCTATTAAAACTGAGCATTCTGGTTTTTGCGATGCATGTTTTTCAGGCAACTATCCAGTCTCAATTCCTCCGGCGCTCAAACAAAAGAGCTTCTTGCCTTAAATTGTCTTACCTCCGCGCAAGATGTGACTGTGTGATTGGCTGATAGCCTGTATCATAGACGGTACAGTAAAGGCATGTTTTATAGACATGTGCTCACGTAAAGATACTAGGAGAGTTCATGACTGATCGTATTAAAGTCGATGCAACTGCAACGGATGAGCAAACTAAATGGCCAAGCTGGACATCTCAAGGTCAAACTACCACGTATGCTGATGCCGGTGTTGATACTGCTGAGGGTGCCCGTGCAGTAGAAGCTATTAAAGATGCAGTTCATCGTACGTATCGTGATGAAGTTCGTGGTGATATCGGTGGATTTGGTGGTTTGTTTTCAATTAAAGTAGCCAAACAAATGGCAGATCCTATTTTGGTATCAGGAGCTGATGGTGTTGGTACTAAAATTCAACTTGCTAAATTGGCAGGCAAGCATGATACGGTTGGTATTGATCTTGTTGCAATGTGTGTAAACGACATTTTAGCAACGGGAGCTGAGCCCCTCTTTTTCCTTGACTATATTGCAGTTGGCAAGCTTTCTAGTGACGCGGTAGCAGAAATTGTTGGTGGCATTGCTGATGGGTGCGAAATGGCAGGAGCCGCTCTGATTGGTGGAGAAATGGCTGAGCATCCTGGTGTCATGGATCCTCATGAATATGATTTATCAGGTTTCTGTGTTGGTGTAGTTGATCGACCTGAAATGCTTGATCCTAATAAAGTTGAGTCAGGTGATATTCTTATTGGTCTTGCTTCATCGGGTCTTCACTCTAATGGATACTCGCTCGCGCGCAAGGTGTGTGTTGAGGGTAAGACCACCTACGAATTACGTCTTGAGCGTGAAGAACTTGACGGTTTAAGTGTGCTTGACGCTCTGTTGGAGCCAACGCGCATTTATGTTAAACCAGTGCGGAGTGTTTTGCGCGCATTTCCTGGAGCAGTGCATGCTCTTGCTCATATTACGGGTGGCGGTATTTCTGAAAACTTGAATCGTGCGCTTAATGATCAAGTCGATGCTGAGGTGCACGTTGGCACCTGGGTCATGCCTTCAATTATTCCTTGGGTTTGTCGTGCGGCGCGTCTTGATGAAACAGAAGCGTTAAAAACGTTCAACATGGGTCTTGGTATGATTTTGGCAGTACGTCCTGATAAAGCTGAAGAAGTATGCGCATTTCTTCAAGCTGAAGGGGAAGAGGCGTTTGTGGTTGGTCGTGTTGTTCCTGGTTCAGGACAAGTGACCTACGTTGATCAAGAACTTTTGTTTGTCGTCAATGATGAGGAATAATACCGTGAACATCATGCAGCACAATCAAACCGAAGGTGGCAAACTAAAAATTGGTGTGCTTATCAGCGGAAGTGGCACTAATCTTCAAGCGATCATAGATGAGATTTTAGCAGGGCGTCTTGATATTGAAATCTCGCTTGTTATTTCTTCACGTCCTGATGCTTTTGGTCTTGAGCGCGCAGCACGCGTTGGCATTCCAACGCTTTCACTCAGTAAAGAGATATACAAAGATCCTTCTGTTGCTAATGAATTAATTGCCGCTGAATTGGTACGTTCGGGTGTTGACTATGTTGTGATGGCAGGTTATATGCGCATGCTCACTGAAGAAGTGCTCATGACTTTTCCTGGACGTATTCTCAATCTTCATCCCGCTCTTCTTCCTTCATTTAAGGGAGCTCATGCAATTGAAGATGCTTTCTCGTATGGAGTAAAGGTTACAGGAGTAACGGTGCATTTTGCCGATGCTACATATGATACGGGGGCAATTATTGCTCAAGAGCCTGTAGTGGTGTATGAAGACGACACGCTTGATACGCTTGAAGCACGTATTCACAAAACAGAACATGAGCTATATCCGCGTGTTTTGCAATGGCTTGTGGAGGATAGAGTAAAGCTTCTTGATGATCGTCGTGTTGAAATACTTCCTGCATTATAGAAGTCAAGCTTTTAGATAAAGGAGATTAGGTAATGGCAGATCCAATAATTAAACGTGTGTTGATGTCAGTAACGGATAAAACCGGTATTGTTGATTTCGCACGTGCTCTCGTCGAAGAATTCGGTGTAGAGATTATCTCTACTGGTGGTACTGCAAAGGTAATTGCTGAAGCAGGTATCCCTGTTACCCCTATTGATGATGTTACTAAGTTCCCTGAAATGATGGATGGCCGCGTTAAGACCTTGCATCCTATGGTTCATGGGGGACTTCTTGCAAAGCGTGACAATCCTAATCATATGGCACAGGCCAAAGAGCATGGCATCGAAATGATCGACATGGTCGTTGTAAATCTCTATGCCTTTGAAAAGACGGTTACTTCAGGAGCTGACTTTGAGACGTGCATTGAAAACATTGATATCGGTGGACCATCCATGCTTCGTTCGGCTGCTAAAAATTATGCTTCTGTTGCTGTTGTAACAAAACCTGAATCTTATGATGCGATTCTTGATGAGATGCGTGGTCATGATGGAGCAACGCTTCTTTCAACGCGCCTTATGTTAGCCTATCAAGTATTTAAGACTACGGCTGCTTATGATGGAGCGATTGCAGCATGGCTTGATCAAGCATTAAATGAGGGGGAGACTCAGTTTGCAGATACCTGCAGTCTTACACTCACTAAAAAGCAAGATTTACGTTATGGTGAAAACCCTCATCAAAGTGCTGCGTTCTATCAGATTAATGGTTATCCCAACGCTGCCCATACGCTTGCCCATGCAAAACAGATGCAGGGTAAAGAATTGTCGTACAACAATTATCTTGATCTTGATGCCGCATGGGCAGCAGTTCGTGAGTACGACAACCCCGCTTGCGTTATTGTTAAGCATTTGACTCCTTGTGGAGTTTGTGAAGCAGACAATGTTGTTGATGCTTATGTTCGTGCCTATGAGGCAGATCCCGTATCAGCATACGGTGGCGTAATTGCATTTAATCGTCCTATCACCGGAGAAGTTGTTGAGCGTATCTTTAACAACAAACAGTTTGTTGAGGCTATTATCGCGCCCGAGTTTTCTGAAGACGCTCTTGAAATGTATTCTTCTAAGCCCAATGCGCGACTTTTGCAAACAGGTGGAGTAAACCCTGCTGGTCGTGTTTGCGAATATCGCTCCGTTGAGGGTGGTCTTTTGTGCCAGGAGTCTGATGCGGTTGCTGAAGATCCTGAGACGTTTACCGTGGCAACTACCCGCAAGCCTACTGCTGAAGAGATGCGCGATTTGATTTTTGCTTGGAAAGCAGTTAAATCAGTCAAGTCAAATGCGATTTTGATCGCAAAAGATCTTTGCAATGTTGGTGAGGGTGGCGGACAGCCAAATCGTGTTAATTCTGCTCGTATTGCAGTGGAGCAAGCTGGAGATAAAGCAAAGGGTGCAGTCGCAGCATCGGATGCGTTCTTCCCCTTTGCTGACGGTTTAGAGGTTTTGGCAGATGCTGGTGTTACGGCAGTCATTCAACCTGGTGGATCAATTCGTGATGAGGAAGTAATTGAAGCAGCTAACGCTCATAACATTGCCATGGTGTTTACGGGACATCGTCATTTTCGTCATTAAGAATAATTTCGTTTATTGAGCAGAATAAACGAGTGAAGAACTAAATTATTATGAAGGGCGCTTCTATCGTGCGTGATAGAAGCGCCTTTTTAGTGTAGTATTGCTCTTTGGGGTCGATGAATATGCTGCCACTTGTATATAAAGCCTCTGTTCTTTTTGTTATGAGGGGTATGCTCACCACGGGGAGGGGATAAGTATGTTTGTATCAGAGATCATGAATGGATACGGTCCGTTACATGATGTAAAAGTTGTGGAGTTGGCAGAATGGGTTGCGGCACCTGCAGCAGTACGTTGTTTAGGTGAGTGGGGTGCTGAAGTCATTAAAGTTGAAAATCCTGCAGAAGACCCTCAACGCTCTCAATGTTACGGTTTTGGAGGGCAAAATACCGAAACATGTGATCCAACCTATGAAAATGTTAACGCCAACAAGGACTGGATTAGCCTCAATCTAAAGACTGAAGAAGGTATGGCTATTTTTATGGACTTGCTTTCTGATGCTGATGTGTTTGTTAATGGTTTACGTGATAAAGCACTTGTGAAAATGGGTCTTGATTATGAGACTCTGCATGAGAAATTCCCTCGATTGATTTGGGCACAGATGCGTGGTTATGGTCAATATGGTGCTATGTGCAATGAACCTGGTTATGATGCGGTTTGTTGGGGTTCGCGTGGTGGTGTGAATGCCACGTTTAGACAAGCAGGAGAATCTCCTGCAATTGCTCCACAGGGATTTGGTGATTTTAATGCTGCCGCCATTTTTGCTGGTGGCATCGTAGCTGCACTTTTTAACCGTGAACGTACGGGCGTAGGAGAAAAGGTCACTACTAATCTCTACCATGTTGCGCTGTGGGGTCATTCTCATGGGATTCAATCTCACCAGTTTGGTGCAACCTATCCGTGCGATCGCGCGGCTGTACGTAATCCGTTTAATAATACATATCAATCACGCGATGGGGTTTGGTTTCTCATATGTTTACCTGACTATAATCGCTATTACAATCCCATGATGAAAATGCTTGGCTTAGATGAAATGGTTGATGATCCGCGGATGTCTACTCTGGCAGCTATTCGTGAGAATAATCTGCAAGAGTTTGTTGTTTCGCAAATGGAGCAAGGGTATGCTCAAAAAGATTATGATGAATGGGATGAGGTCATGATGAAGCAAGAAGTCCCTCATCAAAAACTATTTGATTATGCTGATATCTTGGCTGATGAGGAAGCCTATGATAATGATGCTTTGCGACGCTATGAATCAAAAGACTTTGGACCACGCGTATTTAATACCACACCTATTCGCTTTGATTCTTATGATGATCCACCTTTGATCTTAGGTAAACCTTGCGGCTATCATACTGAACGTTACTTGCTCAGCAAGGGATATACTCCTGAACAAATAGCGGCGCTTGAGGAAAAAGGCGCAGTTCGCTGTTGGCATGGTGAAGATCTTGATACTATTCCTGTTCTTATATCAAAACGTCAAGCTCAAGGAGAGGCGCCTTGCAACTGGTAGCTATATTGCTGGACAAGTTGCCAAACTATACTTCTTAAAGAATGCGCAAGAATAATGCCTCCTCTTTAATTTATTAGAGGAGGCATTATTTAACCAGCATGATTTTTGATTTGTTTTTTGAGTTCTCTACACGAACGAATGTGTCCTGTTATGTTTGAGACATCAAACCAGAGGGCAAATAATAAACAGACAAAGGCAAACGTTGACACGGCTGCGTTTGCTCGTGGTGTAAAGACTGTCTCTTATACACATCTGACGCTGCCGACGAACTCTAGGGTGTAG
>UQML01000010.1 GCA_900542265.1 uncultured Eggerthella sp. | reverse complement strand
ACGAGATTGCCTCTTGTCTCGTGGGCTCGGAGATGTGTATAAGAGACAGGGGGTGGGTTTTGTAATTCTAGGGTTGTGAGAGATAAGCTGTGGCTGGTCCGGGTGAAATACGGATTCAGCGTATTTCACCCGAAATATTGTGGAGATGGTTGGCGGGATTCTTATAGAGTCGCGTGAAACATAAAAAAGCGAGGTACGAACCTCGCTACTCTGACACTTCGAGAACATATTGTCCTCCTGGCAAGTTAATTATTACATAGTTTATTAGTTTAGTTTCGTATAAACAGGTACTCCATATTCACGTTCCATAGCCGATTCAGTTACTACCCATTGTTTTCCATATTTTCGTGCATCTACACCAGCAACAAGTTTCCCGTAAGAGATAGCCTTACGAAGCGCGGATTCACTTAGTCCCCAAATCTCAGTAGCTTCGCTAAACGACATTAATCCATCAAAAGGTGTCTTTTCTGTAATGCCGTTTTCCCATAATTCATCACTAGAAGTTAGTGCTCTTGATAGTGACACACTCGTGATTCCTATTGGGTTATTGTAGGCTTAGCTACCACTACAGCTCGTTACGTCCAACTTGCCAAGTCAAAACAGTCCAACTTGCCAAGTCAAAATAGTCCAACTTGCCAAGTCAAAACAGTCCAACTTGCCAAGTTCATGGTATGATACTGGTGAGCATAAAGGAGGAACTCATTGTCATTCGAATATCTTCCCCGTATAGCTGACGAACGTTTAGCGTGGCAACTCAAGATATCAGGTGCTGTCCAAATTGAAGGTCCTAAATGGTGTGGAAAAACATCAACGGGAAAGCAAATTGCGCGAAGTTCTGTCTTTTTGCAAGACCCTGATACAAGTCCAGCGCTTTTAGTATTAGCAGATTCTAAGCCATCTGTAATTTTAGAAGGAGAGAAACCACGTCTCATTGATGAGTGGCAAATGGCTCCTCAAATTTGGGATGCCGTACGTTTTTCAGTTGATCAAAATGGTCAACGTGGACAATATATTCTCACAGGATCTGCAACACCGAAAAAGCGTCCTGCTCATTCAGGGGTTGGTCGTATTTCACGTTTGCAAATGAGCACAATGTCTCTTTACGAAACAGGCGAATCATCAGGTTCTGTCTCATTAAAAACACTTTTTGAAACCTCCTCTAACCCAGATCAACAAACAGTTGGTGCCATTGCTAAATTAGACATTATGGATCTTGCTTATGTTGTATGCCGAGGCGGTTGGCCTCAAGCAGTAATAGAAGATGATCATGAAATTGCATTGGCTCAAGCTTCTAACTATGTAACTGAAATGCTTGATTCAGACATAGACGAACTTGAGGGAAAGAGACGCAATTCAACATGGTTGCGGTCTATCATGCGATCATATGCTCACAATATTTCTACTGAAGCTTCTCTCTCTACTATTAGAAATGATATGCAAGGCGACCAACCTTCAGACGTAACTGTTGCAGAATATATTGATGCACTCAAACGTGCATTTGTTATTCAAGATATGGAAGCATGGAATCCTAAATTACGCTCGAAGACAGCTGTACGCACGAGTCCAACTAGACATTTTTGTGATCCTTCCATTGCTGCAGTTATGCTTGGCGCCACTCCAGAAAAGTTGATACATGATTTTGATACTTTCGGTCTTCTGTTTGAATCTCTTTGCATACATGATCTCCGTGTTTACGCTGATGCAATGGGAGGTGACGTAAAGCATTATAGAGACAAAACAGGACTTGAAGCAGATGCAGTAGTTGTATTACCTGATGGACGTTGGGGAGCTATCGAAGTCAAAATGGGCAATAGTCGCATTGAGGAAGGTGCGCAACATTTACTCAAACTTGCAAACCGTGTTGAATCCAAACACGAAGGAAAACCTTCTTTCTTGATGGTGTTAACTTCAACTCAAACAGCATATAAGAGAGATGATGGGGTGTTTGTTGTTCCTTTAGCCACATTGGCTCCATAAATACATATATTAGGCACCCTAGCTAGTAAACGCAGTATCTAAAAAACCTATTCACCAGCAAAGAGGTCTGTTGAGAAATAGCGCTCACCGGTATCAGGAAGAATCGTGACAACGGTTTTACCTGAACCAAGTTTACGCGCAAGACGTTTGGCAGCTGCGACATTGGTACCACTTGAAATGCCGACCATCAAACCTTCTTTTGATGCTAGATCACGTGCAGTTTGTAAGGCTTCCTCATCTGAGATCACACAAATCTCATCGTAAATTTCTTGATCAAGAATGTCAGGAATTAACCCATCGCCAATACCCATTTGACAATGTGTTCCAATACCACCGCCTGAGAGGATGGCGGCATTTTCAGGCTCGACCGCCCAAATTTCCATGTCAGGGTAGAGGCGCTTCAAGGTCTGGCCGACGCCTGAGATGGTACCGCCCGTGCCAATACCGGAGCAAAAGCCGTGGATGTGACACTCGATGTCTTCCACGATCTCGAGCGCAGTGTGATATTTATGCGCACGCAAGTTGTCCACGTTTTCAAACTGCTGGGGGACATAAACATTAGGATCATTTGCAGCTAATTCTTCCGCTTTAGCAATGCAGCGCGCAATGCATTCTCCAATATCGCCGGCATCATGGATAGTGATAACCTCAGCGCCATAGTGACGCACGAGTTTGCGGCGCTCTTCTGATACCGAATCCGGCATGATGATAATGGCCTTATAACCCTTGACTGCACACACGAGCGCAAGACCGACGCCTTGATTTCCACTGGTTGGCTCAACGATGATTGAGTTGGGATTGATGTCTCCTCGCTTTTCCGCTTCTTCAATCATCTGCAGAGCAGTACGGGTTTTGACGGATCCACCGACGTTGATACCCTCGAACTTCACGACAATATCGGCTGCGTTTGGTTCTGCCATGCGACTTAGTCGGATGAGTGGCGTGTGTCCCATAACTTCTAAGATATTGTCGTAGATCATGAGTATTGCTTCCTTTTGTGCCCGTTATATGATTAACGCGTAGCAGGTACTACCTTATATACCTGCTATTTGTGTGATTGGTTTTATTTGTTTGTTTGACTACTCCATGAAGTAATCAAGTGTGTTCATTATTTTAATCCCATCGACAAAATAGGAATAACAATCATCTAGGGTAAGGATGGTTTTGGGGTTGTTATCGGAAATTTTTTTAAGGGATGCTAATTCTCTTTATTTCGTCGCCTCATCTTGAATGGTTTCTGCAACTTGGAAATATTCGACTCCTTATAGTGTCGTAACTACAAAGAATGTTATAGCACCTGGTTGGATAAAAAATGCAACTATTGCAAAGACCCTTGAGGCATTCTGCAATGGTGTTAGTTGATATCTTAGTGCTGAATGAAGTCATGGTATCGGCAATCTTTTTTATTGAAGTGAGGTTGCCAATGTTGTCGTGAAGTTACGCGCGAAAGTACTTCATCATGAAGTGTTTTGTAATCGAACAGCTGCTCGTTTTCTAGCTGTTCAAGATTAATAGTGATGATTCTGTTTTTATCAACCCCTTGGCGGATGAGGTTTTGTGCGAGGAGTTGTAACAGGGTTGATTTTCCACACCGTCTAATACCTGTTACTACCTTAATAACATCTTTATCCTTCCATACTTCAAGTTGGTGTTCATAGTCGAGGCGATTAATCATGATGGTTTCTTTCCTGTTAGAAAGGATGTAAAGAAGTGAATAGTAGGCTGAGTCACTTACCGAGATTCCTATCGTTATTTAAATTTTCATTTCATTGACAACTTTTTGTATATTGCTGAAAGTTTTCAGTAGATTGACAATTTATTAAAGAAACATTGCCATATATAGTGGCAATGTAATTTTCTTGCCCGTAACACCAATATTTTCTGCGGAAAGCTTATACCCATATCTCACATTGTCTTGTTCTAACAATTTATTTAATGATGCAGTTGAGCCGCGCTTTGCTTTAACTTCTACAGGCACGACACTCGCATCTTTCTCAAGCAAAAACTCGATCTTAATATTTCCTTTATCATTTATCCAGTAATGAAGGTCACGTCCAGCTTTTACGAGTATATCCGCCACAATATTCTCGTAGATTCCACCTTTCATAGGGCCTTGTAATTTATCATGAGTAATAGCTGCCATCATTTCAAATCCATACATTGCACAAAGTAAGCCTGGATCACTTAAGTACACACGAAATTTGCTTTCATCTTCATAAGCACGCAGAGGAAACTGTGGTGTTGATACCGACCTGCAATACCTAATAAGGCTTGCATCACGCAACCAATCAAGAGCCGTTTCAAATTTTCGAGCGCTTCCTTTTTTCTCAACTAACCCATATTTAAATTTTGTGTTCTCTTTTGCCAATTGTCGCGGAATAGATAAGTAACATTCTCGTGCTTTATTCCGTGTAGTTGAATCCGCAAACTTTGCAATATCATCGAGGTACGCGGCAAGAATTTTCTCCTGCTCAGCATATGCCGTTGCAAAATTATTAGTTTCTATAAATGCTTGAACTACAGCAGGCATACCACCTACTGCCATAAATTCACGGAAAATATCTAGCATCTTTTTATGTACTTCATCAGGTAATGGTTGAAGTGCTTGAAAATGTTCCCGTAAGAGAGTTGTAGCTTCCTCGCTGTAACCTAACGCCCACAAATATTCTTCAAAATCAAGACCATACATTTCTATGTGCCGCTCATAACCAACTGGGATAGAAGTAACTGTTGCGTATGAAAGTCCAAGTAGTGAACCTGATGCAATAACATCTATTGTTTTGTCTTGAGCTAAAAATTTAAGTGCTGTTCGCGCATTAGGGCATTCTTGTATCTCATCAAGAAAGATAAGAGTATCTCCATTTATGAATTCGATACCTGGAATAAGAAGAGTCATTTGTTTTTTTATATGGTCACTTGAAAGCTCTCCTTCAAAAAGAGACTTTAACTGAGGCGATTCAATAAAGTTGATTGAAATAAAGCTTTTATAACTAGACTTTCCAAATTGGGTGATGGTATATGTTTTACCAACCTGTCGTGCACCCTTTACAAGAAGACAATCTTGATGATCTGAACTACGCCACTCCTGCAGCTTATGATATATCTTTCGCTTAAGCATAATGATCTCCTGATTATGTGCTCTAGCTCGTATGATACATATTTTCCAAGGGTTTATAAGTACATTTTTGTATATTTTCCAAGGTTATTTGAAGTAGAAATGAATATTTTCCAAAATTTAAATTAATGCGGTTGATTGTCTTTGTACTAGTCAAGCTTCGTAGACATTTTTTATTTTTTTCAGACAGAAGTAGACACGAGAGATGGAATTCATACGCTAGTTCATTACTACACATATATGAGCAGTAAGGCGAGTTTTGAAAAAATATGGTACTTTATGACGAGATTCGACTTATTGTGAGACCCTATTTTCTTGGCAGCCACATCGCCTTATAAAAAACGAGCTAAATCCTCACAGAAGGTACGGGTTTTGTCACGAAATCTCTGATAATACTCGGCGATTGGTTTTTGCCTTTGCGGGAGGGCTCACTGAAAGGCCAATCTGGTCAAAACATGCCCATAAAATGAAATTAAGTGAAGAAACTTTCAAAGCGCAACATTTCTTAAGGGGGAGAATAGAAATGGTACCCGTTAAGATATTCTTAACTAATAAAGGAGCGCTGAAGCGCTCCTTTATTAGTTAATGCGTATGTTGGGTTCGTGATAGCTGTTTAGAGATCAAGGGTATCGGTGTTGGTAGTCTCATCGCCATGAGAATCTGATCCATGACCTTTCTTACCAGAACCCGAGGTAGCAACTTCGACAGCAGTTACCTTATCGCCCGGCGCCACGTTCATCACATGAACACCCTGCGTAGAGCGGCCAAGCTGGGAAACTCCTGTGACTGGTGTTCTTACGATGATACCCTCGTTAGTGATAATCATGAGCTCATCATCTTCATGAACAATCTTCATAGCCGCAAGAAGGCCCTTCTTTTGCGTCATGGTAATAGTGTAGACACCCTGGCCACCGCGGTGATGGAGTGGATAATCTGCAACCGGCGTGCGCTTACCATAACCAAGCTCAGTGATGACGAAGAGCTCAGAGCCAGGATCTGCAATTTCCATATCAAGAACGCGTGTGCCCGCAGGGACGGTCATACCCTTAACACCCATAGTGTCGCGACCCATCGCACGGACTTCGCTCTCATCCCAGGTGATTGCTTTGCCGGCTGACGATACCATCATAACGCGCTCACCGGGGGAGACGCGCTTGACGCTGATGAGCTCATCGCCTTCTTTAAGATTGATGGCAATGAGGCCGTCTTTGCGGGTGCGATCGTAGAGGTTCATGGATGTCTTTTTAACCATACCTTGCTCGGTCGCAAACATGAGGTACTCATCCTCAGGGAAGGTCTTGGTAGAAATAACCGCGCGGATTTCTTCACCCTTTTCAAGCGGAAGAAGGTTCACGATAGCAGTGCCGCGAGCATGGCGAGAAGCCTCGGGGATCTCATAGACCTTAACGCGGTAAACTTTACCGCGGGTTGAGAAGAAGAGAATGTAATCATGAGTAGACGCAATAAAGAGGTGCTCAACAAAGTCTGCCTCTTTCAAGTTCACGCCCTGGATTCCTTTGCCGCCGCGCTTTTGCTGACGATAAGCGCTGACCGGGATGCGCTTTACGTATCCGGCCTTAGTAACGGTAACCGCTACTTCTTCTTCAGCGATGAGATCTTCAACATCTAAGTCTTTTACTTCATCTGAAATAGTGGTGAGACGCGGTGTTGAGAAACGCTCTTTAATCTCTGTAAGTTCATCTTTGATGATGGTGTTGACGAGGGATTCATCTTCCAAAACGCGCTTGAAGTAAGCAATACGCTCGCGCAACTCAGCTAATTCCGCTTCAATCTTTTCACGCTCTAAGCCGGTCAAGCGGCGCAAGCGCATCTCTAAAATTGCCTCGGTTTGCTTTTCCGTGAGCGCAAAACGCTCCATCAACGTATCTTTTGCTTCTTGGTCAGTTTTGGAACTGCGGATAATATTAATTACTTCATCAATATTATCGAGCGCAATGACGAGGCCTTCAAGGATATGAGCGCGTGCTTCTGCTTTTGCGAGATCATACTTGGTACGACGAACAATAACCTCTTTTTGGTGCTCGATATAGTAGTGGAGCATCTCTTTGACTGAAAGCGTGCGCGGAATTCCGTTTACCAGCGCGACCATATTACAGCCAAAGCCCACTTGAAGTTGGGTGTGCTTGAAAAGTTTATTGAGCACGACTTGAGGAATGGCATTTGATTTAAGGTCGATAATAATGTCGATGCCATGGCGGTCAGCACCATCGTGCACGTTTGAAATTTCAGGAAGCTTCTTATCGCGAACCAGATCTGCAATTTTCTTTAAGAGATTAGAGCGGTTAACCTGATAGGGAATCTCAGAAATTACAATGGATTGCTTACCACGCTTATCTTCCTCAACGCGGGTTTTTGAACGAATAGTAATAGAGCCGCGTCCAGTAGCGTAAGCTTCCTTAATACCTGAGCGCCCCATAATGATGCCACCCGTTGGGAAGTCAGGACCAGGCATAACTTTTAAGATGTCATCAACAGTGCAGTCGGGGTTATCCAACATAAGACAGGTTGCATCAATAGCTTCACCTAAGTTGTGGGGCGGAATATTGGTTGCCATACCAACCGCAATACCGGATGAACCATTAACTAAGAGGTTCGGGAAACGAGCCGGAAGAACTACGGGTTCTTCTAAGGATTCATCGTAGTTAGGTTGGAAATCTACCGTCTCTTTGTCGAGGTCACGCAAGAGTTCCATAGCTGGTTTATCAAGACGAGCCTCGGTATAGCGCATAGCAGCTGCCGAGTCACCGTCAATGGAGCCAAAGTTTCCATGACCGTCAACCAGAGGAACACGCATAGAGAATGGTTGCGCCAAACGAACCATGGTGTCATACACCGCAGAGTCACCATGAGGGTGATACTTACCAATAACGTCACCAACGGTACGTGCGGATTTTGAGTGCGGACGCTTTGGTGTAATACCTGACTCGTTCATAGCGTAGAGAATACGACGATGAACTGGTTTTAGGCCATCACGTACATCTGGAAGCGCACGGGAGACAATAACCGACATGGAGTACTCAAGAAATGACGTGCGCATTTCTTTAGAGAGTTCAGCCGGGAGTACCGTCGATAAGGTTTCTTCTACTGCAGCAACGTCTGACCCATCGACAGACACCGTTGCTTCAGCTGTAATAGAGCTGGTTTCTGCAGCCTCTTGCTCAAGCGCTTCTTCTGCTTGTGCATCAGCTTGGTCGGCGTCTGTTGCGTGCTCGAGGCGTTCATCAAAAGACTGCTCGTGCTCAGGTAGATTTTCTAGATTGTCATCATTATTTGTTGTGTTATCAGCCACGTAAATACCTTTCGTTTAAGGGAGAGGTGAAAATGGTGTAGGTTAGGAGTTTGCGCTTGCTGGGAGTACAGCCTGACTTAGAAGTCCAGGAAGCGAACGTCACGTGCATGCTTTTGGATAAAGTCTTTACGCGGTTCAACCTGATCGCCCATTAATTCAGATACCACACGCTCAGCCTCTGCTGCGTCATCAATAGAGACTTGGAGAAGGGTGCGCGATGTCGGCTCCATAGTGGTCTCCCATAACTGCTCGGGATCCATCTCACCTAAACCTTTATAGCGCTGCAATGAAATACCATCTTTATCACCGAGTTCATTTAAGCGAGCGGTGAGTGCGTCATCATTAAAGATATACTCCAACTTCTTGCCGCCCTTTTTCTTGAGACCATAAAGTGGCGGCTGCGCAATATAAATGTAGCCACGACTAATAAGCTCAGGCATATAGCGGTAGAAGAATGTAAGAAGCAGACAGCGAATATGTGCGCCATCAACATCAGCATCAGTCATGATAATAATGCGGTGATAGCGCGCGTTGTCCGCATTGAAATCTTCGCCAATATTAGTGCCAATTGCAGTAATAAGAGACGAGATTGTATCAGAAGAAAGTGAGCGATGGAGTCCAGCGCGCTCGACATTTAAAATTTTGCCGCGCAAAGGCATGATAGCTTGATATTTACGATCACGTGCTTGCTTAGCAGAACCACCCGCAGAATCACCCTCAACAATAAAGATTTCTGACTCAGCGGGATTTTTAGATGAACAGTCTGCAAGCTTTCCTGGTAGTGAGAAGGAATCAAGCACGCCTTTACGACGCGTCATCTCGCGTGCTTTACGAGCTGCTTCACGTGCTTTAAGCGCTTGACTTGCTTTATTGATAATACGTTTTGCGGGAGTTGGGTTTTCTTCGAGATATTCCGCTAATCCCTTCATAACGGCAGTTTGTACGAGACCACGAATCTCAGTATTACCTAACTTACCCTTAGTCTGGCCCTCAAATTGAGGATCATGAAGTTTAACTGATACAACTGCAGCAAGTCCTTCACGGGTATCATCACCTGAGAGGTTAGAGTCTTTTTCTTTAAGAAGACCCTTTGAGCGTGCGTAATCATTCATCGTACGGGTAACACCTTGTTTAAAACCATCAAGATGGGTGCCACCGTCAATTGTGTGGATATTATTAGCAAATGACATTACCATATTGGTGGAGTATGAGGTTGACCACTGCATGGCAATCTCAACAACCCCATCGGCATTTTCTGCTTCAAAATAAATTGGCTTATTGAGTGTCTCTTTACCCTCGTTTAAGAATTTAACAAAATCTTGAAGACCGCCTTCTGCATGGAAGACTTCAGTAGTGTATTGACCAGATTCATCAGTAGTGCGCTCATCAATAAGGGTGATTTTGAGACCTTTATTAAGGAAGGCCATCTCACGGAAACGCGCCTGGAGTGTTGAGTAATCATAAACAGTTGTTTCTTTAAAAATCTCAGGATCGGGCCAGAAGGTAACGGTAGTACCGGTAGTTTTTGTGACACCAATCTCATGGAGTTTCTCGGAAGTTTTGCCATGATCAAATGAAATTTCATACTCTTTACCGTCACGGCGTACCTGCACGATGACGCGCGTTGAGAGTGCATTTACTACAGACACACCTACACCGTGCAAACCACCAGAAACTTTATAACCGCTTCCGCCAAATTTGCCACCTGCGTGAAGGATAGTAAGAACTACCTCCACGGTAGGAATTTTTTCTTTAGGATGCTTTTCTACGGGAATACCACGTCCATTATCATCAACGGTAATGGAGTTGTCAGGATGGATAGTAACAATAATATTGTCGCAATACCCTGCAAGGGCCTCATCGACCGCATTGTCGACGACCTCATAGACAAGATGATGAAGTCCACGTGGTCCGGTGGAACCAATATACATACCAGGTCGCTTACGTACTGCTTCAAGTCCTTCGAGAACTTGGATGGCATCAGCACCATAATTAGTCTCGTTTTTTGCAGCCAAACTTACTCCTTTTATCCTTTATACGTTGGTTGTCATATAGTGATTGTTTATTTGGTATTTATTCAGGTACTTATTCAGGTACCTAGTTGAGTGAATAACTTATTAGTTTTTGTTTTTAGCTCCATTTTTCCAGTAGTGCAGTATACCATTCTTTATTACTCTAGTGATTCTGGTAAGGCACTTACTCTTTAGATAATCAAGAAACAGTCTCAGACGGTTTCTGAGGGGAGATCATAAAAACTTTTGATGAAATAATCAAAGTTAAGTTAACTTTGCTGTTTAGCTACTAGTAAACGTTTGAATGATTCTTGGAGTGGTCCTTGTTTTAACGGGGCCACAAACGCATCAATATCAGAAGTGATCAGCGTGCCTTTTTTTACGGGAGGATCATCTGAATTACTATAGTCTTGTGCAATAGCCTCATTGACAAGCGCTTCATAGATCACGCGCGCTCGTTCTGGATTATGAGTAGAGATATCAGCAATACCTGCAGGGTAATTTTGACGTGTTATCTTGCAAGCTCCTGAAGTATCAAGTTCACTTAACTCTTCTTGATAGGGATGAAGTTTAAGATACTTGCCACGAGATACTTTAATATCAAAAACACTCACGACTAAATTAAAAAGTTCACGATACTTAGTAATGATAATTTCAACTCTATTATTAAGTTCTGCACGTGCGGGCGCCCCATCGACATATACCGTAAGTTTGTAAGCTTTAATAGTTTCGTCGCGATGGAGTTCATCACGTATAAAAATCACCGCATTAACGTGGCGTAAAATACCGGGCGTTACTGTTTGCGCAAATTGACTCTGCACATGTTTGATGTAGCGCTCTTTAGTAAGTGAATCACGAAGTTCTTGCGGAATATTTTGATTCGTGTGTGAAAAAAGCGACGAAATAGAGGAGCTTTTATTAAGACGCTCATTTACATCACTAGTATCTGCTGATGGGGGTGATTGTGTCATATGAGTTCTTGCTATATGAGTTGTCGAGGTTGTATCAGACATGTACCACTACTCCCTATCTAGGTGAATGACCTGCGCGCGATCCAAAATTTCAGGACTAAAATAGGATAACGTGGTAGAACTGATAAAAGTTTGAACAGAATCTGATACAACTTTAAATAAACTCTCGCGTCGATCAGCATCGAGCTCGCTCATTACATCATCAAGCAAAAGAACCGGGCTTTGATTAAGGCGATCTTTAATAAGCGCCACCTCAGCTAATTTATACGCGAGAACGAGTGAGCGTTGTTGGCCTTGGCTTGCAAACTGCTGTGCATTACGGTTATTAATAAATACATTAATATGATCCGCATGAGGACCAAAAAGACTGATGTGTCGATCATATTCTTTTTGCCCACGCTCTTGCATAGCACGAATTAATTCTTCTTGTACTCCTTGCTTTGTTAATGGTTGTTCCACGTGAAACGTATCTTCTGAACAGGAAGAAGCAGATGTATTAAGCACGTTATATGATTTGTATACTTCAGGTGATTCAAGAGAAAATGGTCGATCATCCGAAACAGTCTCTTTTAACCATGAAGGAACAAGAGAGATAGTCACCTCTTCATCACGTTTAGAAATCTGAGTGTAAAACGTTTGGATGTAAGGAATAAGCTCATGTAGGATACGTGAGCGCATAACAAAATAATGAGCACCAATTGAGGCGAGTACTTCATTAATTGACACAAGAACATCAGGCGATGCAAGGTTTTTTAAGTAGTGGTTTTTTTGTCGCACTATTTTTAAGTAGTCTTTCATGACTGCATAATAGTTTTGGGAGAGCTGTGCGCCTAACTCATCAAGTTGTGTTCGTCGCTGGGCATGAGGACCTTTAATTAATGCAAGGTCATCAGGGATAAAGGTTACTGCAGGAAGAATGCCACGAATTGTTGAAGGTGTACGACGTTTTCCATTGAGGGTATAAGTACGTTTATTGTTTTGGATCGTGAGTTTGATATCAAGCGCACGAACATCATCGCCAATAAATGTTTGTACATACGCACTCTGCTCATTAAAGCGCACAAGATGCTCGGTTTTAGGATTGCGAAATGATCGGAGCGCCGTCGTGAGATGAAGTCCCTCTAAAATATTGGTTTTTCCCACCGCATTTGGACCAATGAAAAGCGTAATATTCCCCAGATCTTGCTGGGTATAACGCGCATAATTTCTGAAATTGTAATAGTCGAATCCCGTAATAGTGAGACTCATTATGCTCCCCTCGCGGTTCTTTTATTCTACACGCGAACCGGCATAATGAGATGAAGGAATTGCGTATCTCCCTGTGCGCGCAAAATACCTGGTTTCATAGAACCAAAGAGGTCAAGATTTACTTCATCAGTTGGAATAGAAGCAAGGCCATCAAGCAGGAATTGGAAGTTGAAAGCAATTTCAACACTCTCACCTTCTACGGCACACATGATTGTTTCTTGTGCTTTACCCACTTCCTGCGAGTTAGTGGTGAGTGTAACAATATTAGCGTCAGTATCAATATGGATTACTACTGGTGACACCTTATTAGAGAGTAGCGAAACACGGCGTACCGCAGCAATAAACTCTGAAGTGTTGAGGGTGGCACGGGTGGAGTAACCATCCATAATAAGTTGTTTATAATTAGGGAAGCGCCCTTCGATACGACGATTAATGTAGGTAATTGAACCGTACGTGATGATGATTTGATTATCATTCAAGGCAAGTGTAATAGGCTCATTAGAGTTTGGTAATCCTGCAATGTCTTGCAAAAAAGCTCCTGAGACAACAGCTTCAAAATCATTAGCTGCTTCTTGTGGAAGCGCAACTTCATCTACCGCCAAGCGATATGAATCAGTAGCAACCATCTTAAGCGTCGTTCCTTCTTGAGAAATGAGAACGCCCGTCAAGATAGCACGCGTTTCATCATGAGAAACAATTTTAGCGGTAGATTTAACCATGCTTGCAAAGGTAGTAAAAGGGAATGACGCCTGCTGCTCAACTGAGATTTCGGGGAAGGTAGGGAAATCTTGGGGGTTGAGCGTTTTTAAGCTATATGACGTGTTGTTACAAAAGACCATCAGATCACTATCTTCTGAGGTGATGCTTACCGCCATATCAGGAAGGATTTTGATAATGTCAAGCAATAACTTAGCAGGAGCTACTGTTTCGCCAGGAACTTCAACAAGTGCTGGGATGGTCATTTTGATAGACAATTCCAAATTAGTTGTCTGCAACGTAACACAATCCTGATTTGCTTGAATGTAGACACCAGCAAGAATAGAGAGTGTGGAGCGAGTGGATGATCCTTTAACAACAACGCTTAACGCTTGCTGTAATTCTGATTGATTAATGCTAAATTTCATATAAACAAACCTTCCCCTGGTGCTTATGAAGCTAACGAATCACTTTGTCATGTAACTTGTCACGCGACTCACGAAATCAAGCATGTGAAAATAACGTGTATCGTGAAGTATATAACGTCTGCGATGTCGTAGTGCCATTATGCGTGATTTAAACAAAATATGAAAATACTTAGGTAGGATGAGTTGTGCTCGATTACTTCTTTTATTTCTTTTATTTAATGGGGTAGGGGTAGTAATAAGGAATGTCTAAAAGTTAATAATCTTGCCTTTGCCCCGTTGAGCGCTTTATTTGGCGATGGGATAAACCTGTTTAGATCTCATTTTCTTTCCACAAAAACTTGGCGGTATCTCGTTAATCCCATCGCCTTCTTACTGAGAGTTTTAGGTTGGTTTTACGTATCTCTTGCGCAGAGTATCCACAGAAACCAGAAGGGTTTTACCCATATGTTTCAACCGTGCTTTATCGGTGGGTGGCGCGTGGTGTGCTTTATGTATGACGTGTTTTATGCACGATGCGTTTACGCACGACGTGTGAGGATTAGTGGTATTTAATAAGTTTTCGGATTGCTTCAACTTCTTCTGCAAGATCACGCTCTTCTTTTAGTTTGAGCTCGATCTGATCATTGGAATACATAATGGTTGTATGGTTGCGATTGAAAATCTCACCAATAGCTTCATATGGCTCATTAAGTAGTTGTCTAATGAGATAGATTGCAATTTGGCGCGCGTGGTTCACATTCTTTTTACGGCTTTTGCCAAAGAGGTCTTCTGCCTTGATTTTAAAGAATTCCTCTACCGACTCAAGAATGACATCTACTGTGATACGGTTGGTTTGCGTTAAGAAATGATTTTCTAGCTTGCGTTCAAGCTCATATACCGAGGTATCTTCACCTTGGTTCATTTTTATTTCCAAAATAATAGTACTTACTGCACTGCGCACTTCACGTACGTTTGATGATGAGCGCTCAACAATGTAGTCGATAATGCGCTCGTCAAGATCAAACTCCATTCCTTCTTCCTCTTCACGTTGATGGATGAAAGATTTAATGATATTGCGCTTGGTCTCATCATCAGGAGGCTGGATATCAATAATTGTGCCTTGTGCAAAACGGGATTGATAACGCTCATCAATGTCAATATTTTTTGGCGCGCGATCTGCTGCAAGAATCATTTGTTTACCTTGCATGATCATTCTATTGAGGATTTGGAATACCATATCGAGTGTGGCTGGTCTTCCTTGAAGATTCTGCACATCGTCAATTAAAAGCACATCAACGTTATCAAAGAAACGATCGAAGTTCTTGAAGCTATTTTTATCAACACTTTTTTCGATAGAGGCAAGCGAGTAACTGTTCACAAGTTCTGCAGTATCGATATAAAACACGCGGAACTGATTAGGATAATTTTCAATAATAAAGTTATTGATAGCACACATGAGATGTGTTTTACCTACACCCGACTTGCCGTAGATAAATAGCGGGTTGTAATTTTCAATACCAGGACGTGATGCTACCTCTTCAGCAACCATATATGCCATACGATTGGATTCACCAATAACAAAGTTACTAAAGCTATATCCCGGAATAATGGTATTGACCTGATTGTTTTGAAGAGGTGATACGACGGTATCAGCTCCCTGTGTTGCACTATAGATAGATCCGTTGGGAGTTCCGCCATTTTGTACATCAAGAGGGGTTTTTTGCGTCTGATCTTGGTACTTTTCTCTCTCTTGAGTCTGTGTGAGACTTTGAGGAATGGCGCGTATCGCTGATTGAGTATCCGTATTTTCAAATGGTGTGGTTCGTTGAAAAGAATCTCTTATATCTGCTTGATTATCTAATCCCTGTACTGTTGTTTGAGAGTTGGCTGTGTGCTGATCAGATTGTAGGGGAGATAAAGAGGATCCTTCTAAAGAGTCTGCCGCAGTAATCGGTTGTGCTGTGGGTGTTGGGGAGGAAAAAATAGTATTAGATACGGGTTGAGAGGGATCAACCTCAATTTGGATAAAGAAATCAATATGATAGATATCTTCAAGTGCTTGCTTAATATCTTGTAAGTAATGCGTTTCAATCCATTCTTTAATAAAGGTTGTTTGAGATGTCAACATAATAAAGCCACTACTTACGGCTTGGATCTTTAAGCGAGAAAAGAAGGCGTCAATTTGGGAGTCATTAACATTAGGGTATGACTTGAGTTGCGTTATGAGATGTTCCCAAACTTCTTCAATATCCATAGTGATAACCCTTCTCCTAATCGTGCGCATGTCAGTATAACAAAGTTTTGCACAATAGTGGTGAGGGATAAAGCAGTGTTTTGCACAATTTTGAGTCCAATCATTGTGTAAAGTGTTTAAAAGACGACAAAATAGGCCTGTCTTGCTGTTAATAAGTTGGTTTAAACGTATTTGTCAAGAAGATTTCTGATAAAAGATATACTTTTTATTTTTGGTTTTATCTTTCGTAATTAAAAATAATTACAGTATAAAAATGACGTGTGAACTGCGGAAATGTAAGCAACCATAACTTAATTCCAAAATCAATACTAGTATTTCATTTTTTGGTTAAAAAGTAATTACTCTTGTTGTCCTACTCTTTTAGCTGTGCTTTTCTACACCCTGTAGGTTTCATAAAAAGGGGTCTCATAACATATGCAGAGATGTGGTTTTCAACACTATTCCCATTAAATAACTCATAAATAAATCAACTCTTTCATGAATTTTCAGGTGAGTTTTTACACTTTTCAACAATTTCTGGAAAACATCTTGAAAACCTGGAAAACACGAAATAAATGAGTTGAAAAGTTGAATGAAAATGAAAATTGGCGTGAAATATCTTATTTAAGAGCGAATTAATCCCACTAAATACGGTGAAACACCGTACAATCAGAATGAAAAGATGAAAGAATATGAAAAAGTTTCTGCTGTTGTATGAAAGTCTTAAAGAAATAGTATATGGATCCTTTAAACGAACAACCTATTTCTTCAGATCAGCAAGCTGATAATCCCCAGCTTGATGTACCTGTGCAGCCTAATCCTGGATATGCCACCATGAATGGTGGGGTCTATCCTTATCCCTTTCAGCAAAACCAGGAAGATATAGATCAAGCGCAACCCTTCTATCCTAACTATCCTGGATATCAGTCTTATCCTGGCATAATTGATCCCTTACAAGGTTCTTATATAAACTTCTACGAGAACCAACAATCATATCCGTATCAAGGGTATCCACAGCAACCACTTACACAATCTCTTCAACAGCCTATCTTACAACCTATCTCACAACCTGTGTCGCAACTTGTTTCACAGCCAAGTGATTTACCTCCTGGGGTAAGTCCGGTTCAAGTAAGTCAGCTAAATGCGCAAAGTCAAATCTCATCGCCAACTGAAGAACAAGATTATTCTCACTTTATAAATCCAGCACGTATTGCAATTTATGATGATTTACGAAGTGCTCCTCGTGTGGTGCAAGTTGAAGGGGGACCAACACATGAATTTATCGAGCGTATTGCCTCTTTAACCTACCAAAATGCGCAAGAACAGGGTGGTATGATTCCTTACACCGTGATTCGTGAGGTGTCAGAAAATTTTATTCATGCCAGCTTTAAAGAAGTTGTTATTTCGATTCTTGATAAAGGTAACACTATCCGCTTTACTGACCAAGGACCAGGGATTAAGCACAAAGACCTTGTACAAAAGCCTGGTTTCACTTCAGCTACTGAGCCTATGAAACGCTATATCAGAGGTGTAGGTTCAGGTTTTCCGCTTATGCACGATTATTTAACAGCGCAAAAAGGGTATTACACTATTGAAGATAATACTGACGGTGGTGCTGTTATCACGATTTCTCTCATGCCGCGGAAAGAGATTGCTACAGATCAAAACCTTATCGACGAGGCGACATCTAATCTCACACCGAATGAAGAAGTAATCCTGCGTGCGTTACTCCCTCATGAGGTTTTAGGAGTCACTGAGCTTCACAATAAGACAGGAATCGCTGTTAGTAGTGTTCATAACGCACTTTCTAAGCTTATGGATGCTGGTCTTATTCAACAACAAGGTAAAAAACGAGTATTAACCGATATTGGATATGAAATAGCCCTTACGTTATAACTATTCATACGTATAGGAGGTATCATCGTGAAAGTTACTCTTCCCCTTACTGATCAAAACTATTTACTTGACGCATATGGTAAATATTCGGCAGAATCAGAAAGAAGTGCAGGAAATTGCATCTTATCTTTTCCTATTTCTCTTGACGATGTGCCTCAAGGCACTCAAAGTTTAGCGCTTGCTTTCTATGATTTTGATTCAATCCCTGTTTGTGGTTTTGCATGGATTCATTGGCTTGCGTGCAATATTGACCCATCGACACGTGAAATTCCTGAAGGTGCTGCTCGAGATCCTTATTGGGGCGCAATACAAGGATCAAATAGTGTTGTTAGCCGCTTTAATGAGACCGTTCAGGAAGTGGGAGTGCAAGAGGCACACAAGATTGTTCAGGGGTATATTGGACCGTGCCCACCTGATAAGGACCATCAATACACTTTGCGTGTGTATGCGCTCGATGTAGCCCTAGATCTTGAGGATGGTTATTTTGCTAACACTTTCCATTGGGTTATTCAGGATCATATTTTAGATATGGTTGAATGTAACTTCTGGTCTCGCGCGTAATACTCGTCCGAATAAGTCTTTTTTCGTGGCTAAAATTTATAGTGAAAAAGAGCGAAATTTAGGCTCTATACGGTGGAAACACTAAAAATTGTCAGTTGACAAGGATGTAAGGGACGCTATACTTTTCAAGTTGCAATTATTGAAAGGACTGGTAATGAAGCGCACCTATCAACCAAATAATCATAAGCGCGCAAAGACCCACGGATTCCGTGCTCGTATGGCTACTAAGGGTGGTCGCGCAGTGCTTTCTGCACGTCGCGCAAAGGGCCGCAAGCGTCTCTGCGTCTAAATGAATGGAGAACCGTGGTTGGAACAATAAAATCCAGCGCGGAAATTTCCGATATTTTTGCTCATAGTAAGCGTTACAACACATCAGCGGTAACCTTATTAGTTATGCAAACATCCAAGCACGGCCCTAGCGGCCGTGTTGCTTTTATTGCAGGCAAAAAGAATGGAAACGCAGTGTGGCGTAATCGCGCAAAAAGACGTATGAGAGCACTTTGTCATGATTTGGGCGGCCCTTGGCCCGGAATTGATGTTGTTTTCCTTGCAAAGAGAAAAACAAACACAGTAAGTTATAGTAAAGTGCTTGGAGAATGTAGGAAATCTATTGCTGATATCTTACAGGATAGTGTGAATAATGGATAAAATCGTAACATTTATTCAAGCTATACCACGCCGAGTTGTGATTGGCTTGATTAGGTGTTATCAAATAGCTATCTCTCCACATTTTCCTGGATGCTGTCGCTTTACTCCTACATGTTCAGAATACGGTATTATCGCCCTTAGGCGATTTGGTTTCTTTAAGGGAAGTTACTTAACAATACGTCGTATTTTGAGATGTAGACCAGGAGGATCATTTGGATATGATCCTGTGCCGGAAACTTTTAGTTTAAGGCGTAAACATTAGACTGAGAGGTTTGTATATATGTGGGACGCATTTAAAGATGCTATCTTCTACATTATCGAATTCTTCTACAATTTCTGCCTTGACTGGGGTTTAGCTATCATTATTGTTACGTTGATTTTTCGTTTGCTTTTGTTCCCTTTGATGCAAAAGCAAATCAAATCATCGTATCAAATGCAAAAGTTCAACCCTATGATGCAGGAACTTCAACGGAAGTATGCCGATGATCAACAGAGGCTTGCGGTAGAGACACAAAAACTTTACGCAGAGTCAGGATTTAATCCTATTGCAGGTTGCTTACCAATGCTTCTGCAAATGCCTATCTTTATTGCTTTATTTCAAGTATTGAATGAGATGGGATCAAGAACGGGTGGTGCTGATTATTCGTTCTATAATATTTTGCCTAACTTAATTGCTTCACCTGCAACTATGTTTGGTGTAGGTGTTGCTCCCTTTATCCCTTATTTGATTTTGTTACTTATTTTTGCTGGTTGTACCTTCTTGCCTTCAATGTTGATGTTGAAAGGACAAGCTGGTTCTCAGCAAAAGCAACAGATGATTATGATGGGGCTTATGTCTCTCTTTATGTTGTGGATTGGTTGGGGTTCTCCTGCAGGTGTTTTGCTTTTCTGGGGTGTATCTTCACTTTTTGGTGTTTTCCAACAGCAGATTACCATGCGTATCTTAAAACGTCGTGATGCGGAGGAAGAAGAATTACAAAAGGAATTAAAACCTATTGAAGTCGAAGTTACTCGTAAGGTCAAAAAACCTCGCCCAACTAAGAGTAAAAAGTAAAGCAACTTATTTACTTAATATAAAATAGAAAGCAGCTCATACTATACTATGATTGCTAACTTTACCGACTACTCCCCTTCTAGTTCAGAAGGGGAGATTTGATTTTAAGGAGAAAACAAATGATTGAGAATTATGATCCAACTAATGATGTAGAGTATGACTCTCCTGAGGCTATCTCTGATGGAGAAGCTGATGATGAGTTTGAAGTAACAACTCATGATGAAGCTGATGATGAGATGATTGCAGAAGAGAATATAGAAGAAGAGGTTGAAGAAGTCCTTGATAATAATGAAAGGACTTTTACTGATGAAGAGATTGATGAGGTAGCTGATACTGCAATTGCTGTTCTACAGGATATTCTTAAATACTTCGAATTAGGTGAAGTTACGATTGATGAGTATGAAGGTGATGAAGGAGAACTTATTCTTGATATTACCGGTGATAACCTTGCTGTTCTTATTGGACGTCATGGTCGCACCTTAGAATCTCTTCAATTCTTGATTACTTCAATTTTATATCGCAAGCTAGGTTTTAGATATCCTGTGGTTATTGATGTTGAGGGATATAAATCACGCCAACGCCAAAAAATTGAAGACATTGCTTATTCCGCAGCACAACGTGCTGTAGAGCAAGATCGCCGTATAAAGCTACGTCCTATGACCCCCTATGAGCGTCGTATCGTTCATCTTTATCTTCGCAATGATGATCGCGTTGAGACTAAATCTGAAGGAGAAGGACACGCACGTCGTGTTGTGATTATTCCTCGCTAATGTTTCACGTGAAACATTTCACGCTTATTTAGATTGGAATATACATGGATATAAATCCCACTATCGAGCAGCGTAAGCTGCTCGATAAACATTTAGAGCTTGTTATTCAAGAGAATACAATTACTAACCTCACTCGCATTATTGATTGGGAGCAAGGACAACTTCTTCATATAGAAGATTCATTGCAAGGGATCCCTGAAGTATCGCAAGCGCCTGTTGGGCGATTAATTGATTTAGGTACGGGTGGTGGATTTCCTGGGATTCCATTAGCGATTATAACAGGACGAGAAACTCTTCTTGTTGATTCAGTAGGTAAAAAAATTAAAGCACTTGATCGCATTATTACCGAACTCAACCTCACTAATCACATCAGAACATATACTGGTCGTGCTGAGGAGTTAGCACAACAAGAACCAGAATCAGCTGCTGTTATCACTGCACGTGCTCTCTCTTCTCTTCCTTCATTATTAGAGTTAGCTGCACCCCTTTTACAAAAGGGAGGTTATCTTGTTTGTTATAAAGGACAACCAAGTGAAGAAGAAGTTTCTCATGCGGAAGAACTGCAAAAACTCCTTGGGATGCAATTAATTAGTCAACGAGAGCTAGTTTTATCAGATAGTGAGACTCATCGTTCAATACTAGTGTTTGAAAAAATTGCAGATCCTCAAGTGACATTACCACGCCGCATAGGTATGGCACAAAAAAAGCCATATTAGTTTTTATGAGTGTTTTATAATTCTAAAACATACGTTTAACAGTAACTGAGTAAGGTAAACAAACCCTTATGTTTCACGTGAAACATAAGGGTTCTCTTTTTGTATCAGAGTTATATCAAACTTTCTTTAAACTCATATAAGACTAACCGTGCATACTACAACGTATAAATTAGGTGATTTCCTACAATACTTTGGTTTTCTCCCCTAAAAAGTCCAACTAGGTGATTTAGTTTTATAGGGAATTCGCTATAATCAGACCCAACATATCTAGAAAGGAGCTCTCGTGGGCTTTTTTGGGAATCTGAAACAAAGTTTAAATCCATCAGCGACTCCCACTCATCAATCATCTGATACAACTAAAAAGCAATCAGAGCAAGAAGAGCCAAAAGACGTGGATGGTGCTCAAACATCAGCTTCATTAGATGAACTTAATGAAGAGGCTGTTGTTATTGAGCGAGAAGTACCACAAGAACTAGTTGAAGTTGAAGTGGTTGAATCCGTAGAGGAAGATGAGGAAGAAGACTTTGGTCCTCATTATGTTCCATATCGAGAGAAACCTCCTGTTAATCACGTTATAGGACAAACCAAGATTTTTGCCATCATTAATCAAAAAGGTGGTGTAGGTAAATCAACAACAGCAGTTAATTTGGCTGCCGCTCTTGGTTTTATGGGAAAAGAAGTGTTACTTGTTGATCTTGATCCGCAAGGAAATGCAACGAGTGGTCTTGGTATTGATAAGCGTGATGTAGAGGCATGTGTTTATGATGTTCTCTTAGGTGATACTGAAGTAGAAGAGGTAATTTTAGCTGGTGTTACTCCAGGGGTTGATGTTTTACCCTCAACTATCAATCTGGCAGGTGCTGAAGTTGAACTTGTTAATGAAATGGCTCGTGAAAATCGACTTAAAAATGCCTTAGGTTCACTTCGTGGGCGTTATGACTATATTCTTGTCGATTGCCCCCCATCGCTTGGATTGTTAACCATTAATGCTCTTGTTGCGGCTGATAAGTTACTTGTTCCTATTCAGTGTGAGTTTTATGCCCTTGAAGGTGTGACAAAACTTCTCGATTCAATGAAACGTGTCAAAAGTATCCTAAATCCAAGTCTTGATATCTTTGGAATTGTGCTCACAATGTATGATGGACGCACTAATCTCTCTAATAATGTTGCAGATGAGGTACGTCAATACTTTGGACCTGCGGTCTTTGATGTTATGATTCCCCGTTCTGTAAAACTTTCGGAAGCTCCTAGTTATGGACAATCAATTATTGAATTTGCTCCCGGTACCAAAGGTGCCGATGCTTATCTTGAACTAGCAAAAGAGGTGATCGCTCGTGGCTAAACCTAAGCAAAAAAGCGGACTTGGTCGCGGCTTAAATGCTCTATTTGATGCTGCTGAGCCAACAGCTCCTGTTTCTCAACCTGAACCAAAGCCAGAGCGTAAGCCTGAGCCTACTCAGACTGCAGAGACAAAGCAAGCAGCTACTACTCAAACGACCCCTACATCAGCTCAAACGAGTGTAGAAAACTCAAGTGCGGTCGATAAATCAACACAACAATCCCCTTCTTCTCAAACTGATACTCCGAAAGAGAAGCCTGTTATTGAAGAGGCACATGATATTATTTTTAGCGATGAGGCGCTTGAAAATGCGAAAGTTGTTGAGCGTGAGGCACGTCGTCCTCAGCCACAGCGGAGTGCGGTAGGTCCTAAGAAAAAGCCTTTAAAACCAAGTTTAACTGAGTCTCTTGCAGCATCTCGAAGCGCAAAAGCTGCTCGTGAGGCACAGTCAGAGGCACAAGTTCAAGCTCAAGCACAGACCAAAACTACTCAGTCATCATCTACGCCAACTTCTAGTGCTGTTGCCACCCCATCGCCAAAACCGACGGTAGCATCAACCAGTAATGTTTCACAGAAACCAACACAGCCATCTGCGCAATCAAACCCTGAACCTGAAATGGGAAGCATTAAAGCACAAGCAGAAGCGGCTAAAGCTAAAGTAGCCACTCCTACCCCTACTAAAAAAACCGATGAAAAAGGTGAAGTAGGAGAAGTTGCGCTGGTAAAGATTAAACCAAATCCTGACCAACCTCGTACAAGCTTTAAGAAAGATGAAATTGCTGAGTTAGCAGCATCAATTAAACGTGACGGACTCTTACAACCTATTCTAGTTCGCAAACGTGGTGAAACCTACGAGATCATCGCGGGTGAGCGTCGTTATCAGGCCTGTAAGTTATTAGGGATGGAAACAATCCCGGTACGTTATTGGTCTGCTGACAGTGATAAAGCGCTCGAATTGGCATTAATTGAAAATATTCAGCGTTCTGATCTTAATCCTATTGAAGAAGCTTATGGTTATAAGCGCCTTATGGAGCGTAAGGGTATGACGCAATCTGAGGTTGCTCAAACGGTTTCTAAAGGACGCTCTACTATTGCAAATGCTCTTCGTTTACTTGAGTTACCTGAAGAAGCGCAGCAACTTCTTTTTGAGGAAAAAATCACCGCTGGTCATGCGCGTGCAATTTTATCTATTCCCTCACCTGAAGGACGTAAGACGTTAACTAAGAAGTTGATGGAAGAAAAACTTTCTGTACGTGAGGCTGAATCTATCGCTCGTCTTCTTGCTGGAAAAGAAGCAGCACAAGGCAAGCCTTCAAAACGTCAACCTGCTCCGCCTAGTTTTAAAAAGGCTGCACGCGGTTTAACACGTCTTCTTGAAACACCAGTGCGCGTCAAGACGGTTCAAGGTAAGAATAAGATCGAGATTCCATTTGAGACAGAAGAAGATCTTATGAGAATTGTTGAGGCAATTTCTCACGCGAAAGAGGCTTAAAAACGGCTTGCTGAAATCAAATCTGAGACGAGATTAACAATTAAGTCGAATAACTCTACAAAATAATAAAACCTACGGCTTATAACCCCTTAGAATCGCTCTAAGGGGTTGTCGCTATTTATTAGCGTAATTTGTTCTTTAATTGACCGCAAGCGCCGGCAATATCTGATCCGCGTGAGTTGCGAATTGTAGTTTCAATACCTACACGCGTTAATGCTTTTTGAAATTGAATAATGGTCGCTTCAGTGCTTGGTTGATAAGAGCAATGATCAACTGAATTGAAAGGAATTAAATTAATGTGAGAAAGAAGACCATCAGCAAAGTCATAGAGTGATTGTAGAGCTTCAGGTGTGTCATTGAGATCTTTGATCATAAGGTATTCAAGAGATACGCGACGATTAGTCTTATCAACATAAGAACATAACGCTTCTTTAAGATCAGAAAGTGGCCAGCGCGTGCATTGTGGCATAAGCTCATCACGAATAGCTTGTTGAGCAGAATGCAGAGAAACTGCGAGCGTGAATTGTTCAGGTTCCTGAGCAAAGCGATCAATCCCTGGAATTACCCCACAGGTTGATACGGTGATATGACGCGCGCCAATTTCAAGTCCCTTTTTTGCGTTCATAAAACGAAGCGCTTCAAGGGTGGCATCATAGTTTAAAAACGGTTCTCCCTGCCCCATGGCAACAACGTGAGAAACACGGGTTTGGAAATCATTTTGCACCGTAATAATTTGAAGAATCATCTCTCCTGAAGAAAGGTTTCGAGTTAATCCTTCTGCCCCTGTAGCGCAAAAAGCGCACTGCATAGGACATCCTGCTTGGGTTGAAAAACATACCGTAAGATGTTTAGGATCTCCTTCAGGAGTAGTATCAAACGATGGTATGCCAACCGTTTCAACTTTCACCCCATCGTCAAATTCCAAAACATACTTACGTGTACCATCATGAGATATCTGCTTATCAATAATGCGAGGAGCATGTAAAGGGTAATGCTCACTTAATAGAGTGCGTAACGTTTGAGGTAAGTTTGTCATTGCGTCATAGCTTGTAGCCCCTTTAACATAGATCCAATCAATGAGCTGTTGAGCACGAAAGGATGGCTGTCCAAGGTCTTGTAAGAGATTTTTAATCTCTGTGAGAGGATATGTCGTAATAGATTTCATGATGGCTATTATACTCAGGTTGACGGTCGCTTTGATATACTCATTGCGACCGATGGTTACCTATAACTTAAATGTATTTAAACGCTTAAAAGGAAGCAGAATATGGCTATTATTCCTCAAAAAACCCGTGTTGCCCTTCTTTGCGGTGGTAAAAGCGGAGAGCGCGAAATATCCTTATCATCAGGCAAAGGTGTCCAGGTGGCACTTATTGAGGCTGGCTTTATAGTGACCGTACTTGATCCAGCGGATAGACACGATCTCGTACGTCTGATTGAAGAGAATTTTGATGTGGCGTTTATTGCGCTGCATGGTAAATATGGCGAAGACGGAACTATTCAGGGCTTCTTAGAGACAATCGACCTTCCTTATACTGGGTCTGGCGTGTGGTCAAGCGCCACGGCGCTCGATAAAGCACGTGCTAAAGTGATGTACGAACGGTTTGGTATTCGTACTCCAAAATCGATTGAGTTTGCTGCTGAAGATGGTTTGACGGCTGCTGCTATTATCGACCAAGTAGGTGTTGATTGTGTTATTAAAGCCACTACTGAGGGCTCAGCTTTAGGTGTGTATATTTGCCATAGTGCCGATGAAATTACTGAAGCTATCAAGTCGGTTTTTGAAATTGATAGCCATGCTCTTGCTGAAACGTTTATAGCTGGCGATGAGTACACCATTGCAGTACTAGGAAATGAGCAAGCAAAAGCACTACCTGTGATTCAAATTGTTCCTATGAATGAGTTTTATGACTTTGAATCAAAGTATGCGGTAGGTGGGTCGGAGCATATTTGTCCTGCTCCTCTTGCTCCAGAACAGACAGCGCAAGCACAGGGGTTAGCGCTTGCAGCGCATCAAGCGCTTGGCTGCAAAGGAGTTTCTCGTACAGATTTAATTAGGGATAACCAGGGACTTTTCTGGGTATTAGAGACTAACACCATTCCTGGTATGACTGCTACATCACTACTTCCTGATGCAGCTCGTGCTGATGGTATTTCATTTAGCGAAGTGTGTACTATGATGATTGAGAATGCTCTTGCCTAGAATACACCGCAGATATGAATGATATAGACGAGTAAAGCGACTAAAACGAGGATAAACGCCCATCCTGCAATAGTGCAGCCGATATTGTTTTTACGTGCTTGATCGACTAATCGCTCAGTGCTCGAGCGCTCAGATTTAACAATCGCAGTGCCTTTTTGTTTAGGAGGAAGTTGGTGACGTCCGCTTGGGAACCAAGACCCATCGCTTTCTACAACTTGGTTAAACCCTTTGGAGCCTAGTTTAAGATCAGGACGCACGCCTGATCCAAGTTTTTTACTTACGAGCGAAATCCAATTAGAGAAAGCGGCTTCATATTTGGGATCATACGCAATAAGGGCGAGTTCTCCCCAATAGTAACCGGGTTGTGGCTCTTCAGTAAAAGCGACGAATACAAGAAGTGCTGTTACTGTCCACCCTTTTGCTTTTAGGACTTCGACTTTGTCGAGGATTTTGTCATCTACAGTGCCCATTTTGATACCAAAGGGATTGACGATATATCCTGTACGCACTCCATCGTCATATTCAGATTCGATAGTAAATCGGTCGCCTACCATATTGTCAGCACCTAAGAATCCTGAAGCAGTACGCTTGTCTTCAGTCATAAACTTGATATACGTTCCGTAATATCCAATATCTGCCATGGTTTCTCCTCGAATCTTTGCGAAAGTTGGCCGCAATAATACGCAAGCAATGATAGGCTTAAGTCTATGAAAAATGATTGTACATACTCCATACCACATCTCAAGGACTATATCTTAGAAAACACTCCTCAACGTGTGATTGAACGCTATAAGGGGCTTGCTGAATATGCGCAAAGCCATGATTTTGGCGTACTTGAGGATGTAGTTGTTATTGATACTGAAACAACAGGATTTTCATTTAATCACGATGAATTAATTCAGATTGCAGCTGCACGTATGCATAATGGTGAAATCGTTGATTGGTATATCACGTTTGTGAACCCTGGGCAGACTATTCCGGATGAAATCACCCATTTGACCCATATTACTCAGGAGCACGTTGCTGATGCTCCCACACCTGCTGAAGCATTGCGTAAGCTTGTTGAATTTGTGGGCGACGTGCCGCTTGTGGCGCATAATGCAGCGTTTGATAGAACCTTTGTCACTAAAACACTTGAAGGTGAACCACTGCAAGAGAATGTGTGGATTGACTCACTTGATTTAGCACGTATTGCGCTCCCCCGTTTTAGCTCGCACCGGCTTCTTGATCTTGTGCGTGCGTTTGGTGGTCCTGATTCTACGCATCGTGCTGATGATGATGTTGTTTCAACTTGTTTGGTATATCGTATCCTACTTGCTGGAGTAGCCAATATGCCTCCTGCTCTTGTTGCTCATATTGCTGATATGACAACAATTGATGAGTGGAATACCTCTTTTGTGTTTAAGCAATTAGCCAACGATGAGGCTCCTGCTTATAGTTTACGAAAATCACGATCAGCAGCGGTCAACAATGAAATCGAACAAGTGCGACATGATGCTTTTATCCATGCAGAGCATGTTGCTAATAATGCTTCCGCCTATGATGATACTGTTCTTGATGAGCAACGAACTGGCGAGCAGGTATTGATTGACAGTGTTTATGCAGTTCAGGAGCTTGCTGATGAAATTGTTTCACGTGAAACAATCATCGTGGGCATTAATCCAGATGGGACGCCCATCTATGAGTCGGATACTTCTGACAGCAATTTGACACAAGTTCATACTGATGAGAGTAACAGTGTTTCACGTGAAACACTTATTCCAGAAGCTGACCAACCAGTGACGTTACGCTTTGCGACCGATGAGGAAATTGAAGCTGCTTTTGCTCCTGATGGACTTGTTGGTACGTTATATGAGTCCTATGAGGTGCGTCAAGAACAGATTGAAATGGCGCTTGCAGTTAATCATGCGCTTGCAACATCTACTAACTTAGCAGTAGAAGCAGGTACCGGTGTTGGTAAATCCATGGCTTATTTGGTGCCTTTGGCTTATGCAGCGCGCTATAACAATATTACAGTTGGAGTAGCAACTAAGACCAATGCTCTTCTTGATCAACTAGTTAATAAAGAGTTGCCACTTTTACAGAGTGCACTTGATATTACGTATGCACCGCTTAAGGGTTTTACGCACTATCCATGTAATCGCAAAATTAATCGTCTTGTTGAACAAGGTCCTCAATTTGTAACGTTTAAAGGTAATCAAATTCATCAGGCACCAGCACTTGCAGGTCTTTTGTCTTTTATTGATCAAACTGATTTTGATGATATGGATGCACTCAAAATTGATTTTCGAGCACTTCCTAAATGGCAGATTTCTACAAAAAGTGCGGAATGCTTACGGAGAAAATGTCCATTTTACGGACGTTCGTGTTTTGTGCATGGAGCTCGCGATCAAGCTCAACGCTCTGATGTTGTTGTTACTAATCACTCACTCCTCTTTTGGGATGTCCGTTATGAAGGAGAATTACTTCCTCCTATTCGTTTCTGGGCGGTCGATGAGGCACATGGCGCAGAGGATGAGGCTCGTTCTGCTTTATCAACAGGTCTTGCATCAGAACAAATCAGGTCATTGGTGCGTCGAGTTGCATCTGAAGAGGCGCGTCATAACGTTTTCTTGCGCGCACAACGAAACACAGCTATTACCTCAGAGGCCAAACATCTGTTCGATGCTCTTATCAGCAAGGCTCTTAAGGCAGGTGGTGCTTACGCTATGGCTGCAGAAGAGTTTTGTTTACGCGCAAAGGACTTGTTGTACTTTGACCCACAGAGCAAAAAGAGCGGATATGAATATAGCGAGCTTTGGCTTAATGATGATATTAGACAAAGCTCAGTATTTGCTAGGGTAAATGAATGCGCTCAAGCGCTTAACAATACGCTCGATACTCTTATTAAAGCAGCACGTGATATCGTTGCATATTTAGAGTCGCTCGAGATAATAACGTCAGAACAGCGTGAAATCGCGCTTGTGGCACTTGAGTTGCGCGAAGTGCAAGAAGCACTCGAAGCTGTATTTTCTCATCAGAGCAGCAACCAAGTAAGAAGTGTGCGTCTAAACCGCGCAAAGGATAAATTGAATGAGGTTTTTACGGTTCAACCGCTTGATGTTGGAACGTTGCTTAATGAGACGCTCTATCAAAATACCTATAGCGTGATATATACTTCTGCAACTCTTTCAGTAGATAAAGGGTTTGACTCATTTGAACAGGCGATGGGGCTTAACCAATCGCCTGATTCGCGGGCAAATACTGTCCAAGTCGACTCGAGCTATGACTTTGATAGTCATATGAGAATTTATATCCCTGAAGATATGCCTGAGCCTCAAGATCCTCAGTATTTATCTGAATTGCAAGAGTTACTTACGCGTTTACACCTGGCTCTTCACGGTTCACTCCTCACTCTGTTTACTAACCGACGAGATATGGAACGATGCTTTGACCAGGTAAATCCAGCGCTTAAAGAGGAAGATTTGCGCCTTGTTTGTCAAAAGTGGGGTGTTTCTACTAAAGGTCTTCGTGATGACTTTTTGAAAGATGAGCATTTAAGTTTGTTTGCTCTCAAGAGTTTTTGGGAAGGTTTTGATGCACCAGGGGCTACCTTGAAAGGTGTTATTATTCCTAAGCTTCCTTTTGGACTACCTACTGATCCACTTTCTTGTGAGCGCGCCTTAGCTGATGATCGTGCCTGGGCGCATTATTCACTTCCTGCAGCAGTAATTGAGACAAAGCAGGCAGTAGGACGTTTGATTAGAACCGCAACAGATGAAGGTGTAGTTGTATTGGCGGATAAGCGCTTACTAACTAAGTACTATGGAAAGAAATTCTTGAACTCTCTTCCTTCAAACAATATTCAAGTGCTTCCTAAAGATGAAATCGTTGCACGTGTTGCTGAGTTTGCTGCTTCGTATGTAAGCACTAAGGAATCTGAATAGAGAAGCAATATTCGTTGCTTTATAGGATTACAAGCGATGGCAGATTCTTCTAAAAAGACCAATAAAAAGATCATTCGTCGGTTACGCCGCAGCGAAGAAGATTCTCTCCATTTGATTGAATTCTCCCAAGGTAAACCAAATGAAATCTCTTTTAACGTTTTAGGAAATCTTGCTGCAGATTCTAAAGAAAAAAGACGACGGAGATTTTTCAGACGTTCTAGTCAATCAGATGCAGATGTTCCTACAACAGTTGTAGAGGCGATGAGCTCATCGCCTCATGCAGCAGGAGCTTTTTCTGATCAGGCAGAGACAAATCCTTTAGGTTCTGTCTCAGCACCAAAAAAGAAAAAACGTAAGCGCATAAAACCGCAAGATGGCGCTCATACCCATGCGCATGCTAACCCATCGCCTACCTTTTTACAGGTAGAAGCACAAGATGAGATCAAACGGCGTCAGCGTGCGCGGCGTGTTGCACGTATTACCAGTATCGCTGTCATCCTGGTGGTTGTTGGTGTTTTGTGTGTGATGGGTGCAACCTATGCAATTAAAGAATATGAGCGGGTGCAGTCTAATCAGGCGCTCATTAAGACGTCATGTGAGTATCTTGCAAGCTCTGATCAGATTATGGTGCCAATTGATACGTTTTTTTCTCAGCCGTTTGATGATGAGACGATTGTGCGTGCTGATGAGCTTGCTGCCACTATCCCCGATGGGCTTACCAACCTTGATTCAGCGCAACATTATGCTGATATTGCACAGGGTAACATTGAGAATACATCGCTTGAATCACCGCGTGACAAGCAAGCGCTTGATCATGTCCTTAATGCTATAACAGCACGGCGTACGCTGTTTGATTTAGCAGAGCAGCGTCTTTTGTTTGATAAAAATGCTAAACAAGCCTTTGATAATATCGCGCAATCACAGGATGTTATTACTGAGGGCAATTCGCTTATGGCCGAAGCGGCGAAAGTTGTAGGTGACACAACGCCGGAGCATGTAGAAGCAGCTAATACCTATCTTGAAAGCGCGCGTGCAAGCTTTATGCAGGCAAAAGAGAAGATTCAGGCGGCAAAGGAGCTGAGTCCGCAGGCTGCTCTTGATCCGTTGAGTGTGTATTGTGGCAAGCGTATTGAGGCGATTGGATATGCGCTTGAGTCTGATGCGGCTATTTTAATTCAGGATAAGAAAACCGCTGAAGCATTTAATGCTCAGTATAATCAAGCAGATCAAGAGGCAACAACACTTGCAGCATCCTTCCCAGAGGAGTTAACGCAAATCATCGTTGACTACTATGAAAAAGAAGGGGCAACCCTTGTTGAGCATTATGATGCGGTACGTAATGATGTGGCAGTAGCAGATGCCTTTTTGCGTGACTATTTAGGTGTTGGTACGCAAGAGTAAGTGAACGAATTGCCGTAATGTTAATGATTTCTCTCGCCAATCTGCACCGCTTATCTACAAAATAACGTATACTCTTACTCCGTGTAGACAAAACACACATAGCTCGTCATGCCCAAATGAGGGTTTGATGCTATTTCATAAATACCTAAAAGCTTGGTAAGGGGCATTTTATGGCCAACATGCTTGACGATATCGCGTATCTGTCAGAAGAAATTGGTCCGCGACCAGCGGGAACTGAAGAGGAGCAGCAAGCTGCGCTTTATATTGCAGAAGAGCTTCAGAAATCTGCAGGATTCTCTACCACGATAGAGGACTTCAATTGTGTGACAAATCCTGATCTGATACGTGTTCTTGCTTATGGTGTGGCTTTTATTTCTGCTTTGGTCGCGCTAATCTTCCCTATCATGCAGTTGCCTGCACTTATTTTGGTTATTTTGGCCTGCGGGATCTATGGTCTTGAGCTTTTTGGCAAACCGGTATTAACACGCTTTATTAATACCGGCGTGAGTCAAAACGTTGTTGCAAAATATATTCCAAACCAGGTAAATGGTGTTAAGCGCCGCAAGATTATTGTTGTCTCTCATTATGACAGCAAGAAGGCAACTAAAGAAACTCAAGGTATTATTGGCCAATATCTCCACATAATTAAAGCTGTTTGTATTGCTGCGCTTCCTGCTACGGCAATTTTCCTTTTTATTAAAACCATCTTTTTCACGTCGGATACTGGTGTCGCTTCTACGGTTTTGACTGTACTGCTTGTCATTTGCTTGGTGTTGTTGGCGCTACCGTTAATTTCTTGCATCCTAAACAAGGTTGCACAGTATAACAACGGAGCAAACTGTAATGCTGCTGGTGTTTCAGTCATGATTGAAGCCGCTCGTGCAGTAGGCCGTGGCATGGTGAGCGCAGAAGAAATGGAAGCGGGTGCCGCTCAATCAGGAGCAAGGGTGCAAGGAGCTGAAGCGTTGGAAGAGTCGGGCGAAATGCCTGAGGGCGCAACTGTTACGTATGTGGCAAAACCAACGCAACCTGTTGAACATATGACTCCTGAAGAGTCCCTTGCTGCAGCCAAGGCAGCAATTGTGGCGCTTACAGGCAAGCCTATCGCAGATACGGTTCCTGTACGTGATGTTTCCACACGTTTAGTTCAGGGTGACGGCTTTGGTGCCGAGGATCCTTATGCTGCTGAGTTTACGTTTGATGTGACAGAAACTCCTGAAGTAGCACCTCGCGTTTCTGAATTTGCTGATCTTGATCAAGCAGTTTATCGCGAGCAACAAGAAAACTCTGATTCTGCCTATGAGGAATATTCCTATGATTCTTATGGCGATGAGGTGGTAGGCTCTGACACCGAATCTCTTTCTGCAGCGGGTCCTATTACTACTACTGCTACTGATGCTGCTAGAGGTACTGCGACAAGTGCTCCAGCGGGTGCTCCTGCAGATACCGCTACAGAAGCTGCTGGTTCTGTCCAAGCTTCTTCTCCCGCTGAACAAAACGCCTCAGGTATGGAGGTGGCGTCAACGCCAGTTGCGTTCGAGCGCCAAACACCTCAAGCGCTTCAAGTGGCCGCGACGGGGATGGGGTCATCGATCGATAAAACGCCGGCATGGGCTCGTGCTGCTCAAGCCAAGGCACGCGCCAATAAGCCCGATGTTTTGCCAACAACTCCAACGCATCGCTCGCGTTATGCTGATACACCCGCATCGCGCATTTCGGATGCTCATGCAATTCCGACAAATGCAACACGTGCAGGGGATTATGTAAGTATGCCGTCTCAGCCTGTGACTGATGAGACAAACCTTGATAACGATTCTGCTGTAGCGCCAGCTTCATCTGATCCCGTATTAAATGCGCGTCTCGAAGCGTTGTATGCAGAAATTAATGCAACGCAGGCTCCAACTGTTTCTGAAGAAACAAAAGAAGCTTTTGCTGCAATGGAACCTCCTCAAGCCCCCGTTCAAGCTCCCGTTCAAGATTTTGCTCAAGCATCGGCTCAGGATTCTATGCAGAAGCCTGTTCAAGCGCCTATTCAAGATTCTGCTCGGGTATCTGCTCAGGATCCAGTGGATATTGCTGTGGAATCTGAACAAGCGCCGACGCCTGCTGTAGAGATTGTTGATGTGGTAGAAGGAGATGCCGCAACACCGCTTATGGCGGCAACGGCTCAAGGAGATGTTGTTCGCGAGATTCACGAAGGTGACAATCACGAGGAAAAGATCACGGTTGAGGATTATGCGATAGAAGGATATTCTGCCAAACGACAGACGGAACAAACAGCTGCCCCAGCATCACTATTTGCTCGTTTTTCTAAAAAAGTTAGTGAGCACGTTCCGGTGGGCAAAACAGCGGCAATCGCACCTATTGATGTTTCACAATATATGAACAAAGAGCAAGAAGAGGACACTCCTGAGTTCACTCAGGCTGATCGAGATTTTGAACAGCTTGCAGAAGCTGATGGATTTAATGAAGTTGTATTGGGATCCGATTCTATTGAGATAGCTGATTCAGAGATTGTTGAAGCAGAGGTTGAGGCGCCAGGGACGAACGCATCAGGGACGAGCGTACCAGAGACGCTTGCATCAAAGGCCGTTAAACGAGAAACCATTGAGGTGGATGTTGCAACAGAATCCACCAATCCTATGAGTAAAGACGCAGTGTTAGAGCAAGTGAGCCCCATCGCCGGAATGGAAAATCTCATTACCTCAATTCCTCCGGTGACGGCAGTTTCTGAAGCAACCAGCACCGTTCCTTCACGTCAGGTTATTGTCTTGCCTGAAGTTTCAGCGCAGCGTACTAAGAGCAATGATCATGCTAAGCAGCGCGCACCAATGGCTGCAAGCACCGTGTCTACTCAGAGTGGATCGCAGGCATTGCTTTCAAATATGATTCCTCGTATTGATGACAAGGTTATTGAGGAAGTCGAAGCACGCGGATCGCAAGATCGCTTTGGTCTTGATTTGCCACCTTTGGATTCGACGACCGTTGAGAATTCAGCTGTTTCTTCAACAGGAAGCTTTTCTACTGTTGGTGGCACCGGGCCGTTTGCGCCAGTAGGCGATGAGCTTGTTGCTGATGTGGCGCCTGATGAGATGTATGTCGATGATGCTGACGACTCGGCCTACGCAGAAGAATATACAGAGACCGGTGCTTTCGCGGGTCCAGGGTATGTTGATATGCCCAAATCTCGTGCGGGAGGATTCTTTGGTCGATTCCGCTCTAAAAAGAAGGCTAAAAAAGCTCATGAGAAAACCACTTCAGTTACTGAGTGGGTAGGTGTGGATGAGAATTTTACTGCACAAGAAGCAGGTAAAGCCCGAGGTAGTTGGGCGAGCTTCCGCGAAGAGTCAGAGGATACCAGCAGCGCTTTTGATGATTCTTTTGACGACGAGTTTGTTGATGTTGAGTATCATGATTCCGAGTTCGATAATCGTCGCGGTTGGAACGGTGGCGGCTTTAGCTTGGATCGTTTGCGTAACCTACGTGGCAAAAATAAGCAAGCGGATGATGCCTACTATGATGAGTATGGTGAAGAAGATCTCTACTCGGATGATGCTATGGCCGAATCAGTCGAGGCAGCAGAAACTATTGAGCGCACGGTGGAGTCTGATCGTCGGGTAACGCGTCCTAATCGAGAGACTCAAGCGGCGCAAACAAAGACAGAGCAGATCAATCGCGAGATGCGCCGTATTCAAACATTCCGCCATCCTGATATTGATACGGAAGTGTGGTTTGTTGCTCTTGGCGCTGAAGAGTCATATAACTCAGGTATGCAGGCATTCTTGTCCGAACATACTGACGAGCTTAAAGGGGCTATCGTTATCAATATTGAAGCATTGGGCGATGGGGCTCTTACGTATCTTCAAAAAGAAGGCCTCATAAAACCTATGAAGCCTTCCAGTCGCATTAAGCGTTTTGTGCGCGATGCTATTAATCGTTCAGGAGTAGGCTGTGCAACAGGAACGTTATGTTCGCACAACTCTGCTGCTTATGTTGCAGGGCAACATGGGTTGCAAGCGTTTAGTGTGGTTGGCATGAAGGGTAATCAGCTTGCAGATGATGGCAGCATGGACGATACGATTGAAGTAATTAAAGAGGCTACTCTTAATAACAATGTCGAGTTTTTGTTGGCATTGCTTAAATCAATCTAGTTTACATCAGTCAAATATCGGATACGGCTTCAACATATCACGTTCGTAATAGGGAAAAGCCGTATCCGAAAACGTACTTATAACTCGTTGTATTTTGCAGCGAGTTATTTTTTGCGACGCCAAGCAATGATAACGAGTACAACTACCGCAACAAGGGCAATACCTGCAATAATGCTAACTACAACAAGGGTGGTATCACCTGTTTGAGCAAGTGCCTTTGCGTGTTCAAGTCCTGTGTCGTAAGCGTTAATGATCTCTTCTGCTTCTGTTTTATTGACAGGCTTGCTCAGCATATCGTCTGTAATATCAATAGTGGTGTCCTCATCAGGATTAATGGTGTCGGTGCTTGCAAAGTCTTCAACAATAACATCATCAGGAAGTGTTGTGATGAGATCATCATGGTTGAGTTGCTCGTCCGGTATTTCAATTTGGTCAGGAAGCGTTGCTAGTTCGGGTACATAGAGGACATTGATTACATTATTGTCAGGGTCGGTACCTAATCGTATTTCTGCAGGGTAGGTATCAATAACATACATGTCATTTAACTTATATTCGTAAGCATCTCCTTTAATGAGAGCGTCAAATCGTTGATTAGTAAACGTTTCTGAACCCATCTTAGTGAAAGTAACTTCTTCAGGAGCGAGTGCCTCTGACCAGGTATCTGCTGTTAAATCTGCCCCGGTCATAACGTAGTAGTTAACGGTGTACTCAGCATTCCAAAGCTTTACATAGTGCAAAACGATGACATTTTGATTAGGGTCGCGCGATACCGTAAGCTTTCCTGGCCAACCATCCCAGAAAAAATGACCGGGGATGTTAACGACATAATCCCATGCATCAACAACATCGCCTTCATGAAATCCTGAGAGAGTCTTGCTTCCAAGCAGGCGCAAATTATCGTCTCCAACTGGCTCGTCGGGATCATCGTACAGGACAATCTCGTAGTATTTGAGTGTAATACTGCAATTATCTGCAGGAGTTAGACCATCAGAATCAACAGAGGGGTTTTGTGAGGAGCTATCCTGGCCTACTTGCTCAGCGGGAACGGTAATTTCGTTTCCTTGTGTGTCGACAACGGTGCGTGTGGAATTTTCGGCAAAGGCAAGGGGGCTAGTTAGTGCCGCATACAAAAGACTTGCGCTGAGTAATGTGAGTATCGCAACAAGCGCAATGAGTGTTTTGCGGTTCTGAAAAAGATGTCGGAGATGCCGGGATTGATGAGTAGATGTTGAGTTCATAATCAACGCCTCCTTGTGTGCTCTATTGCTTCTTGTTTTTGTTCGAACAAGCTAGTTCGAGCAAGTTTGTTTCAGTGTGCCAATTTGGAAACTTCCGTTTCCAAGCGTGGGGGTTGAAAGTAATAGTTGATGTCAATATTTGATGTCAACATTTGATATCAACGTATCAGTATTTATTTTTTATCTTGAGCACCAAAACAAATTGCCACCAAGAGTGCAACGCATTGTTATCTGTAAGATACTTATCAGACGTTTTTTGTTGCTTTGTGCACCGTAGGCGTTAGAGAAAAACGCTAAACTTTACAAAAAATTTACGCATGTTTGACAGGGTTTGTGCGCGCTGATCAATGATGTTTTGACTCTGTCGCGTCTTGATGATCCAGCATTTGTTCATGTAAATACACAGCAGGTTGACCTTTACGAAATTGCGCGTCGTACCTATGAGCGTTTGCAGCCCATCGTATGCGAAAAATCTATTGCGATGAGCTTGATAGGAGAACATGTGGTGGTGAAGGGAAACGAATCGTTACTTGAGCAGGCGGTCGTTAACCTTATGGAAAATGCCTTGCGCTATACGTCTGCAGGAGGGACAGTCATGGTGAGCGTTAAGCAAGAGATGAGAGACCAGGTTCTGGACGCACAAAGAACAAAAGATAATATGTCCACAATTTCTTTGTATGCGTTGGTCGAAGTTAAAGATACGGGAATGGGTATTTCTGAAGAAGATCAGCCCAAGGTTTTTGAACGGTTCTACCGTACCGAAAAAAGCCGATCAAAGGAGACGGGTGGGACAGGTCTAGGACTCGCTATTGTTAAACACGTCGCGCTTACTCATGGTGGCGATGTGTCCGTTAAGAGCGCACTCGGTAAAGGAAGCACTTTTACCATGCGCATTCCGTTATAACTAAGAGTCAGAGCTACAGACTGCGTGATTATTGTTGCATTTGATTGTGCAATGAGATGCGTAATCAAGGCACATGGTAACAAACGATGCGTAGGCTTCTTCAAAAGTTCCTTTGGCAAGAGGGATTCCTGCGCGGCGCATAGCTTCGGCTGTCTTTTCCGCACAATGAAAATGGTTGTAGAGCCCGGGTGCCTGATAGATAAGTTGCAGATAGAGATTGTGCGCCGCTTCAGCATCGCAGCCAACTTGGCGCTCGATCCATTTCTGTACCGGAGCGGCCATTGCGACATAGGAGCGTTTGAACTCAACGAGTCGCTCTACTGAGGCGTTGGATTCAATAATAGCGATGAGAATATCTTGGTAGCGAAGAAATTCCGGATGTTTTCCCGCTGCATCTGCCCAGACCTGTGCAAACTTTTCATTGGTGAGATGCCCATCGCCACCTTTTAAAGTTGCTTGAGCCTCCAAAGAAGTGAGGACATCGTCGATAAATGCCTTGTTCGCGCGTGTGTGTAAGGCCAAAAAAACTTCTTCTTGCGTAGCAGCATACTTGTAGAGATTTGATCGCGACCACCCGAGTTCTTTTGCGATAAGACCCATAGTAATTTCATGATAGGGCAGATCGCGAAACAAGTTTTCCGCGGCATTCATGATGGCATTCATGCGCTCTGCTTTTTGTTCGGGCGAACGTGCGCGAAGGTAGTCGGACATTGTCATCTCCCCTACTGAGTCTGGTTGCTAGCTGCTCACAGAATGGGTTAATCATCGTATAAATACAAGAACGCCATCCTTGAGGACGGCGTTCTTGTTTTGTATATGGAGCGGGCGACGGGAATCGAACCCGCGTGAGCAGCTTGGGAAGCTGCCGTAATAACCATTATACGACGCCCGCATTAACAATTTATTATACCGCCACCTCCAGACATCCTGCAGATCAATTCATGCGAAACTTCATGAGTCTTAGCTTAAACGGCGTGCAGAAAACTCATCGGCTACCACCCTCATGCCTAACAGCACTGCTAGGATTTATTGCAGCGCTTACTCGGTTGGCAATTTGCATACGTCAACCCATGCGCTTCCAGGCATTAATTCTGCTAGCGCATCATTGGACCATTGAAGCAGTCTGCTTGCAAGTTCTTGGTCATCCATCTGTGCGTCTCCGTTGTAGGCTTGCAAGAGCTTCTTTTCATCGTCATTTGCTAGGTTCAGTAGCTGTGCGCGGCTGTTCACGAACTCTCCCGTTTGGGCAAAATGCTTTGCGCGAATCCCGAAGAATACTGACTTCAAGCAGCTTTGCAATAGGTCTGGAAGCATGTTTGGCTCGAACACTGCTGTATGGCAAAGCGCGTGGTAGATCTCGGACGCGCACGCATCAGCTGCAAGCTTTGCATCCTCGGCGGTGAATTCTGTGTCCATAAAGTCGAATGAACCGTATCTGATATCAGTGTCGTTCACCAGGTTGAACACATCATGTCGTGGCCAAGCTGCAAGTACGTCAGGCGATCCGATGAATCCGCAAGCAAGCTCGGCATGCGGCATCTTTTGGATGACGCCGCGATATGAGGTGAGGTCATCGGCGTTTAGGTCTTCTATAACGACCACGATATCGATATCGCTATTTTCGCGTTGTTCGCCCCGAGCCCTGCTCCCTTGCAGCCCAACAAGTACGAGTCTCTCTTTGAACTCGGTCTTTAATTGGTCGATAAAATCGTTCATCCAAGCATCAATATCCACGGGTGCAGCCTTTCTTTCTTGTTAGTTTACGATAGAGGCGAATCGTCACAATCCTAGTTCGTCTTCACCCCACTGCTTCATGGCTAACAGGATGGGGATGAAGCTTTCGCCCTGGGCAGTCAGTTTGTACTCGACGCGCGGCGGCACCTCGCCGTAATCGATGCGTTCAAGAAAACCATCTTCGACAAGTTCCTTAAGCTGTTTGGAGAGGGTGGATTCGGAGATATTGCCGATACAGCGCCGAAGCTGTCCGAAATGTCGCACATCCTTGAGCGCGATGTAGAAGAGTATTTCGATCTTCCATTTGCCACCGATCATGCGCTGGAGCGTGGAGACCGATTTGCAGCGCTCTACCTCTTCGCCCTTCCTTCTTGCCATAGACGTAACTCCTATGTACTGCAAAAAATATCAGTACTTCCAATTCTAAAGCTTCATTTGCATGATGGATGCGACAAGCCCACCCATCCTTCAAGAAATCCGAGGCAAGGAGCACATCATGCACTACACGGGAACTATCTGGAGACCACCTTATGAGGCTGATTCACTCATCTTGGAAGCGACTGCGGGCTGCACGCACCGCGACTGCAAATTCTGCACGCTCTACGACGAGCTCCCCTTCAAATTCAAAGCATCGGAACTCTCTACCATAGAGTCCGATCTTATTGAGGCACAGACGTGGTTCCACGATCCGCTATCGAAGATCGAGACACGCCTTTTCAGTCTGCCAGCGCCCAAACACTGTCGCGTCTTCTTGGCAGGCGCAAACCCGTTTGCTCTGAAAGCAAAGCGTTTACTTGAGATTGCCGGCCTTATTCACGAGCACTTCCCAACGTGCAAGACGATCGGTTGCTTCGCGCGCGTGACCGATATTGCTTCAAAAACTGACGAGGAGCTTGCGGCGCTTCGCGAAGTTGGCTATACCGGCTTTACCATCGGAATAGAAACGGGAGACGATAAAGCGCTTGTCTTCATGAACAAAGGATACAAGGCGCAAGATATCGTTGCTCAATGCGCACGACTCGATGCGGCGAATATCGCCTATGCGTTTTTCTACCTTGCGGGCATCTCAGGGAAAAGGCGCGGCATCGAAGGCGCTCGGCTCACGGCGGCGGTTTGCAATCAAACGCACCCTTCTCTTATCGGCGCGAACATGCTTACCATCTATGAGAACTCCGAGCTTTACCAAGAAATCATAGCTGGCAATTGGGAGGAAGAAACGGAGATCGAGAAGTACCAAGAGATCAAGACTCTTGTGGAAGGACTGGAAATTCCTGTGGAATTCGCCATGCTCGGCGCATCGAATCCCGTGATGCTGCAAGCAAGGTTGCCTGAGCAACGTGCGCAAATCGTTGCAACGCTTGACCGCGTGATCGAGGAGATCGGAGAGGACAAGCTGCGCTGCTATCGCACGAACTTGAAGCACCTGTGATACTTGAGGCTGGCTTGGCTACTCCTCAATGATAACACCAAGGCGTCGAGCCAGAGCTGCAGCCTGATAGAGCCCGAGCTTCGCGCCATATACTTCGGTCATGGCATCCGATATGGCAATGCCTTCGAGTTGGCATGATGTGAAATCGAGGCCGACGAGCTTCGTGCGGAAGAAGCTCGTTCCAACAAAGCGGTCGTCTGCGAGCGAGATGCCGTGCAGCTCCATTTCGGTCATGTCCGCTGACGAGAAGTCGCAGGTGCGAGCCCAAACGATTTTCCATAGACATCGATTGAAGGCGCTGTAGGCGAACGTGCAATCCTTTGCAGCCACCTGTTCCCAAAGCGCCTCGGTGAAGGAGGCGCCAGCGAACTTGCAATCGTTGAATGTACAGCGCGTGAACGCGGCGCTGTCGAATATGCTGTTGGAGAAGTCGCAACCCTCGAAGGCGATATCAACGAGAAGCGCACCGGTGAAGTCGCAGCTAAGAAACTGGCAATTAGAGAAGCGACCGCTGGAAACCTCAAGCTCGTCGAAGCTCGTTTCTGTAGTATGAAGCCCGCAGAATTCGACGGCTTCAAGCGTTCCGCGGTTAGGATCGCAAAGAGTGCTCAGGGGCAGCTCATCGAGAGAGGCGGCTATGTGAGGTGCGGCCAGTTTGCAAGGCGATGATGCCTGGCCGTAGGCAGCCTGTGCTGAACTGGGAATAACGTGCATGCTGTCCCTTTCGCCGATAGTGTCCGAACAGACTCATTTGTATCATCCTAAAACCGATCTATCAGTCTTGCAACTTACGTCCTTTTGCTCGTGCTTCGTTTTTGAGACAGCAAAAGGCCGGCGATCGTCATGGCTAAGCCTAGGATTATAGGCGCGTTCAGCGGCTCTCCCTTGAAAAGTGGGAAGGGCGTGACGGCACAAGATTCATTCATGTAAGGCCTTTCCTTTCAAGAACAGGATAGCCTTCTGTTCGCTGCTGTTCTTGAATGAAATTGCACCTGGGAAATAACAGGCGATTCATATCTAAGGCGCGCATTTCAGAAAAACGTGAGGCGCTGTTCTCTTGAATCTATCAATGCCCGGAAGCTCTCTACGCCAAAGGCTGGTCGTCCGAAGGCTTCGGCATAAGCTCTATGCATCAACGGTGTTTTCGGAATTGAAGCTTTTTCGTTTCGCCCTAAACGCTTCAGTAGCAATAACCAGCTGACTGATCTTTTTGCCACGTGCCGTGTAAGCTTGATCGAAGAGGAGTTCTGCGAAGGGGGGTACCGTGGATAAAGGCGAGATCGTGCTGGCAGGAGGATGCTTCTGGGGAACAGAAGCTTATCTCAAGCGCTTGCCTGGCATCATCCAGACTGAAGTGGGATACGCGAATTCGAGCACCCCTCAGCCTTCCTGCGAAGAGGTTTGTTCGGGCGAAACAGGAGCAGCGGAAGCGGTCCGTGTCGTCTACGATAAAGAGATCATTCCTTTGCCTCTTCTTCTGGAAGCCTACTTGCGCACTATCGGTCCCACATCGCTGAACCGCCAAGGCAATGACCGTGGCACTCAATATCGTACGGGAATCTATTGGACAGACGAACGAGACGAGCCAATTGTTGTGTCCGAGTTAAGCAAAGGCACGCATGCGCATCATCGCCAAGATCGCCCGAGCTCATCCCCGGATTCGGAAGCATCTTGAAGGAGTGCTGAAGAACTTGTGGATCACTGAGCTTCGTATAGATCTAGAAAAGATGGAAGCGGCAGATGAGTCCGTGCTGGATTTTATGGCAGCAGGAACGGTCGGCTTTGTCTGCGAGCATTTAGCAGATGCTGATGAAGATACTGCGTTCGATGAGTCGTTTTCTACCATTGCACGCACGTTCGGGAAGAGCGCTCTGGGCTATGCGAAGGAGCGGGGCTTCTTATTGTGAGCGCCTACAGCACTTTATAGTGCCTACTTCCTTTCTAATACCTGGCATCTTACTATTCATGTCATCGAAGGACAACGGCAAGCTCTAAGATAGGACGAAACATTGCTATGCGCACGAGGCGATCAAGGAGGAGCGAAGCGATGACAGTGAGTGATGATCTGACCTGCTGCGTGAGGTTCTTTGCAGAAGAGCGCTACGGCGAAAAAGGGGCAAACAGGATGATCTGTGATGCCTGCGGCGATGTGGACAAGCTCTTCTGTTTGTACCGCGACCTCGTGAACGTGCGCGAGCCGATGCCGGTACCCGAAGATATCCTCGACGCGCAGGATAGGATGCTAAGTGAGCGCATCTCACATGCTGGTATTACCGATGCGGACGTGCTGCCGCGCACATCCTTGGACAGCCGCATCAGCCTGTGGCGCGGAGATATCACAACGCTTGGGGCTGATGCTATCGTGAACGCCGCCAACTCGCGAATGCTCGGATGCTGGATCCCGGGACATTTCTGCATTGACAATGCGATCCACACGTTCGCGGGAGTCCAGCTGCGTGCTGAATGCAGCCGCATCATGCGTGAGCAGGGGTATCCTGAGCCAACAGGCATGTCAAAGGTGACAAGTGCCTATAACCTCCCATCGAAGTGGATCATCCATACGGTGGGGCCGATCGCAAATGGCACTCCGACCGAGAGTGATAGGGGACTGCTCACATGTTCTTATCGAAGCTGTCTTGATGCTGCGAAAGCGCTCGGAGCCAAGAGCATTGCTTTTTGCTGCATAAGCACGGGGGTCTTCGGGTTTCCTCAAGGCGATGCGGCAGAGATCGCCGTGAAGGCGGTTCGAAATTGGCTTGATCGCAACGAATCTGACATCCATGTGATATTCAACGTTTTCGGACAAAAAGACGAGGATATTTACCATGAGCTTCTTTTCGGGTAATACGTTTTCTGATGGAGGATATTCATGTGCGAGGCATGATACTGCCTTGGTAAGGGGTATCGAGGTGCCCGCTGATCAGGCTGCGCTGGCGCTCGCCGAGGCCATCAGTGAGTGCGACGCCGTTCTGGTAGGTGCAAGCGGCAAGGTGCTCTACCTGGAACTGGGTGTCGGTAACAACACGCCTGTGATAATCAAATATCCGTTCTGGGATGCCGTTAAATCCAATAGCGAGGCAACCTACGCCTGTGTGAACAGGGGAGAAGCATGCTCTTCGCGCGCCATTGCCGATCGGAGCATCCTGATCGATGGCGACATAGGAACGACTATAGCTTACTTTTCGTAAAATATTTCGAAAAGGGGCGCACATAGCATGCCTATTCTGCGTTGGCGATCTTCTATGCGGCACTGTTCGTAGTCGGAACCGTTCTGTCCAGATGCTGGTTCAGTAAACATCAGGTAGCTTAAGGATAAGGAAGGCGCTACTGCTGTGCCATCTTCCGGCGACGCGGAAGGTATCATCGATATAAGCAATGTGTGAATTATGATTGACACTTTGTTGATATAACCCTAAAGTGATAATCGTAATTGTCACTTTTGCAAAGGGGTTAGCAATGGCAGAGAATGAGAGTAAGCTTCTTCCACGGCCAACCTATGACGTTCTTCTTGATTCGTATTTGGACACCGATCCCATCAAAGTGCTGAGCGGGGTGCGTCGTTGCGGGAAGTCTTCATTGCTTCGCATGCTTGCAGAGCGCCTATTAGCTAAAGGCGTTCCCGAAGAAAACGTTCTTTACAAAAAGCTTGACAGCTTTGATACTCCGCTCGAACCGACAAGTGCCTGGCTGGATGACCTCCTTTACCATGCGCTTACCAAGTGCAGGCAATCTAGCCCTTTTTACGTGTTCCTTGACGAAGTGCAAGAGGTGCCAGGCTGGGAGAAGGTGATACGCCGGCTCCACACGGAGCAGGTGGCGGACATCTACCTAACTGGCTCGAACGCGTTTTTGTTGTCGTCTGACCTCGCCACTTACCTTTCTGGACGCTATATCGAGGTGTCCGTATGGCCCTTGTCTTTTTCGGAGTACGTGGATTTCTCGCATGCCGCCGACCCTTGCGCGAACGAGCTTTCGCAAGAAGATCTCTTCTCCCGCTATGTCAGGTATGGTGGCATGCCTGGCCTCTTTGACAGACCAGGTTTCGAAGAGGAATTCGTGATGAAGGAACTGACGGCCATCCATGATACGGTGATCCTTAATGATGTTGCGAAGCGATTCGATCTGCGGGATATCGACCTGTTGGAAAAGCTCGTTCGCTACGTCTATTCGACATCTGGAAGCTTGTTCTCGTCACGCAAGATCGCCGACACCCTTACAAGCATGGGAAGAAAGACCAATCCTGCCACGGTTGATTCTTACCTGGGTGCCCTTCGCCGAGCCTTCCTTGTATCGCGCTGCGAGCAGGAGGGCGTTGCTGGCAAGACGGTTCTCCAGCCGATGCAGAAGCTATTCGCACCCGACACCGGTCTACGAAATCGTGAGATCGGATTTAGACCCCAAGACATTGGTTATCAGTTGGAGAACGTCGTGTTCTGTGAGTTGAGAAGACGTGGATACGAAGTGCATGTAGGTGCTGGATCTTCTGGTGAGGTTGACTTCGTGGCTGACCGACAAAACGAGCGTCTCTACATTCAGGTCAGCAGTAATATTGTGGAAGAAAAAACCTTCGAACGCGAGCTCAAAAGCCTAGAGGCCATACATGATTCCTTTCCGAAGATCGTGCTCACGCGTGACTCTCTCTATTGGGGAATGACCAAATCAGGAATTGCGATTCTAAGCCTTATAGGATGGCTGTTGGATGATACTCGATGAAAATCTCGTTGTATAGGATGGGTTTCTTCTTATTGTTCTATTTGACATAGCACAATTACCTTTCTAAAATGTTCTATATTATATAGAACATTTATGCAAAGGAAGGGACTGGTCGTTATGATTGTTTCTATAGACGAATGTTCATCTGACCCGTTGTACAAACAAATTCATGATCAGATTATCGCCGAAATCGCCACAGGCGAGTTAGAACCAGGCATGTCGCTTCCTTCGGTGCGTTCGCTTGCAAGTGATCTTGGGATCAATCTGCATACCGTAAATAAAGCCTATGCGGTTTTGCGCGATGAAGGGTATGTTCAGATGCGTGGACGATCGGGTGCTGTTATAAGTGAACCGAACGATGCAAGCCGTGCCGACAAAAACCGCGAAGCACTTGAGGCTATGGAAGACGATCTTTTTAAGTTGGCGCTTACCTACCGGGCGTGCGGAGGTAAGCGAGGGCAGTTCCTCGAATGTGCTGCTGCTCAGGCTGCTCGCGCCTATGGAGTTGTTGGGGTGGAAAAGAGTGAAGACACATCGGTAAAGCGCTTTAAGAAACGCTCGAACTACACGTCAGGAAATGCTGCAGAATGCGCCCTTGGAGGTCTATCTTTTGATGCTTCCACACAAGGGGTGTGAGGACATGCAGCCTATAGATCCAACCATGTATGCCCTGTTGGGACTCGTATTGCTTTTCGTTCCCGTTACCGGTGTCCTTGTAGCAGCAACACCCTATCTCATGCCAAAGCGTGAGTGTTTTGCTGTGACCATCCCTGATGCTGCCTCGAGTGACCCAGGCATTAAACATCTCAAGCGTTCTTTTACTAGTATTGTGTCCGTGGCCACGCTGGTGTTTACCGCCCTTTGCGGTGCATGTATCCTTGTCGACCCCGAGCATACCTTTCTTGTTGCCCTCGTCATCTCCGAGCTCGTCCTGTGCTTTGGAGGCTATGGGCTTATGCTTTACTTCCGCCGAAAGACGATTGCGCTTAAGCAGGCACGGGGTTGGAAGGCGCAGTCGGCCAAGCGTGTTGGCTTTATTGCTGAAGAACCTGCACCAAGGCCAATTTCCCAGAAGTGGGATCTCCTGTTCCTGATTCCCATCGCTATCACCGGGCTCATCTGCATCGTTGGCTATCCGCTCATGCCTGAGCGCATTGCTACCAATATCGACCTGGCAGGACAGGTGAGTAATTGGGTGGAGAAAACACCACTCACTGCCGCTTTCCCGTTCCTGACTGTCGTGTTTCTAGATGCTTGTTTTGTCTTCTCGCATTGGAGCATCTTGCGCTCGAAGAAAGGCATCGATGCTGCGCGCCCTGCGGCGAGTGCCTGGGCCTATGGGGTATTCGCTCGTGTCCAGAGCATAATGCTTGTGGGGTTGGGTACCATGCTCTCGTTTTTAGGACCTATCATTGCGTTGTCGTTCATGGGCGTTATCACCATGATACAGGCAATGCTTCCCGTTTTGGTCATACTGGTTGTCGTGCTGGTGGCGGTGATGGCGGTCACGATGATCTATGGGCAGAACGGTGCGCGGCTGTTGCGCCGCATGGAAGAGCCTGAGACGATGCCGGTGGATGATGACCGCTACTGGAAACTGGGCATTTTCTATTGGAATCGCGACGACGCGAGCCTCTTTGTGCCTGAGCGTTTTGGGGTGGGGTGGACTATGAACTTAGGAAGACCGACTACCTGGGCTATCATTATTGGTTTCGCGCTCATCATTGCTGCATTTGTTGTCTTTTTGCTTTGCATGTGAACGGAGAAAGTCTTATGAATCGCATCCAAGAGCGCCTTGCCAAACATCGCGTGATAACCTACTGCATCGTCACCTTTGCGCTAACCTGGAGTTTCTGGTTTGCTGCCGTATATCCGCGCGCATTGCCGCTGATGGAGGCTGGAAAGAGTGTTTTTTCTGATTCCGTCATCGTGATGTTGGTGGGCGCAGGCATGTTCTTCCCAGCGTTGGGTGTGGTGGTCACGCGTCTGCTTACAAGCGAAGGTTTTCACAACGTGTGGATTAAACCAGTGCACTTCAGGCGTACGTGGAAATACTACGTGGCCGGATGGCTCGGACCCATCGCCTTAGTAGCAGTTGGCGGCGCGGTGTACTTCCTTTTGAATCCAGGTCAGTTTGATTCCTCCATGCCTATGTTTGTGGAAACGACCCAGCAGCAGTTAGAGGCAGCCGGACAGTCGGCTTCTATGGACGAGGCACAGATTCGCATGCTTGGTTACGTGCAACTTACACTCGTGTTCGTGGCACCGTTTCTTAACTGTTTCACTTGCTTCGGCGAGGAATGGGGCTGGCGCGGCTATCTTCTTCCGCACATGCTAGAAAAGCGCAGCGTCACGTTTTCGGTGGTGGCAATCGGCATCATCTGGGGGCTTTGGCATGCGCCCATTACCGCACTCGGACATAACTACGGGCTCAACTATCCTGGATGGCCGATTTTCGGTATCTTGGCGATGGGCTGCTTCTGCGTGGTGCTAAGTTGCCTGTTCAGCTGGCTCACTCTGCGAGCAGAAAGCTGTCTGCCGGCCGTGCTCGCTCATGGTGCCATGAATGGTTGCGTTGCAGCGCCTACTATGTTCCTCGTGGGTGTGGCGAATCCCTTTGTCGGTCCTACCGCGACGGGTATTGTTGGCGGCATCGGATTCATCGTAGTTGCGATCGCCTGTTTTGCTTCGCTCAGGAAGCGATGTGTATAGTGTGATATAATTGCATTACGTAATGCAATTACGAATGAGAAGGTAAGGAGGTAAACAAATGGCTCCCTCTGCAGTATTGAATATTCGCTTGCCAGAAGACCTCAAACGTCATGGGAATCAAGTGCTCGAACGTAATGGTATCTCAACTTCCGAGGCCGTGCGGAAGCTCTACGAATATCTTGAAAGCGAGCAAGACATCCCTGAGTTCATGAACGATTGCGCCAATGCAAGGCAATACGAAAATCGACGGAGAGCTTTACGAACTATTGTTGGATCTCTGCATGTTCCTGAAGGATTGGATCTTAACGACCTTCGAAAAGAACGCTTTGATGAAAAGTACGGGGATATTGCATGAAGATATGTTTTGATACAAATATAATCCTCGACATCTTTGCGCGAGCTAACCAATTCCCTGAATCGGTGTTCGCTTACGATATAGCTTCCATCAGGCATTTTGAATGTTTTATTTCAGCTTCTACGGTTAGCGATGTAGCCTATTTGCTTCATCGCCTCGGCAAAACAAAAGCTCAAACTAAGAAGACAATGAAGACGCTCTTCGAGATGTTTTCGATTTTTGACACCAATGAAAATGATCGTTATCGCGCGCTTGAATCAGATATCTCTGATTATGAAGACGCGCTGCTGTCGGCTTCCGCCCAGCGGCATTCAGTCGACCTTATTGTGACGCGCGATAAACGCGATTTCAAAAACTCTGAAGTACCAGTTCTCGACCCACGTAAATTCGTTGAGTAGTTTAGACCACCAAATTATGAGTACGCAGTTTTGTAAGTTCTATCTAGTGCTCTTTCGAGTCTGATCCAAAACGTCGTTTGTAAGTGTAAGAAGGATGATTTCTTTTGTCCAAAAATGGGCAAAACTTCCTAGGCGGTTTTGCGGAAAACTGACTACCGTCCAGATCGTACACGTCGCGTTCTCAGGGGCGAAGAGAAGCAAGCGTAGTTAGAAGCCTGGAAGCATACTTATTGCATAGAGAGGAACGTTCTCAATCCATTCTTGATCCTTGAACCCTGCTAGCGACACGCGATACCCTTTTCTCAAATCATATCGAGTTATGAAGCTACGCAAACTTTTAGCGCGAAGATTGACCTCTGCTTTTACTTCTACGGGAATCACGGTATTGTTACACGCGTAAACAAAGTCTACTTCTCCCTCTGAACTGTCAGACGACCAATAATTTGCTTGTATTCCGCCTGTTGCTAGAAGTTCTTGGCAAACAAAATTTTCTGTGAGAGCTCCTTTAAATTCCGTAAAAAGAGCGTTCCCTTTTATAATAGAGGTAGGGTTTATGTGACTTGAAGCACCAAGCAATCCTACGTCAAGCATGTAAAGTTTAAAGGCGTCCTTATTCTCGTATCCTGATAGTGGGATTCCAGGTTTTGAAATACGATTTACTCGTAGAAGGAGCCCGGCATCAACGAGCCATTGTATTGCTTCTTCATAACCTCTCGCACGCGCGCCTTTTTTGATTGCGGAATAAAGAAATTTTTTGTTTTCACGGCCGAGTTGTGCGGGAGTTGAATTCCACAACATGCGAATTCTCTCAGAAAGCAGTGGGGTGGCGTGCTTTGAGAAATCATGTTCATAGTCAAACAAAAGCCTGTCGTGAACTTTGCGAACTTCGCTGAAGTCTTTGGTTTCGATATAAGCGAGAACGGCTTCTGGCATTCCACCGATAAAGTAATAACGCTTGAGTGCTTCAATATATTGATTGGAAAACACTTCTATAAGGTCAGGGTCTTTACTGTCCAATGGCCTACAGAGAGATTCGTCTACCGCAAGCAAGTATTCATAGAAGCTCATGGGATACATGAACAAGTGATCTATCTTGCCAACAGGAAAAGAAGTGTTTGAATGAAGGGCAACTCCTAAAAGTGATCCTGCTGCAACAATGGGAATTTCTGGATATCGCTCATATAGCGGCTTTAGCGCAGATAAGGCTTCTGGGCATTCTTGTATTTCATCCAAAATAAGAAGAGTGTCAGCGCCTTTGATTTTAGTTCTCGATTGAATCTCGATAGCTTCCAATATTTGATCTATATCGAGATTGCGTTCAAACAGAGAGACGGCATCTTTGTTGTCCAAGAAGTTAATATAAGCGGAAGAAGTGAAACTATCTTTGGCAAATTCCTTTAGAATCCAGGTTTTGCCAACCTGACGCGCACCTTGCAGGAGCAAGGGCTTTCTGCGATAGGATGTTTTCCATTCTTTTAAGCTGTCTAAAATAACTCTTTTCATAGGCACCTCCGACAGGAGAGTAACATAGATTACTGGAAAAATGGCAGTATTGCCACAAATTCCGCGGAAAAAATGGCAGTATTGCCACAAATTCCGCGGAAAAATGTGATATCCGAATACGAACAGAGTGACCGCTATTTGAAATGCCGCCTGTAAGCGCAGGTAGGTGGAAGAGTATAGCGGGAAAGAATAGCGCGAGGCGTTATCTTATGGCACCGATCGCAGAGCTTGAAGCGCTTATCATACACCGTACAAAGATTGCATTCGGTATCAAGGAACTTGCAGGGAGCAGAGAGGTTGACTGCTTGCACCCCATCGTCAGATATTTCACGCTCATAACAGCAGAGTCCGCAGCGATCGCAGACATCCTCCCAGGTTTCTGGGTCAAACAGATACATCTTTATGGCAGCAAATAATCTCATAGCTTTAGGATAACAAAGCGCGCATCATGTTTTTGAAATCTCTTCTCGCCAAGGTTTCGATAACTCAGACGAGCAAGTAATTATCCAGGTAGATAATCGTAGGGCATTTTGTGAGCGATGGGGTAAAAGACAAGAGTGAGCAAGATTATGATTTGCGGCAATACAAAGAGAGAGGCCAAAAATACACCACGCACACTATAGAACAGCACACGTTTCCAACCTGTGCGTTCCTTTGTTTCGAAACTCATACGTACGATGAGCTCACCTGGTGTGCTGCCACCTTTAATCCAGGGACAAACTAATTCAATTCCGCAAAAAGCAAGGGTAAAACAGCCTACGGTGAGCACGCTTTCGGTTTGGACAGCATTCATTCCGAACAGAGAGAATGCTTGGTCAAAAAGAAGCTCACTTACGAGCTCAAAAAATATCCATGGTCCAAAGGTGATGAACGCAATGAGGGTAAAGTCGATCCAAAGAGAAACAATCCGGCGGATAAATCCCGGGTTATAGGTAATTTCAGGTGTGCTGATCAGCGCCTGTGGGAGCGCCTTGTTAAAGAGTTTTGCACAAAACCATCCCAGTACACCACCCAGCGTATTGAAGATAATATCGTCTACTTCAAAAGTGCGATATGCATAAGGATAGATGCCAAAAAGACCCGTGAGCTGTGCTGTTTCAATCAGGCATGTGGTGATAAGTGACAAGATGATAGTAGGGAGAAGTCTCATCTGGAGGAAGCGATGAGCAATGAATCCGAGCGGCATAAAAAGCACCACGTTGAAGACTGTTTGAAAGAGAGCCTTCCAGCCATCTTTCATGATGTCGAGAATAAAATTGAAAGGGTTGAATTGTGGTGGGATGCCATAGGTTATACCAGGGCCTGATTCCCCGCTCGGCAGGGGGTAGAGCGTAAAACAAGCTAATCCTGCCAGGTAGAGCACGCTGCAGTATGCGGCTAATGCTTGAGAAAAGCGTAAGCGGCCATCACGATGATAGAGAAAGGCCAAGATAGGCATGGTGAAGAGAAAGGACAAAAAAGGCCACAGGATCATTGCAGCCTTAAAGCTTCCTGAAAAGCCTGAAAGAAAAGAACCTAAGACACCCATTAGACCCATCGCCTTTCACTCAACGCTTTTGATCTTGTTTTTTGATCTGGCAAGTCCTCGGTGTTCACGCCTGTGATGAACTGTTAGGGACGTAAGTCATACCAAGCAACAAACTGCACGATGAAGTCTAGCATCGGGTATGCATGTAAATGCCCTGCGCACATTTTTGTGTGGTTTATGTCAGGATCTATGCTCTTATGCAAACAGGCGCTCAGTCTCTTCCATACGTTCCATAATTTTCACGCCGAAGGGGCAATTAGGCTCACAATTCCCGCAGGCAATGCAATCGGAAGCATTCTTGTCTAGCTCAAGATAGTGCGAGCGGATGCTTTGCGGCACGGTATCCTGGATTAGAGCGAGATCAGCGAATTTGTTCACCGTGGCAATATCGATACCCACTGCACAAGGTTGGCAGTGACCGCAATACGTGCATTGTCCGAAGTACGCTTTACGGGCAGGAGCATCAGCGATCACGCGTGCGAAATCACGTTCTCCTTCAGTGGCTTGCTCATAAGCAAGCGCAGCTTGCGCCTCCTCGACAGTTTTATAACCTGCCAATACGGAAGCAACGGCGGGACGCGTCAAACAATAATGGATGCACTGAACAGGGGTGAGCGCCTTACCAAATGGCGACTGCTCATCCATAAGCAAGCGACCACCCGCATAAGGCTTCATGACGGTAAGTGCAATATTTTTCTCTTCGCAGAGGCTGTAGAGTTCAGCACGTAAAGGTTCGATGCACTCGCCTGCTTCTGCGAAATCCCCAAATAAGTCGTTGACATCTTCAGAAGGGGGCATTAAATCGAAGGCTGGATTGATCGAGAACATGATAACCTCAACCACGTCTCTGCGCGCAGCTTCCAGCGCAACTTCAGGGTTGTGTGTCGAAAGGCCAACGTGGCGGATGGTTCCAGCACGCAACAGCTCTTGTACATATTCGTAATAGGAGCCCTCTAAACATGCGCGGAATTCTTCCACGCTATCGATATAATGCATCATGCCTACTTCGAAATGGTCAACACCCAAAAGCTCAAGTTCATCTTCGAAGGCGGCTTTTACGAGCGCCACATCGCGACTGCGTAGATATTGACCGTCAACCCAACATGCACCGATATGCCCTTGGACAATCCACTCATCAGTATGATCTTTCATGGCATAACCAAGGTTCGCGCGAATATGAGGATCAGGCATCCAGCAGTCCAGATAATTCACTCCTGCCTTGCGTAGCGTTTCAGCAATTGCACGCGTTTCTTCCGGCGTTCCTGTCATCCATTCAGGACCAAATCCAATTTCGCTTACGCTAAGACCTGTTTTGCCCAGATTTCTATATTCCATGCGATGGGGCTCCTCGGTAAAATACGATTTTTTCTTGCAGTCTCAGTACGGTAACCAACGTATATATTACTAAGAGACACATTGTCGTTTGTAGGAACTATTATAAAAATCTCGTGCAATAACGCAAGCGGGGTAAGGCATTAGCGTTTATATCAGTACTCAACTCAGCAAAAGTGATAGGCATTCCCATCTCGACTGGATATGCCTAAAAGCTATAGTAGATTATGCAATATAGGTAATTGCACATAGATTGTTGGATCTTCACAATGGGATTAATGCTTGAGACACGACAAGAAATGAGATGGTGCAATTATGACCTATCATACTTTGACTCTTTCTGATGAATGGGATAAAACGTTTCCACAATCTGATGCGGTAGAACACGAAAAGATTGTTTTTGATACCAACTTTGGCAATACATTGGCAGCAGATTTGTATAAGCCAAAGAATGCTACGGGTAAGCTTGCTGCGCTTGCAATAAGCGGACCGTTTGGAGCTGTCAAAGAGCAGGCGAGTGGTTTCTATGCACAAACGATGGCGGAACGGGGTTTTCTCACGCTTGCTTTCGATCCCTCTTTTACCGGCGAATCAAGTGGCCAACCACGGTATATGGCTTCGCCTGATATCAATACGGACGACTTTATGTCGGCTATTGATTATTTGAGCTGTCTAGATGATGTGGATCCTGATCGCATCGGAATTATTGGTATTTGTGGATGGGGCGGCATTGCTCTTAATACTGCTGCGTCAGATCCGCGTATTAAGGCAACAATGGCATCAACCATGTATGACATGACACGTATTGGTGGCAATGGCTATTTTGATGAAGAGGATTCTGCTCAAGCGCGCAATGAAGCTCGTCGCGCTATGGCACAGAATCGTTTGCATGAAACACAAACAGGTGAGCGCTTCCGTGCAGGTGGGGTTGCTGAAACGGTTCCTGAGAGCGCGCCTCAGTTTATGCATGATTACTGGGATTACTATAAAACACCCCGCGGTTATGCTGCGCGCTCACTCAATTCAAATGACGGTTGGGATGTAACGGGAACGCAGGCATATGCTGATACGCGTTTCTTGACCTATATTGATGAGATCGAAGCACCGGTCATGGTGATGCATGGAGAAAAAGCTCATTCACGCTATATGGGTGAAACTGCCTATGAAAAAATGGCGGCAGGTCCTTATGCGGCAAATAAGCAGTTGGTGATTGTACCGGGTGCCGTGCATTGTGATCTTTACGATGGGGGTAACGGTAACTTCATCAACTGGGATATGATCACTACCTTCTTTACCGAGAGCCTTTCAAAAACAAACAATTAGTGAGCCTGTGCTTGCAAGATATCCAAAAACGCTTGCGCTTGACGGCTGAGAAGAGCCTTTTTCCAAAGGAGACCGTGCTGGGCTTCAAGAGGAGGATCAAGTGGAATGAAGGTGAGGTCGGATGTGGTGTCATAAGTATTACCAGTATCACTGGTAATAAGGTTCTCATAGGTGATCACCACCCCGACTCCTTTGTGGGCTAAGAATTTAGTATTGGTTGCGAGGCTATAATGCACGCCAATATCAACCGCATCTAAGACAGGGGAGAGCCACGAGCGCAAAACATTTGTCTTCATGCCTTGGCGTGACACCATGAGCGTGCGGCCGATAAGGTCTTCGGGTCGCACGTAAGTAAGCGAGGCCAGCGGATCATCTCTGCGGACGATTGCGCCCCATTGATCACGATGATCGAGTAACAGCATATTCATGTTTTCGTGCGGCTGTACGTCACATTCTAAGAGAAAGTCGTAGTGGCCTCGTACAAACCCATCGGTTAAATCTGATGTTGTACCACTGTAGAGTTCAAAGGTGATCTCAGGATATGCTTTTCGGGTAGCTATCATGGCATCAGCAATTTGCTCAACCGCACTTGTCTCTCCGCAAGCAATATGCACACTGCCTGAAACGGTTTGAGAGAGAAGCTTAATGTCTGCCTCTGCTTTATCAGTGAGCGCAATAATGGATTCTGCGTAACGGGCAAGCATGACGCCATATTCAGTGGGCGTAATACCGGTATGAATGCGGTTAAAAAGCGGTCGCCCGAGTTCGCGTTCAAGATCTGAGAGTTGGCGTGAGAGGGTGGGTTGTGTAATGTGCAGCTGTTTTGCAGCATGAGTAATGCTGCCTTCTTGAATAACAGTCAGGAAATAACGAAGCGTACGAAGTTCCATAAAATGCCTTTCAGGCAATTGCTCTGTGACGTTATAGAGATTACTTGATCTCATTGTATAAGATTGTTGGAAACTTTCCGTCTCTATCGCGTATTGCCTAAAATGAGATTTACTGCAGTTTCTATTGTGTGGGAATCATATGGTACATCCATAAAACACGAATTGATAACAGCTCCTTCAACAAAGGCAAAAAGAATTTTGGCCTGTTCAATTTCCATGTAGGGCTCACAACGTGCAAGAAAAGATTCAAAGCTTTTCTTAGTGATAGTACGCACTTCAGGATCCTCTATTGCGGCGGTATAGAGAGCGGCATCTGCTCGTAGTGTTTTTGGCTCAGAGAGATATGCGTTAATTGCATCAGCTATTACGTTGTTGCGCGACTTGTTCTCTGCAATAACTAGAAACATGTCATTGTATTCCTGTTCAATTTCTTGTGCTAGCTGAGAGAGTCCCGCTCGCTTTAACTCGTCAATGCTTTTGAAATATTGGGTTGTTGATCCAAGAGGGACGCCTGCAAGCTCAGCAACTTTTCGGTGGGTAAGTTTATTGCTGCCTTCTTGGGCGATAAGAGAAGCTGCTGCATTAATAATTATCTGCTTGCGTTTTTCAGGATTGCGAGGAGCGCGTTTGCGCGGTTGTTCTGTTTCGGGAGTATTCATTGACGATCCCATCGCTTAGATTAATAAAATGTACACTTGTACATTATAAATCATTCTGGTACCCTTTGTAATGTACAAATGTACATTATTACTACAACAAAGCTTGAAAAAAACCAAGATATTACCGCGTGGTCAATTGATGATGAGGAAACACGTGTTATTGATGGCGCTCAAGTGACGCTGTACCAATATAGCTTTGTGAAAGAAATTGACAATGTTAAACGTGCTTACGAATATCGATCCGTTTATGTTTTTACCCCATCCATGAGATATGAGATCGACGTGATAGGAGACGGTGTTTCTGAGTCAGGTCTTGTAGATACGATTGAGTTTTAAAAAGAGGGAGGTCTTACTATGGATGATTCAATCATTATGAAGCCACCCCATGTGTCTAAAACAAGACTTTGGGTTGCACTTGCGGCTATTTTGCTTGGTCAATTTGTTGTTTCTATTGATTTGACTATTCTCAATATTGCGCTTCCCGAGATTACGCGTGAAGTTAAGCCAACTTCTGATCAATTACTATGGATTGTTGATATCTATTCATTGATACTTGCAGGGTTTCTCATTGCGACAAGCTCACTTTCCGATCGATTCGGTCGCAAGAAAATGCTCTTAACCGGGTTTTTGATTTTTGGTATTGGATCACTTCTTGTCCTTTTAGTTACTGAACCTGAGCAACTTATTGCTATTCGTGCATTTTTAGGCATTGGCGGTGCCATGATTATGCCTGTGACAATATCAATGATTCGTAGCATTTTTATTGATTCTAAAGATTGTGCGATTGCTGTTGCTGCTTGGTCTGCAGTGAGTGCTGTCGGTATGGCTGTGGGTCCTTTACTGGGAGGGTTTCTCCTAGAACACTTTAATTGGCATTCTGCCTTTTTAATCAACGTCCCTCTTGTAGGTGCAGCATTCTTGCTTGGCGTGTTTGCAATGCCTGAGGTGCGTTTGAAAAACCCAGGACGTTTTGACATTATAGGCTCTCTTGTTGCTCTTGCTGGTATGGCTGGTGGTGCCATTATCCTGATTGCCGCGCTTGTTGTATGGAGAAAAGACATTTCAGTTACAAGAAGGAATCAAACAGCCTGAAAGGGAAGAGATGCAGGAAGAGGCCAAAGATTACTCCACGGATGAACTATTCATTAACGATGTCAAGATTGATGTTTCTAGTACAAAAGCAATGATGAAGGAAGTTGGTGTAGAAGTTGTTCATATTCCGCTTGATAGTGAGAGTGTGAGCATCCTAGAAGATGCTTGCACGAAAGCCGGTATTGACCTAACTACAGCGTTTATTATATTTGCAAAAAAAGTCGTTCAAGAAAAACATTTACCTTGGGAGTCATGTGATTAAATAGACGGATTTGTTGTTTTGCATGTAGGCAATAGAGTGCGTGTTTATCTAGGATCCCTTCTAATCCATGATCTAATTTGTTGGATTTTTTCAGGAGCGTTTTCTTTGGTGAGGAGATAAAACGTTGAGGTAGCTTCGGGCTCATCAATAGGAATGCGCATACGATCAGGATAGAGGCCGTCTTGAAGCGGAATATCAGAGACAAAAATGGGAAGGTCGCTTGAATAGGCTAATTGCAAAAACACCTCACGATCTTTTTGTTTGATGAAGTTAGAATCAGGCATATAACGCTTGTGGAAATCATGCCAAACGCCAATGTCTTCTAAGAGAAGAAACTCTAATCCATTAATGTCATCAAAATGAACACAGTCTTTTTGCGCAAGTGGATGTGTTTTGGGTACCGCTATAGAAAGAGTTTCAGTCATCAGTGGCGTGTTCACAATAACAGGCAGCAAGAAAGGCTTGCGCGATATTCCCATATCAATACTGCCATCAAGGACGCGTTGCTCGATTTCACGCTCGGTAATCATTTCAGAACTCAAAACCTCCCCTGGGAAGCGCTCTACAATACGCGCGGTGAGATGCCAAAGAGGTGCTGGCGCACAGGTTCCCACCCGTAAAGCACGTGATTTGCGACTTGCCTCATCGACCGCATCTAAGAGCAATTGCGTTTCTCGCAATACGCTTCGTGCATGCTTAGCAACTATTACTCCGACATGATTAAGCAATACATGATTTTTACTGCGCTCAAAAAGAGGGTGACCTAATTCGTGTTCAAAACGCTGCATTGATCTGCTTAATGCAGGTTGCGAGATATGCAACTCCTGTGCCGCAGCTGAGATGGTCCCGTGTCGTTCAATGGCATCAATTTGTTGCAGTTGTTCTAGTTGCATAGCGTCTCCAGTATGCACAATCAACATAGTAAGTTCTTGTAGCTGCATTGTACACGAGCCGCGTTTGTATTCAGAATAAGAAGTGCCATAAGACAGTGTCATAAGACGCACAGATCATTACGGATTCAATACGGAGAGCTTTTGTACGTAACTTTCGTACGTGACTTTCGTATATGGACGCTAAAAGAGGTTTTTGATGATTGATTTTGAGCTTTCAAATGGGGTAAAAATTCCCGCGCTTGGGTATGGTGTTTTTCAAATGACAAGTGCTGAGGTACATGAACATCTTCCTCAAGCAATTGAACTTGGTTTTCGTCACATCGACACCGCTAATGGATATTACAACGAGGTTGCTGTCGGAGAAGAGATTGCCAAAAGCGGCATTCCTCGTGAGCAATTTTTTGTAACGACTAAATTGTGGCCACGTGATTATCCTTATGAGGCATGCAAAAAGGCAATCGATGCATCACTTCGTCGTTTGGGGATGGATTATGTTGATCTGATGCTATTCCATCAACCCTATGGTGCGTATACCGATGGGTGGCGTGCGCTTGAGCAAGCATTGCAAGATGGCAAAGTACGTGCAATTGGTCTATCCAACTTTCCGCGAGAAAAATATCAGCAAATTTTGGATGTCGCAACCACAAAACCTCAAGTGCTTCAAGTTGAACTCAACCCGCGCTGCAACCAACACGAGATGAAAGACTGGTTGGCTGATACCGGCGTTGTGTTTGAGGGATGGTATCCATTAGGGCATGGGGATGCAAACCTTTTAGAAATTCCCGCAATAGTTGATGCTGCTAAAGCTCATGGTAAAACACCAGCACAAGTTTGCTTGCGTTGGTCAATTCAAGAAGGCAATGTTGTTTTCCCTAAAACCTTGAACCCTGAGCACATGCGCCAAAATCTCGACATCTTTGATTTCGAGCTCTCTGCTGAAGAGATGGCGGCAATTGATGCCATTCCCCAAAGCCCCTACTATGATGTGCCTGATGAGGCACCTGCTTTCATTAATCAGATGCCTGACTTTGACCAACAAATGTAAGGAAGGATCATCATGTCAGAAGCGAATTCTCAAACTCACTCTCAAAAACCAGAAAAATGCCTTTTTGGTTTAGGCGAGCCCAATGATGCCTATGCGCAATACTTTATTGGGGAGTCGTTTTTAAACCCCTTGACCAACCCTAAAGAGACGCAGTTTATTGCCAATGTCACCTTCGAACCAGGATGTCGTAATAATTGGCATATTCATCATGCAACAACTGGTGGCGGTCAGATTTTACTTTGCACTGATGGCCGCGGTTGGTGTCAACTTTGGGACGAGGAGGCGCGTGAACTTCATCCAGGTGATGTGGTATTTATTCCTGCTGGTGTTAAGCATTGGCATGGTGCTGCGCGCGATAGTTGGTTTTCTCATGTTGCTTTTGAAGCACCAGGAACGGATTGCTCCAATGAGTGGCTTGAAGCAGTAAGCGATGAGCAATACAACGCTCTTCCGTAAACGTATCGTTTTCTCAAAAACCTCATCGTCAAATACAGCAATTTATTGTCGTTATATTAAACGTGGAAGGAAATCCTTATGGCTATTAAACAAACCGCCGGACATGATCAATTGGGAGAATTTGCTCCTCTGTTTGCTGAAATTAATGACGATGTGCTCTTTGGGCAGCATTCCGCGTTGCTAAGAGCGTTTATGGTGATCAAATGGTGATCAAATGGTGATTAAATCTATTTGATTGCTTCGTTAAAGTACGCTTTCTGCGCCGTCCCCGAGTGTGTGACTTCTCTCCTTCTTATTGCATGAGACCATTTTCTATAAAAGAAATCCCATCTTTTAAATCCCGTCTTTTAGAATCTGATGAGAAGGAGAGAGGTGAGCGCATGGCTAAAGTTGGGGTATTACTTGCAAATACCGGATCTCCTGACGCGCCCACGCCTGAAGCGGTGAGCGCATATCTTTCTGAATTTCTGACTGATGAACACATCATGCCTATGAATCCGCATGTATGGAAGTTCATTTTACACGCCTTTATTTTGCCAACACGTTCAAAGAAATCAGCAGCAAAGTATGCTCTGATCTGGACTGATAAAGGATCCCCTTTAACGGTGACGATGGGATCGTTGGCTCGCAAGCTTGAAGAGGAGTTGCTATCTCGAGGCTTTGAGGTTGTAGTAAAGTCTTGTGCCAGTTATGGATCACCTTCTATTGAAGACGCGCTGCAAACGTGTGTAAATGAAGGATGCAATAAGGTGCTTGTTGTGCCGCTCTATCCTCAAAGCGCTTATTCTACAACGTGCGTGGTTGAAGATCGTGCGCGTGCAACCATGGGTGCCCTTCAGATGATGGATGCGTCTGCGTCTTCGTCATTGGCGTGTTCTCTCCCCACACTTCACGTTGCGCCTCCCTACTATACTAATCCGCTCTATATCAGTGCGCTTGTCCAGTGCGTTCAAGACGCTGGTTTTGGTACGCAGCCAGGTGACAAACTGCTGTTTGCATTTCATTCTGTTCCCCGGTGTGATCTTGATGCGGGTGATACCTATGACAAACAGGCTAAAGAGACCATACGCGCTGTCGTGGATAAGCTCGGCCTTGTAAAAGACGACTGGGCACTTGGCTTCCAATGTCGTTTTGATAAGAGAAGAACGTGGCTCAATCCGTTTGTCTCTGAAGCAATTACTACGCTTGAGTCCAAAAATCCCATCGGCAGACTCTTTGTTATTGCTCCTAATTTTTCCATTGATTGTCTTGAAACGTTCTACGACATTGAAATTGAATTGCGTGAACAGTTTTGCACTCATCATTCAGGTGAGTTTATCTATATTCCGTGTCTCAATGACTCCCAAGTACAAGTGGCATTGCTCGCTGACGAGGTGAGCGCCGCGCTTGGTGCATGAAAAGTGACAACATCTTTCAATCTTTTATCTGCGTATCGTGCTGTAATAGGATGCATCAGTTATAGAGCAAACCACGACGCTAAGCATGCAGCACGTATGGGATTATAGGTTATAGAGAGAGGCGAGAGAGGCCGTCATGACAAGGGGGAAACGAACAGCTGCATACGATACCCATCTTGGACTTGAGGCATTTCGCTTCAGTGGTTTTGATGAGCCCTTTCCTAATCATGTGCACGACCATTATGTATTCGGGCTTGTTAAACAAGGCAAGCGTCGACTTGCCTGTGGCGGTATTGAGTATGAGGCGCACCCAGGAGATTTGCTGCTGTTTAACCCTGCGGAAGCACATGGTTGCACGCAGTTGAGTGAAGAACCGCTCGAGTATTGGGGTCTTAACATTCCTAAAGAAATGATGATGCAAGCGGCGCATGGCTTTACCCAAGCAGGAGTGCTTCCGATGTTTTCGCCGTCTGTTATTGCGGATGAGGAAGCGGCCGATAGGTTCTGTGCGCTTCATCAGGCAATCATGAACGATGCCTCAACTGCTGATCATGCCGAACAATTCCTCCAGTTGATCGAACATCTTTCTGCTTGGTATGGCGATGGGCAGAGTGAGGACGACACATCAATGGCAGGTGGGACTAGACGAGATGTGGTCGAAAAAGCATGTACTTACATCCAGAACCACTGTTGTGAGCAGGTAAGTCTTGATGCTCTATGCGCTTATGCTAATGTAGGCAAATCAACCTTGATGCGTGCATTTGTGAAAGAAAAAGGCATCACGCCCTATTTATACGTAGAGAGTATGCGCATTGAGCACGCCCGTACCTTGTTGGAAAGAGGCGTGACGTTAGCAGATGCAGCAGCACAAACTGGATTTGCTGACCAAAGTCATTTTTCTCACTACTTTAAACGGATTACGGGTCTGACGCCGGGTGCGTATCGTGCGCTCTTTGTTAGCGATGGGGCATCGCATGACTAGCAAACACACTATCAATCTGATAGCTCTTGGCCATTGCGCAGCTATCCTTACCATTGCGATTTGGGGTACTACTTTTATTTCAACTAAGGTACTGCTCACCTGTATGTCACCTATTACTATTTTGGTCTGCCGTTTTGCACTTGGCTTTATTGTGCTTACACTCGTGCGTCCCAAGCGTCTGACACATTTGCCAATCAAGCAAGAGCTCATTCTTGCAGCAGCAGGAGCGACGGGGGTGTTTGGCTACTATTTGCTCGAAAACATTGCGCTTACCTATACCATGGCATCTAATGTTGGTGTTATCGCAGCAGTTGCCCCCTTTTTTGTTGCACTCTTGGCATGTGTACTTCTCAAAGCAGAGCAACCACATGCGCGCTATTTTTTCGGCTTTGTAGTCGCGATGGTAGGCATTTGTCTGATTAGTTTTAATGGGCAAGCGTTTTCTTTTAATCCTTTAGGTGATGTGCTTGCTTTTGTAGCAGCCTTTGTGTGGGCAGCCTATTCTATTTTGATCAAACAGATTAGCACCTGGGGATACGATGTGATATTAACAACGCGCCGTATCTTCTTTTACGGACTCGTGATTATGCTCCCGTGCGCAATTCCGCTTGGGTTTGAGTTTGACCCATCGCTTCTCATTCAGCCTCTTGTGGTAGGGAACCTTCTCTTTTTGGGGTTAGGAGCATCAGCGCTCTGTTTTGTGACTTGGAATTTTGCTGTTACTACTATTGGTGCAGTCAAAACAAGCGCCTATATCTATATGTCTCCTGTGATTACGGTCCTTACGGCTGCCATCGTGCTTGCTGAACCAGTTACACTCATCTCATGTGTCGGGGTGATTTTAACCTTGTCTGGCTTGATCATTTCTGAAAACGTGCGTGCTTCACGAAAAAGCATACGAAAAACGAGCATGAGTACGTAGTCGCCAATCGTGAGTACGAGCGTAGCAGCAATAATGCAAGTGCTTACCCCATCGCCCATATCATCAATCGTATGGTTGGTGTATAACCATGGGTATGGAAACTTACATTACATCTCAAGCAGCACCTCAAATACAACAGACATCAAACGCTGGCTATGACGCCTTCATCTTTGATTTGGATGGCACACTTATTGATTCGTTGCCTGATCTTGTCGTGGTGGCCAATAAAGCTTTGCAGCAGATGGGTTTTCCTGAGCGCAGCCGAGATGAGATTTTATCGTATGTGGGAAACGGTGCGCTTGTGTTGATGCAAAAAGCATGTCCTGAGGGTACAGATTCTGAAACGGTTGTGCAGGCATTTGCTCTGTTTAAATCCCTTTACGGTGAGTACGGGCTTTCGCTCACCAAGCCTTATGACGGCGTGATTGAGGCGTTGCAGCGTCTTCATACTCAGGGCAAGAAAACGGCAGTGCTTTCTAATAAGTTTGAGGGTGGCGTGCATGATGTAATGGCGCACTGTTTTGATACGGTCGAACCACGCCTTATTGATGTAGCGCATGGGGAGCGCGAGAGTGAGGGGGTTCCGCGCAAGCCTGATCCCGCGGGGCTGCTTCTTATTATGAAGGAGCTCGAGGTTGAGCCTGAACGTTGCATTTACTTTGGTGACTCTGCTGGAGATATAATCTGTGCGCATGCAGCAGGGGTGTATGCAGTGGGATGCACCTGGGGCTATCAGCCAAAAGAAGCCCTTATACAAGCAAAAGCCGATGCGCTCATTGACGCACCGGCTGAGATTATGGGCTTTGCCTAATAACGCATTGTGTAAGTTTTTGACGTGACACATTTTCTACTTTTTCGATTTTTGAGGGCATTTTTGACGAGATTCGACTTTTAGTGAGGGTTGCGTGTCTTAGCAACCCCATCGCTACCATGAAA
>UQML01000009.1 GCA_900542265.1 uncultured Eggerthella sp. | reverse complement strand
GTGCTTATTCTTACTTGCTACTCCTTGCGCATACGCTTACGGGTAAGGCCAAGTGCTAAGCAAGCGCCCCCTGCAAGAATGATAATTCCCGCAATGGTAAGACCTGCCATATCCCCTGTCTTAGCCGTTGCATCTTTTACTGCTCCTGGCTTATCGGTTCCTTCTTGCTCAAAAACGCCTAACTCAGATGCATATACTTTGCCAGTGCTGATCTCAAACTCTTGCGCCTCATCAGCTACAACCTGACTAAGCGTTGCACCTCCTGGAACTACCGTGTATTCCTTATCATCTCCCCAATGTCCAGGCAGACCATCAGGAACATGCTTGCCGCCGTTAGCAACAGCCATATTGCCAATATCTTTACCCACCGCAGACTCATCGACTGCAACTTCAAATGTCAACTCATATGTCTGGCCATCAAAGATATCGCCAACAAAAACACCTAGCGTACGACTTTCAGTTTGATAGACGTCCGCTGAAATAGGAGTCTCGGTGCCATCAGGATTGTGCAAAACAAGTGAATCAGTTTTCACCGTTAAGCCTTCAGGAATAACATCCGTAATACGAACCCCTGTCCAAACAGAACCGTACTTATCATTTTGAACCTTGATAGTGTACTGGAGTGTATCGCCAACATAGACACTACCTAAGGGGCGAGACATATTCTTGACCGCCTTGGTCACCGTACCAACTGGATCATCACTAGGCTGTGTTTGCTTATCATCGTTAGGCGATGCAGGATCAGACGCGTAGATATTTTCTTCGTTGTCAGTCGTGCGTGCAATATTTGCGATAGAGCAACCCTCTGGTGTAATTGCCGCCTGATTAAGCGTCGCTTTAAAAGTAACGACAGCGGTTTGTCCACCTTCAAGATCACCAATTGAAGCCTTCAGCGTATGTGTATTTTTATCATACGAATTCGCAGGCAAAGTCTTGATGGCGCCCTTATCAATCTGAACCGTCATGGTATTAGGGTTAACATCAAGCCCCGCAGGAACTTGATCTTCAATTACGGCATCTTTCCACGTAGTTAGCATACGCGTATTAGTAGCCGCAATGGTGTACGTAATCTCATCACCAATCAAATTAGCATCAGTGCGTGTTGTATTTACTGCCTGCTTAGTAATGCTCGGCACAGCCGTACGTTCTTTTTCCACACGAAGGGCGACCACGTAATTGCGATCAATATCCTCTAAGGTCACCCTTCCGGCATTCAAAAGATCAGGGCGATCCACACCGTTAATTTTCACGCCCGTAAGTTGATATCCCGCAGGAATAGTCCAGGTAATTGGATAATCCGATAAGCCTTCGACACGCGTATTTGATGCCGTAATAGTTACCGGCGCGTCCCCTTGGACATTGGTGATCACTGCAAAATATTTACCTGATGGATTAGGATCTGGCGTGAAGTAAGGATCTTCGGGAGAGCCTGGTTTAGGACCTTCCGGTTTTTCCTCGTCATCAATAATGCCATTCTCATTGGCGTCGATATTCTTGTCAGGAACCCCATCGCCATCAGTGTCAATGTTAACATCAGGCACGCCATCACCATCAAGATCCGTATTTACATCAGGCTTTAAGTCATCGTCGTTATCAATGTTGATATTGGGTTTATTCTTTGGATCATCGAGGTTAAATCCTGGATCATTGGGGTTAATACCGTCTGGTTTTCCGTCAGGTTTTCCATCGGGTCCGTCATGATCCACAATATTGATATCTGGCTTACCGTCACCGTCAGTGTCAATGTTGACATCTGGCTTACCGTCACCGTCAGTGTCGACATTAGTGTCAGGAACACCGTCACCGTCAGTATCTTTATTGATATCCGATGGATCAGTTGGCAAGGTCGGCTTGTCGTCTCCTGGATTGGAAGGATCAGAGGGATCATCAGGATCCGATGGGTCAGTTGGATCCTCGAACCAACCATCGTCAGGCCACTCAGGCAAATGCTGCTCGTCCTTTACAAAGGTCGCATGTACATCGTGGTTTGCTTGAATATCTTCAAACGGATACAACCCTTTTGACTTAATTTGGGCATTAGCGGGAAGCGGAGAATGCTCAGAATAGGTTTGGATTATTGTATCTTCTTCCTGGTCAGCCTGAGCTTCTGGATAGTAAATATTAATACCATCAACCGTTAGGCTTTGAAGTGACCAACCCTCTTCAGCCTCCCAATTTACCGTGTATTGATCACCTTTCTTAACAATTGAAGAAGGAGAGATAGTTCCTTTACCCGTACGTGAAGTATTAATCTTGGTGATTTCGTCTTCACCAAGCGCAACCGTACCTGCTTGCGCTTTTGGTTTTACCGTCACAATGACATTAAGATCAGCGTTGACAGCATCCAGAGCAAGAGAAGCGCTTGATTTATCATCAGCAATAACTAACTGATCTTTATATTGGTTGGTAACATCGTTGCCTGCAGCATCAAGAATAACGACAGACTCGACTTCATAATTTCGCGTATCAGAAACCGTTGCCTCAACTTCATGAGGAGTGCCTGCCTCAACATCCCCTGATCCGGTCAAAGTTGCAGGTCCTCCCACCAGCTGAGTCGTTACCATATGATTAGTTGAAGATGTTCCATCACGATCAATAACAACTTCTACACTATGGTCGCGCTCAATCTTTGAAAAAATCAGGGAGTTGCCGCCTAGTAGATCAGGACGATTAATCCCATCGACTTTAATACCTGAAACCTTATAGCCTTGAGCAGCACTCCACTCGACCTTATAGTTGTTGGTTTCTGCACTGTTTTTCACTAATGCTTTAGTTGGCGTGATGCTTGATGCCGCACCGCCACCTGACAAAGATGTCGTAATCTTTATATGCTCTGTGGGAGGAGTGGTCTCTTCATCATCTTTGGCAAACTCAACGACAACATAACGAACAGACTGAATATCAGTAATAGTGGTTTTCCCCGGCGTAAAATCAGTGATCATCACATCATCAACCCACACGGATTGGACATGATATCCCTCAGCTGGCTTCCATGCCACATCAATATTGCTGCCGACATCAAAGGGATTGGTTCCCGAATCAGAGGTTACCTCAATTATTCCCTTACCTCGTTGGCTTACAATCACATTCCACGTCTTGACCCATTTTGCATACAGATGTGCCTCGCCCTTTTCTTGATCCTTGTCAGCATCAGTAAACACAGCTGTTTCTTGCGTTAGAGCCTCGCCTGAACAATCAGGGGTCTTATACCATCCATCAAAACGATAGCCTTCTCGCGTTGGATCACTAGGCCAACTTGCTGCTTTATTTTCATCAGTTAAGAGCGTGCGTGCAACAACCTGATCCGCATCGCTTCCGTCATTGTAGTGATAGTTAAGTTTTTGCGTGGTTACTCGCACGGGGACAATAGAGTCTGAGCTTACATTACCTGCATAATCAACCGCATAAATGTGAGCATAATAGTTTTGACCAATCGTAAGGTTATCAACTTCATACTCTGCTTTTTCAGATGCGGTTGCAGCAGCTACAAAATGATCGTTATTCTTTGCAGCTGCAGGGAGCGCTTCACTGTTGGGGTTATTGCTGACGTTAACATAATATCCTTTTAACCCCGACAATGCCGTCATCTTAAAGACTTCATCACTATTAGGATCAGTCTCTGTTGTTGACCACACTTCTTCATAGAACATATCCGGGTTCTCTAATGAGATTTGCGGGACTCCTTGAATGCGATAGGCATAGTCAGTTCCCTTATCACTTGAACCCGACATTTCAAATGTTGCTCCATAGGTAGTTGCATCAACATCTTCAGGGATAGCGAGATTACTTATACCGGTTTTATTTGGAGCGACAGGTTTTGCCTCGTCAATAAAGGAAGCATCACGCGCCGTAGTTGTAGTAGTTGACTGCGCAAGATATACCAAAGTATTAGCAAAGACTTTTGCCTCATCCTCTGTTGCTCCACCACTTGTATGCCCTGTCTGAATCATAGCAATGGAGCCATTTGTCGCAAGATAGTAGTTATCAGTTGCTATATCTTGCCCTGGAGTAATTGCAGTACCCAACGGTGTCCCTGCAGAATTACTAAACTGCATCCACACACGTGGCTTTGAGGCACCTGATGAGTAAGATCCGCCAAGCTTTTGTCCTAGCATATGTGTTTGAGGAATATTAAGTGTTTTTCCCTCAAGGTTCCAGGGTCTGCTGGTCAAGAACCCTGTATCAACAACCTTTACATAGGTAGAAAGATACGTTGTTCCTTCATCCCTCGTTGTAATATTTAAATGGGTAGGATTGGCAAACAAGCTAAAATAAGTTCTTGCTCCAACACCGCTATACGATGTTAACGTATCGTGGCCAAACATCAAACCACCACCAGCGTTATGAAAGCGCTCGGTTGCATCACGCGAAGCTGCAGTTAGATCCTGACTTGCGTTTGCATCGAAGGTTCCAAACATGATGACACTATATTGGTATTCGTTAGTTAACTCCCCGGTGTCAGGATTTGTCTTAAGGTATTTATCAGGATTAGCATTGTAGTCGCTTATCAAGACAGGCGTAACTTGTATAATGCCCTTACCTACTGTTGTTTGGCTCCCATCGAAATCAATAGCGGGCGTCGCCATCCATTTTTTTAAATACTCCATAGATGCAGCATTAGGTGCTACGTTTAAAACCCGCACTTGACCATCGCGCTTATCGGTATCAACAGGAGAACGCGTTTCCCAATTACTCCAAGCACCATTTTCGTTTTTCTTAGATTGCCACATTTTGAAGGTGTAAGGACGACCTGGATCCGCCATACCCTCGCCAGGACGTAAAGGATTTTCGACAGGGCGAGTCCACTCCAATTCAGCCATTATCTGCCCATCATCTGCAACGGAATAATAGCCATTCATATTAATATGCTCTGCTTCATACTGAGGAGGCACATAGCCTTCAGGCTTTACAGGGGAATTACCTCCTGCTGCATATGCTGGCTGAGTTAGAACTGGCAAAAATGCCAAAGCAAGACAACAGGTCAAAAGAACAGACACTGCCTTTTTGATGATAGCCATAACCCCTCATTTCAACTGTATGGTATAGCCCAATTGAGAGATTTCATGATTCGCGGTGCCACACCATGCCCGATAAAACAGTTTCGCGAGATTATCATGTCATCTTTTTGTAACCAAAGCAATGCTTTTTCGTTATTTTCAATTATTTATTTGTTCTGACCGCAGTTTGATCGCAATTTGCCTGAACTGCTTGGAATAGCCCCCATTCACTCCAAAATAAATCAAGGGATCAAGCTTATCGACTCAATCCCTTGACTAGTAGCGTATGTATTAGCGACTTATGCCCTAGTAACTTATGTTCTATGGCGACAGTCTTGAATGTAGCGTTTTTATTCTTTCCACAACGCGTCCACTGCGCTCGCTGCGTCTGCTGCGCCCGTTGCGTCTGCTGCGCGCATGCGTCTGCGAGCAATAAGCAACGTACCCACAGCAACCAAACCAGTTCCAGCAATACCAAGAATAACCGTACCCGTCATATCTCCTGTCTTGGTAGTGGAAGATCTATCACCTGGGTCTTGCTGATCTGCCTGAGAAGAATCAGACCCTGTAGTAGGTGAGTTATCTGCCGGTGTTGCGGGAATAGGCTCAAGAACTACCTCAATAGTGTGCTCCTTGTCGATGTCAGCAAAGGTGTATTCAAATGCGTCAAGCAACTCAGGGTGCTCAACCCCATCGATAAGAACTTTTGCTACACGATACTTCACGCCATTAATCTCGCCGGCAGTCCAGGTAACCGTATGATCCTTGCCCTTCTCAATATTCATTGATGCCGAGATTGTACCCGGGCCTCCCTTGAGAATGGTTTCGATCATAAAGGTGTCATTCTGCTCGTCACCCGAAACACCCACGCGCGCTTGCGGAACCACATCATCACCTGGCGCGCGCTTTTCAACCACAAGCGTTACTGTGTAGTCTTCGCCCGGTTGGAGATTCTTTTCAAAATCAGCAATGTTCACCGTTCGGGTCGATGGGTCAACGGGGTAAGACACATCATTAATGACAACCTCTTTAGCGTCATAGCCCTCAGGAAGCGTCCAAGTCACCTGAGGTGGGTTGGGATTATCGGGTGTGATAGAAACAATACCACCTCCAGAAACCTCTCCAGGACCACCTTCAACACCAGGGATAACCGTTATAGTGCGGTCACCCGTATTGTCAGGATTAGCAGTCTGCCCTTGTTCTGCAAAGTAGACTTTCACCACATGATGGTTAGCAATACCGCCAATACCCATACTTAAATGCTGATCATTTGCTTGATTGACATCAACATGCTCCTCTTCAAATACTGGCTCACTCACCGCCGCATTAGCGTCTGTCGAAAGTGCTTCAAGCGCTAATGCTTCCACTTCGGGAGCGTCGGGAGTATCGGGAGCTTCAGTTGATTCAGCAGCCTCGGTGGATTCGGGAGCTTCAGTTGATTCAACGGCCTCGGTGGATCCGATAGCCTCAGTGGGTTCATTAGCTTCAAACGAGTTAGAAGATTCCGAATTAACAACACCTCCGGCATTTGACTCCTTAAAGACCTCTTGTCCATCTACTGATATATAAGAGATGTGGCTTCCACTGTTAGGCTCACCAACAATGCCAACATATTCCTGTCCCTTATAACGTGCTTGGGACGGAGACACGATACCGTTGCCATACTTCACGATAGAAACGTTATAGATGACCGGCTTTACCGTAACGACAACTTCTTTATCTTCTTTAATGTTAGAAAGATCAATATCACGCTCGTCTTTACCAGCCGCTTCGGCACCATTGACTTCTACTTTCACCACCTCATATACCGCGTAATTGGGATCACGATGATCGGTGGTAGTTTGAATCACAGGTTCCCATGCAACATGATAGTCGTCACCCCGCGCAACAGTTGATCCACTCGTGATAGATCCGGGGCCACCTTGAATCTTGGTAGTAACAAGTAAGTCGTCTTGCGATAATGTTGGCTCTACACCAACAGGTCCATAAACCACATCGACAACATGATTTGCATTCACCTGATCAAAGGTGTAGTTCCCTGTCTGCGTGGGATCGATCTCAATTGACACACCATCAACCATAACCTTTTTGATCTCATACCCAGGTTCTGGTTGCCAGGTAACCTGACCAGAATCACCTTGATTGAGCACCATTGAAGGACTTACAAGAGCACCCTTTGCACCACCATAGCGGTTAACTGTGATGGTATAAAAACCGTTACTCGTACTTGGCTCCAACACAGGAAGCGACGCAAGGGTTACTTCAACCGTATGATCGGCACCAATGTTAGTAAACTCAAACGTATTAATGCCGCTCATGACTTTGCCATCAATTTCAACAAGTGCCACGTAGCTATAGGGACCAGGTTGCCACGACACCGTAGCTGTTGATCCCTTGCCGACCGTTTGTGAAGGACTCATACTTGCACCCTCAACCGCACCCTTGAGCTTAGTTGAGATGCTAAATACTTGCGTGTTAGGATCAGCTGGCGATGGGTTACCCTCAATCACATATTCGATATCAACTTCAATATCTGTGCCCTTAGGATCAGGATAGACAACCGTAATCACATATTCACCAGGACGTGTTGGATCAATCTCGTCAACTACCACGCCACCCTTTTTGATGGTGATGATAGGATCGACACCCTCAGGAACCGATCCTTTATTGGGGTCGTTGGGATCATCAGGATCACTTGGATTGCTCGAATCAGAACCATATACGTCATCCACTATCTTTTGAATGTCGTCTTTAGTCACGGGCGGAGTTCCTGGATCCTTGATCTTTTCTGTAATCGTCAGAGGATCAGGATTGCCGTTTTCATCTTGCGTTAAGTTATTGACGGGTCTGTCCACAACGGCAAGCTCAGCGTTCTTATATATCACACGATAATTGCCATCTTGCGTGTAGTAAACCCCATCGCTTGCTTGCTCAACTTTTGCAAAGCTTGGGGCAAGTGTATACGTTCCCTTTTGAGGATTAGCTGGCTGCAAGACAAGGCCGCCTCGTGTTGTCGCCGCATAGGTTACATCACCCAAAACAGCATCAAGCGAATCACCTGGCGCCAACATATTTTCAGGCCACTCCACTGGCCACGTAATGTCGCCCACGGTTTCTGTTTTGGTCGCACTGCCCTCTATGTATGCAATCGCATTATTAGCATAAAGACCGCCTAAGAGTCCCGACGGATCAGGCGTAGTCGCAAGAGCGATGCCTTCAATCCAAGAAACAATTGGCTTGTTGTTTTGCGTATAGGCCGATGAGATAACCAGATCACGCGGAACAATTGAGCCTGCAACGGTCAAGTCGCCGGTGGAGGTTAACCCTGCAATGGTATAGTCAGCACTATCAAGTCCTTTAACTTGCACGCCATGCAACACAAGCTGCACACCACTACCCGTTGCTGCCTTTTCGTACGTTGCAGAAGCGTATGACAAATAAGCCTGAGCGCCGGGAACAACAAGATCAGAAATATTGAGCGATCCTGCCGCTCCCTTGGTTGTACCATCGTAGACCTTTGTGTAGGTACGACCTGCAGCAACCTGTGTCACCCCGTCAGGATTAGTAGGGTCATTAGGATCAACGTCTTTAATCTCTATCTCGTGTGTAGCATCAGGCGTACTATCAGGGTTTGACGGATCCGACGAAGTTGCTGGTTTGGTCACATCAAGAGCCTTGGGCTTAATCTTGAACGTAGCGCTTCCTTGCGTATAAGGAATTGCTTCTTGGGTTGTCCCATCGTCTTTAGTATATGCTGTTTGATACGTGGCATTTGACTCGACTTTATAGGTACCTGCATGGGTTGGTTCACTATCAAGCTTTATCCATGAGCTCGGATCTTTTGGATTGCCTCCCTCTTTAAGCTGATAGAACGTACGCGTAATCGTTGCGGGTTCTACCTTACCCTCATCCTTCTTGCCAATGATGGTCTCAACGTCACCACCGTTGGCATTCTCTTGAATACGAAGCGGGTTTCCAACGGTTATATCTTCAGCCTCGGTTGTAATAGTCTTTCCAGTTGGATCAACATTAATGTCAACTTTTACATACACATCAACATTGGCATCCCCTGATCCTGAGCCGCTATCATCATCAACATCACCTGGCATATCGCCATACTCGATAACATATTTCAGCGTTCCAGCACCATAATCAATGGGTAAATCGTTCCACTCGCCGTGCGTGTCACCAGCCGATGTCCCTAAGGTCACCGCAAGCTGCATCCATTTCTCACCCGTACTATATCCATCAGGCTGAGGGCTTGCCCAGAACATAAACATAGGTTCACCTGTTAAGGGATCAGTGGCTGGCCTCCGATTAACATTGGACATGCACTCGCCCATTTTGATGCCAGCTTCAGGACCAGACACCCAATAGTACTGACTATAGGCACCCGCATGATAAGTTGCACCGTCTGCCCAACGGTCAGGATAGTCTGACGCGCCATAGCGATAATTCTGAGCCCATGCAGAACTACGCATGGTATACGTGTCATCACACGTACCACCCATCCACGTGTCAGCATGCACAAGCGAGAAAACAAAATCCTGCTCTTCTCTACTCGTTATGGTAACCAAATACCCTTTCATGCCCATATATTCATGCTGCTCAGCCGCCCGCAATGCCTGATCCCAGCTCTTTGAGGTATCCACCGCTCCTGAAGCTGTTTTACCCACCTCGTAGTAGTGGCCATTAAGCGAGTTGTAATCAAAGGTACGTGTTACCGGATCAAAGCTTGCAATCATGCGCAAACTCTTAGTTGTTGTTGCGTCCGATAACGTGATGGTGAGATTGTTGCGTAGATAAGTTTCCCACTCACTTGGTGTAGCACCTTGCGCATTATTAACTGATTTATTGCCATGCTTTGTTGCGTCCCATATGACAAAGTTTCCCGATGGCGTGAAATTTACTTCATCTGCGGTAGTGATGGCTGAGGTAAACTGCACCGTAATTGATTTGATTAATCTGTCAGGAGAATTCGAAAACACCTGCAAATGTGGAAATGCATAGGTGTTAGAACCAGGAGCAATAGGCGTAGCCGCTCCCGCCTTAATAGTTAATGTATCTGATTGATCAGATGGCGATGGGTCTGCTTGACCTGCCAGGTCTGCTTGCGATTGCACTTCATCTGCCCAAGCAGACTGAAAGCTAATCCCGCTAAGCGGCAGCATAAGAGACACTGCCAGGATAATTGCGAGAGCGCTATACGCACTCTTCTTCAAAATGCGTTGCATGATGACCTACTTTCAAGCAGAGGCAAACCATGCATGCGCTCTGCTTTAGCCCGATTTTAAGTCAGTCTTCATCATAACAACGCGCTTCTTTGAGATAAAGCGAAATAAGTATTTTATGACAAAAAAGATGTGTTTTATTCCACTTATTTACCTATTTGGTTGCATTTTCGTTCTCAGGCATAGGATGGTTGTCGAAGTATCCCGTCTGCCCGCGCACGTTCCAAGCGCACACCGCAAACGCCATACAAATAGCAAAGGTAATTGATGATGAAATCTCTAAATGCCCAACGGAGATATCTGAAGCAACTTGCCAGCTCATTAAAACCGCATCAATCAAAACAGCCCAGAAAAAGATCCCAATCTTTTTAGGATTCTTTGCGCCATGCAAACCTAATAACGCCATAATCAAGTTGTAGCATCCAAAAATAAGCGTATCAAGCGTAATTGATAAGCCGCCAGCAACATCACTTAAATAGAACTGTGCAAACTGTCCCAAACAAACAAATACAATGCCGGATGCTATTTCAAGTGATGCATATACAAGAAGAATAATGCAAAGAGTACGCGTCCGGCGCTGCCATTTGGAATAGGGTTTTCCATCAGCTGAAATTAATTCTCTTTTAGAATGCCTTGATAGCTTACGCTTTTGTATGCGCGCGCCTTTTGGCTTCTTTATTTTGTTGTGCGCAACTGCTTTGTCCATTACCCTGCATTTCACCTAACATCGAAATCTATCAAGCTAGTATTGTGCCATAAAACTCTACCCATACCGACCGACTCCCTAATCTTGATAGACAAGAGACAAGAAGGCGATGGGGTATCGCAGATTCTGAAAGCCTCACCTGACTTACAAACCCGCGAATTCCCATCGCCAAACTTCGATACTAAATAGTTATTGGCTAGCCTTTACCAAAGCTTTTAAGCACTTTGGTGTATTCTCGGCTTAATTCTTCTTGCTAGTCACCTTTCTCATTACAACTAAAACGCTTGCTGCCAGAACGCTCATCATGAGAAGTGGCAGCATGGGAGCACTGTCTGCCGTCTTAGAAGTCGAAGAAGACGTGTTGGTTTTATCCTGGTTGGACTTATCTTTGCCGTCAGTCTGGTCATTATTGTTGGCTGGATCCTGTTCCTGTGGAATAGCTTCGAGAATCACCTCGATGGTGTGATTGGCGGCAAGATCCTCAAAGGTGTAGGAAGTTGCATGTAATAAGCTTGGCTGCTCTACCCCATCTATCAGAACCTTTGCAACACGATATTTCACCCCTGATGCCTCACCAGCACTCCAGGTCACCGTGTAAGGATCACCCGCTTTAATAATGCCAGTTGCGCTGATAGTGCCAGGACCACCCGTCAATTTAGTAGAAACCGTAAAGGTATCAGTCGCGTCAGAATCACTTGGAACGCGTGGCTCAGGTAAAACATCATCACCAGGCACACGCTTGGTGACCTCCACCGTAAAGGTGTGGTCAGTATTCGGATCAAGCAGCTTGCTGTACTCAGGATTTTTCAGATCAATAGTTTTAGTATCGGGATCTACTGGATAAGAAGTGCCATCAATCACGATTGCTTCGGTTTCATATCCATCAGGAAGCGTCCAGGTAATAGTGCCCGGGTCATCTTTGTCAACTACGCCACCTCCGGTAATCTGACCGGGACCACCTTCAATGCCAGGAATGATCGTTACAACATTTCCCTTATTTTGAATTTCATCAGGATTTACCTGGCTGGTACCTTCTGCAAAGTACACCTTTACCACATGAGGTTTAGCAATACCTTCGAAATCCATATCGAGCGTTTGTGTATTAGCAGCCTTAATAGTAGTATTTTCGGGAGCATAGACTGCCGCTGTTGCCTCTGCCGTCGTAGTTACCAACGCTGTTGCTTGGGTCTCAACATCAAACGCAGCGTTTTCAGAGGAAGCTACCTCTCCAGAACTTTCTGAAGCCGAATTTTCATCAGAAGCTGCGCCCTCTACTGAATCTCCCTTGGTAGCCGAGTCGATGACAGGATCGGTTGCTGCATTAGTAACGTTGCCTGCTTCAGACACTACTGCATTATCAGCTGGTTTATCGGCTGGTACAACACCCGCTTTAGTTAAAGACGCACCCAAAGCAGTAGTAACACTCTGCGAAAGAACATTCAAGGCACTTTGGCCACTTGCGCCATTTTGATTATCACGTTCATCAAACTGCTTTACTCCATCGACTTCAATATAAGAAATATGAGATCCGCTATGAGGCACAGCGGCGATTCCCATATACTTTTGACCCTTATAGAAGCTTGCCGATGGAGAGGCACTACCATTACCATACGTCAAAATTGAAACATTGTAGATAACGGGCTTCATGGTAACGACAACGTTTTTGTTCTCTTTAATATTGTCGAGCGTCAGATGCATATCATTGGATCCTGCAGCCTCAACGCCATTTACTTCAATCTTTTCTACTTCGTAGACGGCATACGTTGGGTCATCGGGATCAGTTGTAGTTTGAATCACAGGATTCCACGCAACGTCATAGCTTTCACCTTTAGAGACGGTCGAACCACCCGTGATATTACCTGGCCCACCCACAATTTGAGTCGATATCAAAAGGTCGGTTTGGCTCATTTTGGTCTGAGAATCAACCGGTGCAAAAATTACATCAACCACATGGTTCGCTGAAACTTCCGCAAACGTGTAGCTTCCTCGCTCTATGATCGATGAGTCAATCGGCTTGCCATCAATCATGACTGAGGTAACTTTGTACCCCTCCTCAGGCTGCCAGGTAATCTGGCTTGCTTTGCCACTCGTCACAACTTGTGAAGGACTTACCGTAACACCTTTAGAACCACCGTACTTGTTGACGGTAATGGTATAGAAACCATTGGTGGAACTTCCCTCAATGTCTGGCATATCAGCAAAAGTGACAACAACCTCATGATTGGCTGCCACATCAGCAAAATCAAAAGATCCGGTATTAGCAACTGTCTTACCGTCAACTTCAACCAAAGCAACGTAAGCGTAGTTAGGGGCGGTCCACTCAACATGAGCTGATGCACCCTTCTCGACATTCTGTGTTGGCGTTATTACCGCACCATTAACAACACCCTTGATCTTAGTAGACACGGTATACACCTGTGTTGTTTCACTTGGAGTATCTTCAGGCTCAATAATGTAGACAATATCCACCTCGGTATCCGTTCCATCAGGATCCGGATAAACCACATGGATGTGATACTCACCAGGCTCGGTAGGATCAATCTCATCGAGTACGATACCGCCCTTGGTGATCGTGATAATAGGATCTACATCCTCAGGGATCACATTGGTTGGATTGCTTGGGTCAGGATCGAAATGATCATTGATGATATCTTTGATCTCGTCCTCACCCACTGGCTTAGTGCCCGGCTTGTCAGGATCTGTTACTGGTTTAGTGATGACAATAGGATCAGGATTTCCGTTTTCGTCTTCGGTCAAATTGTTAGGCTGAGCGCCCTCAACGGACAAAACCCCATTGTTGAAGATTACGCGATAGTTGTGCACCATCACGGAGATAACATCAGCTCCGCTCACTTCTTTATTGGTGTAGAACTGTCCATCGCTCGCTTGAGCGACCTTGCTAAAGTTTGGAATTAACTGATACGCCCCTTTTTGAGGATTGCTCGACAGAAGCGTCAAACCACCTTTGGTCTTTGAGGTATAGGAAGCAATACCCAATACGTCGACCACAGTATCAGTAGGAGCAACAAGATTGTCTGGCCATACGCGCTTACCATTTACGAGCTGGACTTGTGCCTGCATTGCAGTACCAACGTTATGAGCAAAGAGATCAGAAGTCAAAGGACTAGTCACCGAGCCATCCGTCATAGGCACGCCCGTTTTCCACGTAGTCACAGGCAATCCACGAACTACGTATGATGTCGAAACAACCAAATCACGCGGCGTGATAGCACCTTGAACCGTCAACTTCTTATCAGCCGTGATTCCTTTAATCGTGTAGTCGCCAGCGTTCTTCCCTTTAAGCTCAACACCTTCCAACACAAGCGAGCGCTTGCCGCTATCTGCATTATCGTAAGCAGCCGCAGTAAAGGCCACGTAAGCCTGGCCATTGTTTACTAACGCATCAGAAATATTAAAGTTCTGTGCACCGAGCCAATCGGTTGTACCGTCGTAAACCTTATCAAAATTACGCGGTGCCACTTCTATCTTTGCGCCATTTATGTCCTCAATTTCTGCAGGCTGTGTTGCATCAGGAGCAGAAGGGTCAGTTGGCGATGTGGCTGTCGTAGTTACATCAATTTCTTTTGGAGCAATAGTAAAGGTTGCTGAACCTTGGTCATAAGGAACAGGATCCTCATTTTGAAGCTTGGAATAAATTGCATTAGAAAACACCTTATAAGTTCCTGCATGATAGGGAACTCCATCAAGCAGTTCATCTTCAGGCACTTCTATCCAATCAGTATCCGCAGCACCTGAAGCATTTGGCTTAAGCTTCTTAAATATATGTTCAACCTTTGTTGGTTCTGTCTTTTCAAGACCTTTATCGTCATAGCCAACAATAGTGACTACCTCACCTGATGCAGCAGTGTCTTTAACTACAACCGGCTGTCCAACCACTGTGTCTTTAACTTCAGTTACGATGCGATCCGGCTTGGTAAGCGTGATATCAATATTAACTTCTAAATCGAGATCGATATCAACGTCTCCTGAGCCACCAGTGTTATCGCCAGTATCAGGCTTTTTATCGCCCTCCATACCACCGTATTCGATAATGTATCCTTGCACATAATGGCTGCCACCATAAGGGGTATCAGGATAGTCGTTCCATGTACCATTCTCATACATATGAATAAAGGCTTCGCCCCGATCATCCCCGTTTATCGTGCCAATGCCTGAAGCGTTATTAGGTTCTGAACCCGTAAAATATGCGTACATACCTCTACTTGATGCTGAAGTATTGAAACCACCCGAAGCCGCATTTCCACTTGCAATCAATTGGCCCTTCTCAGGTCCACAAACCCAGTAGTAAGAAACTGGCTTTCCCGAACCTGAGGATTGCGGATGACTATTTGCCACACCAGTGTAAGTAGGCCACGACGTGCCACCAATCCAAGTACGTGAGTTGATCAGCGCAGAAATAAATTTTTGTTCAGCCTCTGAAGTGACTGTTACGAGATAGCCTTGCATCCCCATATACGTTGAATTCGCCGCCGCTTCATAAGCAGTATGCCATGAGACTGTCTGAGCTTTAGAGCTGCTACCCGGAACATGAACATACTTATAATAATGTCCAGTCTCTGCACGGAAATCGTATGTCTCAGTTACTGGTGTTGGACTTACGATCATTCTCAATGTAGCGCTGTTCTCCTTATTTGCTAATTGAATGGTCAGATAGTTACGCAAAAACGTTTGCCACTCAGCTGCTGTTGCACCCTTTTCGTTATTGATCGAACGGTTGCCATGTTTGCTCCCGCCATATGCTACAAAGCCAGCACTTGTATCAGCTGCATCAATCGTTGTTACCGTTGGATTATGATTTTTGTCAAAGCCGATAAGATCATTGTTCCCAATAGCAGAAGTGAATTGAACCGTGATAGAAGAGAACTTCTTTGATGCATCCGAACAATTAACTGTCAAATTCGGAAATGAATACACAACGGTATTCCCATTTGTAGACACAATATGAGCACGCCCTGAAGTGATATTGAGTGTTCCAAGGTTTTCTTGGTCGTTCGATTTACCTTCATTTTGCGCTTTTATACCATCTGTTTGGTTTATTTCATCCGCCCAAGCAACTCGTTGAGAACCCCCCCCCAGAGGGATCATGAGGGTTGAAGCCAGAATAAATGCAAGCGTTACCAGCAAGCTTTTCTTACCAATGTGCTCCATAGCAACCTTCTTTCAAGCAGAATCACCATAAACTGATTCTCTATCCAAATACCATGAAAGAAGTTGTAATCGCTATTCTCTCCATATCGTGCTTATTTGGATAGATTTCTGCTATTGCCCGATAATGAAAGATGGCGCATATTTTAAAGCATCTGATCACAAAAAGAAATAAATTTGAAACGAACGAACACCTTGTCACACCTCGTCCGTTCGCTCTTTAAGCCACAAGTCCTCATAGAAAGCAACAAATGCCGCACGGTTTGCATCCCTTTACGCCAATCGCAAACCATGCGGCATCAGTAATTCATATTGCGTTGTTCTACTACTCGGGCTTCAATTAATTGAAGCCTTTTTGAAGAGCTAACTCACAACTCGCTCTCGCAACTCCAGCAACTTGTATTCGTTGTCCTTTTAGCCGCGAACCTCTGCACCCGTTGCTTTGCAGACCTTAGTGATAAGCTTGTCGTGTTGCTTTTCGACCTCTTCGGAGGTGAGGGTTCTATCAGCTGCGCGATATTCAAGGGCGTAAGCCATGGATTTCTTGCCAGCACCCAGTTTCTCATCGCTTCTATAAACATCAAATAACGCGGCAGAGTCTAACAACTTGCCACCCGCAGATGAGATGCACTGCATGAGGCGCTCGTTAGTGACGTCTTCATCAACCACAAAAGCAACATCCATGGTAACCGCCGGGAACACAGGAACTTCTTTGTAGTCACGCGCGGGCTGACTGGTGCTAATGAGCTTATCAAGATCGAGCTCAAAAGCAACCACCGGTGCCTCAGCATCAAAAGCCTTGGCAGCAAGCGGATGAATCTCGCCTACCCAACCAAGCACTGTACCGCCAGAAAGCACTTGCGCTGCACGACCAGGCTGCAAGTGTGGTGCCTCATCGGCAGATAGTGCCTTAAAACGAGCTTTAGGAATAGCAAGCTCGCGAATAAGATTTTCAATCACGCCTTTGCCGTCGAAGAAATCAAAGGGAGCAGGGGTATTATTCCACGCAGGATCACCCATAGCACCCGCAAGCACCGCAGCAAGACGACGGCGCTCTTTGGGCTTTTTCTTGCCCTCAGCGCCAAAGAAGACTACGCCCGTTTCGTAGAGCTCGACGTTTTTCACGCCGCGGTTTTGATTGTAGGAGACACTGCGCAAAAGACCGGGGATAATAGATTGACGCATGACGGACTGCTCAGCATTGAGCGGGTTCATGAGCTCAACAGGCTCGCCCAAGCCATCAAGCGGAAGACGCAAATCTTCAAGCTCATGCGGGTCTGCAAACGAGTAGGTCATGGTCTCATTCAAACCGGAAGCACGCATGGTGTTGTTAATGATATCGAGCTTCTGCTCATCAACTGAACGCGTGCCCACACGACCACGACCACCTGGAAGCGTCGCAGGAATACGATCCATGCCATAGAGACGCAAAACTTCCTCATAGAGATCAATCTCGCGCTCAAGATCAGGACGGAAGGTTGGCGCGGTAACGTCAAGCACGTCAGCGTCATGATCAGAGTAGGTAACCTTACAACCAAGACGCTCTAAGATATCCACAATGAAATCACGCGGAATCTCAGCACCCATCATGGCCTGGAAACGTGGAATTCTAAAGGTAAGCTCAACAGGCATGGTCTGCTCAGGGTAGACATCCACAAGACCTTCGCACACACTACCGCCAGACACCTCAGCAAGAAGCGCGGCTGCAGCATCAGCGATAGTGGCGATGGGGTTATCATCCACGCCACGCTCATAACGCATAGAAGCCTCAGAGATGAGACCTAGGTTACGCGAGGTACGTGAGGTATGACCAGGATTAAAGGTTGCGGTCTCCAAGAGTACCGTTGTAGTGTTATCCGTAACCTCAGAGTCAAGACCACCCATGACACCTGCAAGGGCAATAGCGTGCTCAGGAGTAGAAATAACGGTCATATCAGGAGTGAGAGCACGCTCTTCCCCATCAAGGGTGGTAAGGATTTCTCTCTCGTGAGCAGGACGGACGATGATGTGCGCTACACCAGAGCCAGCCACAGCATTGGCAGTTGCAGTATTGGCTGCCCCATCGCCTGCTTGATCTGCAATTTTGTCGTAATCAAAAGCATGTAAAGGCTGTCCAAAGAGGAAAAGGATATAGTTGGTGACATCGACCACATTATTAATGGAACGAGCGCCGGCAGCCGTGACGCGCTCAGCCAACCAGTCGGGAGATGGACCAACTTTGACGTTTTTGATCACGCGTGCCGTATAGCGCTTGCAGCGGTTTGCATCAGCAATCTCAACAGTTGCAAGGTCTGCGGTCTTAGGAAGTGATGGGTCCTCGTGGAGTTCAGCAGCCATAGAGCTAAGCGGATTTTCGAAGTCCTCCTGATACATAGCGCCCACCTCGCGCGCCATGCCCACCATGGATAAGCAATCAGGACGGTTAGGCGTGATCTCAAGATCAAGCACCGTATCAGCAAGCTTCATGTAGTCAGCAAAAGGAACGCCTACCGGAGCGTCAGGAGGCAAAATCATAATGCCATCGTGATCTGAGCCAATACCCAACTCACGCGCAGAGCAATTCATGCCCATAGACACAACGCCACGGAGCTTTGACTTTTTAATTTTGAAATCCCCAGGAAGCACCGCGCCAATTTTGGCGACGACAATGTGGTCACCCTGGTTGAAGTTTTGAGCACCACACACAATTTGGAGGGGTTCATCTTCTCCCACATCCACCTTGGTAACCCACATATGATCAGAATCAGGATGGGCTTCTTTTTCAAGAACAACGCCTGTGACCACGTGATCAAAGGCATCTCCTGTGCGCTCTACCCCTTCAACACCGGTACCGGTTAAATCAAGAGGATCGCAAAATGCCTTTAAGTCAGAAGGAACGGCGACGTAGTTTTCAAGCCATTTTAAGGAAACTCTCATAGTATGACCTCCTAGAATTGACGCAAGAAACGCATGTCGCCTTCAAGAAGCATGCGCAAATCAGGAACGTTATATTTCAAGCACGCGACGCGCTCAACGCCAACACCAAACGCAAAACCGGAGTAGACTTCAGGATCAATACCGGACATGCGCAATACGTTTGGATCAACCATGCCGCAGCCCAAGATTTCAAGCCAGCCCGTGCCTTTACACATACGACAACCTTCTCCATGACAGATGCCGCATGACACATCGACCTCTGCTGAAGGCTCGGTAAACGGGAAGAAATGTGCGCGGAAACGCGTTTTGCGCTCAGGCCCAAACATCTGCTTGCAGAAGTAATCCAGCGTGCCTTTTAAGTCACCAAATGTGATGCCCTTATCCACGACAAGTCCTTCAACCTGGGTAAATTGAGGAAGGTGCGATGGGTCAGCCACGTCGCGACGATATACTTTACCCGGCGCAATAATGTAGATGGGAAGCTCTTGATCTTCCATCACATGAACCTGTACGCCAGAAGTTTGCGTACGCAACAATACATCAGACTCACCTTTGACATTAGCCTCATCGCCTGATTTATCCACGACATAAAAGGTATCTTGCATAGAGCGTGATGGATGGTCAGCTGGAGCATTGAGCGCAGTGAAGTTATACCAATCCGTTTCAACTTCAGGACCAGTTGCTACCGTATAACCAAGGCCCAAGAACACCTCAGCAATTTCATCCGTAATCGCGTTAATTAAATGGCGCGTGCCCATTTGCTGAGAGCGACCAGGAAGGGTGATATCAACTGCATCGGCCGCCATTTTTGCCTCAAGCTCAGTTGCAGAAAGCGCTGCTTTCTTTGATTCAAGCGCCGCTTCCACTTCATTACGCACCGCATTTACGGTCTTGCCGACCTCGGCGCGCTCCTCTTTGGGCACCTGCCCCATCGAACGCAAATAGCTTGTCAGTGTTCCTGACTTGCCTACTACTTCAATACGGATGCCTTCAAGTGCTTCCGTATCAGCTGCTGTTGCAATGCGATCAAGCGTAGAAGTACGCAATGCGTTGACTTCTTCAACAATAGCCATGTGGCATCTCACCTTTCTCTTACAACTCTTTCTTTCCAACTAAAAAAGAGTCCTTTTCATCCTGTGATCAGGTCTCGCTTTGGAAAAATGCGACGTGCGGGCTGTCTACCCAATATCGTATGTCCGAAGCGATGATCCAAGGACGAAAAAGACTCTCGCGGTACCACCTTGGTTGATTGTTTGTGCACTGGTTTCTTGCGCGTGGCTCACACGCCATAAGCGTACAAAAACAACCCACTCGTATCTGTTCTTTGTACGGGAAGCTGACCGTCACATCCTACTTTATAAGTCTCATGAATTGGCGTGATGACGATGGGGCTTAGTTCACCTAGAGTTTACTTTCCTGGAGCTTACCCATCTATCTAACCTCACCACATTTTCATGTCCTGGTTCAGATGTGCTGCTGATAAAGGGAATTATCGGTTTGCTTATCCTAAGACGTTCCAGCCATGCTTGAGTGCACTTGCAGGACATGCGCCCGCAACATGTGCGCAACGCGTAAGTCTGCATACATATCTCAACCGTGCGTCTTTTCTCTGGTGGGATCTGCGTATCTCACCGATACTGTCTTTGTCGTAGCAGTGTAATGCGTAAGTATACTACAACAACGCGCGATAAAAGCACGTTCTCTCGCCTGTGTGGCAGGCGGGGCCTTTGGGGTGAACTTGTGCAAGCAAACAATCCTCATCGCAATCATACAAAAGTGCGACGAGCGCTTGCGTGTTGCCCGACTCTTCTCCTTTGTGCCAAAACTTATTGCGCGAACGCGACCAAAACCAAGTTGTGCGCTCCGTGAGCGTGCGACGCACCGACTCCTCATTCATCCACGCCATCATCAAGATCTCAAGCGTGTCAGCATCTTGCACAATACACGGAATCAAACCCTGCTCGTTATAGGCAAGCTCGCTAATGATGGCGCTTTGCTCTGCAGTGAGTTCATGGGTCATAGGGGTCTCTCCTTACGAATCTATCAAGCGGGGATGAGATTTAGTGATGAAATTTAGTGATGGGGTTTGGGGGGGGCTTAGCGATGGTATTTTTAGACCGCTACAAACGTACCGGAATACCACAAGAGGCCATATACTCTTTTACCTCGCGGATGGTAAGTTCACCAAAATGAAAAACGCTCGCCGCTAACACCGCATCGGCCTCCCCTTCAAGAATGCCTTCCGCAAAATGCTCGAGTTTGCCCACGCCTCCTGAAGCAATCACTGGAATAGAAACCGCGCGCGCAACTGCACGTGTCAAGGCTAGATCAAAACCATCCTTGGAGCCATCTCTATCCATGGAAGTAAGTAAAATTTCGCCCGCTCCGCGACGAGCTGCTTCTGCTGCCCACTCAACCGCATCGACACCCGTATTTTTACGCCCGCCATGCACATAGACTTCCCACTTATTGGGATTGCCCGGCACTTGCTTGGCGTCAATAGCACATAAAATTGCTTGGGTGCCAAACGCAGCAGCGGCAATAGTAATAAGCTCAGGGTTGGCAAGCGCAGCTGAGTTAATAGAAATCTTGTCAGCACCCGCCGCAATCATCGTGCGAATATCTTCAACACTACGAAATCCGCCACCTACACAATAAGGCAAGTGTAGTTCCTCAGAGGCACGCGATGCCATATCCACGGTCGTTGCACGTCCGTCAGAGGTAGCCGTGATATCAAGAAAGATAACCTCATCAGCCTTTTGTTCATCATAGCGCTGAGCAAGTTCGATAGGGTCTCCTGCATCACGTAGATTTACAAAGTTGACGCCTTTAACAACGCGACCATCTTTGACATCCATACACGGGATAACACGTTTGGTGAGCATGTGTGCCTCGCTTGCCTATCGCTCTTCACTTACTTGTTTGCAAAACGCTGCGGCCGCAGCTACGTCAAGGCTACCCTCATAAATAGCACGTCCTGCAATGACGCCCTCAATAGAAGATGCCACCTTGGCAAGGTTCTCAAGATCCGTCATATCCTTTACTCCACCTGATGCAATCACCGGATTACCAAAGATGAACGCAAGATGAGCATAGCGTTCCGCATCAATTCCGGTACGCATTCCATCACGTGAAATATCCGTAAAGACTAGATGTTTGAAACCGAGTTCTGCCATGTGTGCGACAAAATCTTCCGCACCAACACCAGCGCCCTCTTCCCATCCTGCAACAGCAACCTCACCATTTTTAGCGTCCACACCCGCTGTCAAGATGTCAGGGTATGCGGCAAGCGCCTCACGTGCAAACGCACTATCGCTCACCAGCGAGGTTCCGAGTACAATGCGGCTTGCACCCGCTTCAACCAAGCGATCAATTGTCGCGCGATTACGCACCCCGCCACCAACTTCAATCTTCAAACCTGTCTCAGCAATGATGCCCTCAATAACCGCAATATTTGCCGGCTCTCCTGTACGAGCACCATCCAAATCCACCACATGAATCCAATCAGCACCCGCCTCTTTAAATTGGCGTGCTTGAGCGATGGGGTCGTCATTGTAGATAGTAACTTTGGAGTAGTCGCCTTTAGCAAGACGAACCGCCTTGCCTCCTAAAATATCAATTGCAGGCAATAAATCCATGCTTATATCCTTTCTTTTAGGCGCTCGATGGCACTGCCTAGACGCGCTTTGCTAGTCGCACGAAATTTTTCAACAACTGCGCGCCTGCATCAGAGGATTTCTCTGGATGAAACTGCACCCCGTACGCATGATCCCCATACTGAACCACCGAAGGAAACGTACATGAGTGCGTCGTGTAGGCTAGCACCGCTGATGTGTCAGGAGCGCAATAGGAATGAGTGAAGTAAAAGTATTCGCCCGGTTTAATATCGCACAAGAGCGGCGACTTTTCATCATCAGTCGCATCAGCATCAAACTCGATTGAATTCCAGCCCACATGCGGAATCTTGTAAGTATTTCCTGCTGCATCCGTCGTAGGAAGCTTGGTGCTGACTCCTTCCAAAAAGCCTAAGCCTCGCACCGTTGTGCCAGGTTGTGCGCCTTCCTCTCCTGCCGCAAACATGAGTTGCTCACCCAGACAGATTCCTAAAAACGGCACCCCACGATTCACCACGGCATCATAAATCACGTCCATCTGGCCGCTTTCTTGCATAAATGCCGATGCATCCGCAAACGCACCCACACCAGGCAAAACAAGCGCTTCTGCTTGCGCAATTACACGCGGATCATCGGTGATACGCGCATCAGCACCTGCACCAATAAGCCCCCGCTCAACGCTCTTCAAATTCCCTTTGCAATAATCAATTACAGCAATCATTACACGTCCTGCCTACACCCACACCTACAAGCTTCCCTTGGTGGAAGGAAGTTGATTGGCGATGCGGGGATTGAGCGCGCATGCTTCACAAAGCGCACGACCACATGCCTTAAATGCAGCTTCAATTAAGTGATGCACATTGGTACCGGTAAGCGCGTGAACATGCAACGTAATACCTGCGTTAGTAGCAAGCGCAACAAAGAATTCTTGCGGAAGCTGGGTGTCAAACGTACCCACTTTTCCAAACGGAAGGTCAAGGCCACCATAAAAGCCACCACGTCCAGAAATATCAACAGCTGCCATCACAAGTGACTCATCCATAGGAATAGAAGGAGAAGCAAAACGGGTAATCCCGCGCTTATCCCCGAGTGCCTGTGCAATGGCCTGACCAAGCACAATACCCACGTCCTCTACCGTATGATGATCATCAACCTCGGTGTCTCCATGAGCCTCAATAGTAAGATCAAACAGCCCATGACGACCAAACGCATCAAGCATATGATCAAAAAAAGGTACGCCGGTATTAATAGCAGTGACACCCGTACCATCAAGGTTAATTTCAACGGTGATATCAGTTTCTTTGGTTTTGCGCTCAACACGCGCCACACGTGCAGCTATTTTTGCAGTAGTCTCTCCCTCTGCGGTTTGCACAACGGTTACATCTGCTGTGCCTGTCGTAACAAGCGAGTTCGCATTTTTCGTTTCCGATTGCGTCATGACAACAACTCCTCAAGCGCCGCCAAAACGGCATCGTTTTCCTCTTTAGACCCTATAGTGATGCGCAGACAATTTTCAAGACCGGGTGCATGTGAGAAATCACGCACCAAAATACCGCGATCATATAACCCTTGCCATACCGCGTCAGCGCCTGGTATACGTACGAGCAAAAAATTAGCTTGCGATGGGTAGACCGTGATTCCAGGAATCTCGGCCAAACATTGCGCCATACGCTCACGCTCAGCAATGATGGCGGCAATTCTATCCGCAAACACATCCGTGTTGCGCATAATGGCACAACCCACTATTTGCGAAATGCTATCAACGGAATACGGTTGGCGCACTTTAAGCAACTCTTGAGTCACCGTTGGCTGTGCAAGCACATACCCTAAGCGCACTCCCGCCGCACTGTATGCTTTTGAAAACGTATGCAAAATCACCAGATTTTCATGGTCGGCCAAAAGCGGTGTGGCTGGCGTTGTGCCAAACTCACCATACGCCTCATCGACCAAAACAAGCGCATCCGTTGCCTCAAGGAGGCGTTTGATAAATTCAAGCGGATCAGCATTACCCGTCGGATTATTGGGTGAGGTAATCACTACCATATCCACATCGCCCTGCGCTGCACGCGCAATCACCGCTTCTTCATCAAGCGAGAAATCATCCTTGCGTGCTACGTCAATCACACGCGTGTCAGTAAGATGCGCATTGGCACCATACACACTAAACGTAGGAGGACAGTTAAGAAGCGTCCGATTGGGTCCTCCCCACGCAAGCGCAAGGTCAAAGAGAAGCTCATCACCCGCATTTCCAACAAGCACGTTATCACGCGTCAAACCATAATGCGCTGCGATCAAATCACGTAGCTCATTAGCAAGCGGATCTGGGTAGCGATTCAGCGACGCACGTCTGAGTTGTGCATACACCTCATCCATTACCACATCAGGAAGCGCTTGTGGATTCTCATTAGCAGAGAGATATATCTCAGCCGGGATATACTTAGGATCATACGGTGTAACCCCTTGCAGTGCTGACTGCGAAGAACGCACGCGCGAAGCCTGTGGAATTGAAGCTGCGGTCATTACAACCCCCTACTTACCCGCACTTTTGGCTGCGTCTTTACCTGCGTCTTTACGCGCAGCTTTACCTGCGTCTTCTGAAATGTAGCCCTGGGTCAAGAGCTGCTTGCGCAAACGCACCGACTGGGCATGCGACCACAAGCCCTCATGATCTGCGATAGCGGTAACCACATCGGCATCATTTAATAAAGCAGCCGGAGAATAGCGAATAATGGAAGATTTTTTGACAAACTCATCCACTGATAAAGGAGATGAGAAACGTGCCGTACCACCGGTGGGAAGCGTGTGATTAGGACCTGCCACATAATCTCCAACCGCCTCAGGAGTCCACTCGCCCAAAAAAATTGCACCAGCGTGACGCACCAGGCCGAGCAGATCAAAGGCGTCAGGTAGATGAAGTTCCAGATGCTCAGGAGCAATAACATTGACGGTATTCATAGCGCTTGCAAGATCAGGGCAGATCACAATGAGGCCTTTATCACGCAAAGATGTCGTCGTAATATCAGCGCGTGTCGACTGCTCGCAATGCTTCTCAATAGCCGCCTCAACCGCGTTGGCATACTCCTCATCAAAGGTGACCAGATAGCAGCTTGCCAGCGGATCATGCTCGGCTTGTGCCATCAAATCAATGGCGACTAATTCAGGAAGCGCCGTCTCATCGGCCACCACGCATACCTCAGAAGGTCCCGCGATCATATCAATGCCGACATCACCTGAAACAACCTTTTTAGCTGCGGCAACATAAGCGTTACCCGGACCGGTGATCTTATCAACACGCTCAATTGATTCGGTGCCATATGCAAGCGCCGCAATTGCTTGAGCGCCACCAACAGAATAAATCTCAGTTACGCCCGAAATGCGACATGCTTCAATGATGGCCGGATCAAGCGTGCCGTCTTTAGTGGGAGGAGTTACGCATACGATACGCCCTACGCCTGCGACAGAAGCAGGAATAGCATTCATCAATACTGACGATGGGTAGAGTGCACGACCACCCGGTACATAAATACCCACCGAATCAAGAGGCTCAATCTTTGCACCCACAAGTGCCCCATCGGCACGCACGGTAAACCAGCTTTGTTGCTTTTGACGCTCGTGGAAGTCTCGGATTTGGTCAGCTGCTTGCTGAAGCGCCTTGGCAACGTTTGCGTCTACCCGCGCCAGCGCATCGGCAATTGCTTCTTCTGAAACACGCAAGTTTGAAAGCTCAACGCCATCGAAATCTGCCGTGTAGGTAAACAGCGCTTGATCACCCTGCTCTTTGACCGTCTCAACAATGCGTGTAGCCGCAATAAGAGCATCGGCATTAAACGCTGAAGTGCGCTGCAATAACGCCTCATCAAAAACCTGACCTTTTTCTAAAACTATGCGTCTCATATGATGTCTCCTCTTTATGCGTATAAGTTATTTTGTATTTTGAAATTGTTCAGCGCTTGGAGCTTACTATGCGTTTTGTGCTGCAACGACAGAACGAAGCGTATGGGCAAGCGCACCAACACGCGGGTTAGTTCTAAATGAGTTAGGGTTAGCAAAGAAGCGTGCCGTAGATTCAAGCACGTCTTCTACTACAACAAGATTGTTTTCACGCAGCGTTGTACCCGTTGCCGTGATATCAACAATACGCTCAGCCATACCGGTAATAGGAGCAAGTTCGATATTGCCGTGAAGTTTCATGATCTCCACCTGCATACCAACCTTGCCAAAATGCCAACGCGTGATATTGGGATACTTTGTAGCGACGCGGATGGAGCCTAGCTTGCGATAGCGCTCTTCAATTGCTTCGGTTGTGCCTTGCGATTCTGCTACCACAAAGCGACAACCGCCAAACTTAAGATCAACAAGCTCTACTACATCTACCTGTTGCTCCACGAGCGAGTCCTCGCCGCAGATACCACAATCAGCTGCACCAAGCGCCACAAATACCGGTGCGTCAGTTGGACGCACAATAATGTATTCCACATCTCCGTTTGAAAGCATAAGGGTGCGACCAGCATCAAGCAACCCATCGACATTAAGACCTGCTTTATCAAGAATAGCTATAGCGTCAGCATTAAGGGATCCCTTTGGAACTGCAATACGTAAACGTGGAGCTGTCTTTTGCAAAGCCTGCTCAGCTGCCTGGGCGGCTTGCACAGCTGCCTGGTCATTGAGCGCAGCCATAACCTGCTCGAGATAGAACGCAAAGCCCGCTGCCGGCACCGTATCCGCACCGTAGTTTGCGAGCAGATTATCATAGCGACCACCGCCGCCCAAACTGGTGCCTTGACCAGGCGCATATGCCTCAAAGACAACACCAGTGTAATAGTCAAAAGAAGACACCACAGAAAAATCAATAAGAAGCGCATCAGCTAAGCCTTCTTGTGCAAGAGCATCATAAATTGCTTCAAGTTCATCAATCCCCGCTGCACATTTAAGCGGTTCAAGAAGCGTTCGCACCGCAGCGAGTGCCTCACTTCCACCACGCAGATTCGAAAGAGCAGCAAGAGCATCTGCAACAACTGGAATAGCTTGCCCGTCAGCAACTAATTCTGCAAGGCGCACGTAATTAGAGGTGTGATACGCCTGAAGAACTTGCTCTTGCCAAGCAGCGTCCGCACCTGAACACGCAAGGAGATCACGCAGTACACGTGCAGAACCAAGAGCAATCTTGAAATGCTCGAGACCGCATGCTTGAAGCGCTGTTGCAAAAAGACGCACCAACTCTGCATCAACCGCCGCGCCTTGCGAGCCAATGGATTCAACGCCCATCTGGGTCATTTCTCGCGCAGAAGCCTCAGCCGCCTTTTCTCTAAACACGCGTTGGGTATAGCGCAAACGCAAAGGCTGCGAGAAATCATTAACGCGTGTTGCCGCCATGCGCGCAATCTGCATGGTAACGTCAGGGCGCATAGCTAGAAGATCCCCATGCGAGTCAAAGAATTTGAAAGGAGCGGCAGGAATATGACCCCCCGCCTCCATCACATTGAGGACCTCAAGCGTGGGGGTCTCAACGGGCTTATAGCCATTTTGAGCAAAGAGGGTTTGTACCTTAGTAGTAAGCTCTTCGCGGGCAAGCGCCTCATCGCTCATTACATCTCTAAAACCAACAGGGGTAACGAAATCCATAACACCTCTCATACTTTCTATTAGATTGCTCGGATTTAGTATGTGTTCTTTACAGCGCAGTTTTGTGCTTGTCTACAAATACACCTTTGCGCAGTTGTGCTTTTATGTATCCCACTATCATACCTGCACTACACTGCTTTACGTGCGATGCGTACGCAGTGGGCCTCCTTTCTTAAGCGATCGTCACTTTAGCACAGTAGAGTGATAAAGTGCAAGCAGATGAAGAAAGAATTCGATGAGGTGAATGCGTTACACATTTGAATCCGGCTATGAGCATGGTTTCGTTATAATAGAGAGCGACAGAGACATTATTATCTCATGGTATGTATAAAGAAAATATGTATGAAGAAACACAATCTCATACTCTGAATTGAGGGGTGATCAGAATGGGATTCAGAAACATTTTAGTTCCTTACGACAACTCTGAACATGCGCAGAACGCACTTTTGAAGGCTATTGAAATGGTCGATAATGCGCCTGACGCTACTTTGCACATTATGGAAGTCATGGCACCTCCCCAAGATTTGGTTTTCTCGTCAATTAACCACAACAATTTTGGTGGCGGCAAATCAGTTATCTCTAAGGAGATTTTTACCGAAGTTGTTGAAGACAGAACCGCTGAAGCAAGCAAGAGCCTGCAGGAAAAAGTTGAGCCTTTCATCCAGGATTTTGCTGGTACGGCAATTGCTGAGGTAGTGTATGGCGTATATGTCGTAGATACCCTTGTGGATGCCGCTAAACAGTATGGGGTTGATGCTATCGTCATGGGATCGCGCGGTTTAGGCGGCATCCGTGGCATGATTGGATCGGTTAGTTACGGTGTTCTCCGCTCGGGCGATACTCCCGTATTAATTGTCAAATAGCTGTTGTTAAAAATAGCTGTTGTTACACAACTAAAAAGCACGCCGCTTTTACTTTTTACCCGTTTTTATTACTCAGTTTTTATTGCACGACTTTTTGGAGTGATTTATGCGCGCAGTTATCCAATGCGTAAACGAAGCCTCCGTCACTGTCGACAACACCACCCTTGCCAGCATTGGCAAGGGTGCTCTCGTTTTGTTGGGAGTAGGACACGGCGATACGGCTGAAACGGCACAAAAACTCTGGAATAAGATATACAAACTTCGCATGTTTGATGATGCGGAGGGCAAAACTAATCTAAGCCTTGGCGATATCCAGGGCGACGTACTTATCGTGAGTCAATTTACTCTCTATGCTTCTTGTAAAAAAGGCAACCGTCCCTCATTTACTGATGCAGCTAAACCCGATCAGGCTCATGAACTCTATGAGTACTTTGTCTCTCTAGCGCGCGCCGATGTAAAGAATGTGGGCACCGGAAAATTTGGAGCCATGATGGAAGTCTCTCTTACCAACCACGGCCCCTTTACATTAGTTCTTGATACTAATGAGCTATAAATAACTATATGGCAAGCTTTGCATACCAGCTCTCAACACGCGGCATTAACGGTGAGCGTGTTATAACAACAGGCTCTAAGATAGTCGACTGTGGAGCAGAAGGCTGCAAGTGTGCCAAAGTCTCACCTGCCCCTGAACCACCTGAAGTCGCAAACGGAACAATGGTTTTACCAGCCAAATCATAGCTTTCCAAAAACGTATTAATAATGGTTGGTGCGATATACCACCAAATAGGGAATCCCAAAAAGACAACATCGTAGTCTTGCATTGATGCTACAACATCCTTAATCATAGGACGAAACGTCGGATCTTTCATTTCAACACTTGAGCGACTACGAGGATTTTCCCAATCAAGATCCGCCGTGGTATAAGGAATCTCGGGCTTAATTTCAAATAAGTCAGCTCCTGAAACTTTAGCAATCATTTCAGCAAACCGACGCGTGTTTCCTGTTGGTGAAAAATATGCCACCAGTTGTTTTTTATCACTCATGGCTACCCTCTCCTCTCTTGTAGACATGCTGTCTTTACGCAGACATGCTGTCTTTACGCAGACATACTGTCTTTGCGTAGCATTAGATACCCTGGTTGTATTGTTGTTCTTTTTGCGATGCGTATTGTTAACAATGCAAACTTGCTTGGCAATTGTTAACTTGCCGTCATTCACCATTGTGTCCACCATAGCCTCAGCCCCAGCCATAGCCATAGCCATAGCCACAACAATAGCCACAACAATTGTCACGGTGATGCCATGCATGATGACCATACATCGCGGATATCGCACACTAGGAAAGCAGCTCTTTTTCAAATCCCCTACAGTTTGACTTTTGCCCTATCGCATATATCCACTTTGCGGTTATATCGTTATATCTAAACGATGATACAAGCATCGACTTGGTGTAAGCATCGACTTAATGTAAACACCAACTTGGTACAAACATCGAGCAAGGGAGTTACTTATTATGACATCTTCTTCTCATACCCCTATCTCACTCAAAACGGCCGCATGTCTTATTGGAGGCATTGCCGTTATCGCAGCAGGCACCGTGACCGCCGTTATTTTGCATGGCAAAGCACGCGAACGCGCCTTTTCTAAACTCGCAACGCCAGCCTTTACCATTCCTGGACTCAATGAGGGCTTTGTACCTCAAGATTTGGCGCTTATTAAGAATGGTGAAGATGACGCATCTGCCGATCAGGACAGCACAGATAACTCCACCTGGATCTTCAGTGGCTATGACACACACGGAGGCCCATCGCCTCTTTATGTATGTCCTCCCACAAAAGAACCCCGTCGTCTTTTGGTTAAACTCTGCGATGGGTCACTCTATCGCGGCCATGGTGCCGCAATAACTGCATGGGGCAACAACATCTACCTTACCGTTGATGACGGCTACCTCGTGCTTGATCGGCGCGATGTACTTAAAGCCCCTGACGGCGCAGAAGTTTACGCGCTTCATCATGTACATCTTCCCCTAAAGCCTGCATTTATGATTGCGCAAGCCGGCAAGCTCTATGTGGGAGAATACTATTGTCCCCTTATCTATGAGACACCGACCACTCATCATCTCACCGCCCCTGATGGCACGCACAACCCAGCTCTTATTTTCGAATTCGCAGCAGATCCTCACACTCTTTCAGGATTCAGTACGATTCCTACGTGTGCATATTCAATTCCCAAAGAAGTCCAGGGCTTATGCTGCACAGCACAAGGACACATGATCTTGAGTCAATCATTTGGTGTAGGCGATTCACATTTGCTCGTATTTGACGCAGTTCATACGTCTTCCCCTGATACATTCTCATATGATGCAGATCATCAGATTCCGCTTTTCTATTTTGACAGCGGAAACCTCATCGCTTCAATTCCTGCAATTTCCATGACTGAAGGGCTTGCTCTTGACGGTAACACTGTTTTCATACTTGATGAATCAGCCTCCAAACGCTATCTCATAGGACGCTATTTTATGGGTGATCAGGTATGGGCGCTTCCTATTCCGCTTCCCAAAAAAGTGCGGTCAGAAATGCAATCAAAGATGCGCTCAAAATGCGCGCTTTCATGTATGTGGTCAAGGAAGTAAATCCTAAAAGATGCAGGCGTAGCCTTTTTACAAAACGCTTTTTACAAAACAGGCTACGCAGGATTACAGATTGTTTGCAATAACTAATCCTTGCAAGTAGCAAACCAAGGATTAGACACAATGAGAAAAAGACATACGCTGTACAAGGAGGACATCATGGAACTTAAAGATTCTCAATCATGGAAAAACCTTCAGACCGCATTTGCTGGAGAATGTCAAGCATACGTACGCTACACTTTTTTTGGCCAGCAAGCTCGCAAAGATGGATATGTACAGATTGCAAATATCTTTAACGAGACAGCTGAAAACGAGCTTCACCATGCAAAACTCCACTTCAAGCGCTTGCACGATGGCGCGGTTCCTCATACCTTAGAAGGATTAAAACTCGCCTCTGAAGGTGAGCACTACGAGTGGTCAGACATGTACAAGAATTTTGCTGAAACTGCTCGCGAAGAAGGATTCGATGAACTTGCTGATTTCTTTGAGGGCGTTGGCGCTATCGAGAAAACTCACCAGGAGCGCTACGATCTTTTGACCGAGCGTATCAATAATGGCGAGGTCTTTAAGCGCGAAGAAGTTCAAGTTTGGGTTTGCACAGTATGCGGCCATATCCATATTGGCACCGAACCTCCCGAGGAGTGCCCCGTCTGCAAGCATCCTCGCGGACATTTTGAATTGCGCGCTACCAACTACTAAACGCGTGCGCGCCGCGTTGAGCACTCCTAGTTGAGCGCTCCATAAACTTGCAGCGCTTCGAATAAAACACTGAGCGGATCAACCCATCGCCATGATGAGATTGATCCGCTTTTTTATATGCTCAAGTCAGCAAGACGTTAGAACAATCACCCTTGTATGGTTATATATTCCCAGCTCATACCATGTTTTTTTTCAAAAACACAGCATATCGCACAATGTACTGTTCACCAAGAAACCCCTCTGCGCCTCCTTGATGATGCGGTCTCTCAAAATTCGAATCCCGCATTTTATGCAATGTTGCGTCGAAACTTTTTTCTCGAGGTATGAACAAGGTTTGAGCCAGGTAGAAACTGGCCAGCACGAGACAATATGAAGTACGGGCGTGCTCTTTTTGTGTTTTTAGCGCCTCGCGTGACAAGATAAGACTTTTAGCGAGCCTGCCCAACTACCTCGTTCTACTGAAGCGGAGCTTTTATGTAACACGTGTCTAATAACGTGACAAAACTGGTACTTTGTGTGAGAATTTCAGTTCTTTTTTATGCTTGTGATGGGGCTACTTAAGAACGCGACCCTCGCAGAAAGTCCAATCTCGTCAAAAATGCCCTCAAAAAAGAAAAATCATTCTTACCGTTAATAAATACACATACCCAAACAAGCCATTCATCGCACAGGCAAGCACACGAGTAGGCTAAATAGCAAGCTGCGGCGATCCCATTCCAATCCAGTAAGCAATAGTCGGCGCCCAGCCCATAACAAAAACGACAATAATCAAAACAGGCACACCAAAGCGCGTCCACCCATAAAGAATTTTAGGGAACTTCATACCCGTCCCTTTATTGGCCTCTTCCAAGAAATTCTTCCAACCCCAACCTTTTTTGGTGGTGCAAAAAAGCACAAATACCAATGCTCCCAGGGACAAGAAGTTGTTCGAGACTAAAAAATCTTCCAACGATTGAATATTGCCAATACCAGGCACCTCAAAACCCGACCAGACATTAAAGCCAAGAACACAAGGGATTGAAAGCAAAAGCAACAAAGGGCCATTGTAGAGAACGGCCTTCTTACGATTGATATTCCACTCGTCCATTGAAAAACGCAGAATGTTTTCAAATACTGCAATCACCGTTGAGAGTGCCGCACACGCAAGGCACAAGAAAAAGATAGTACCCCACACCTGGCCCATCGGCATTTGCTGAAATACATAGGGAAGCGTAAGAAACACAAGATCAGGACCAGAACTAGGGGGTACATTAAAAGCAAAGCAGGCAGGAAAAATAATCAAACCCGCCAAAAGTGCCACCAGCGTATCAAGACCAGCAATGCGAATGGCTTCGCCGGTAAGCGCATGATCGCGACCGATATAGCTACCAAAAATAGACATAGAACCCACGCCTATGGAAAGCATGAAAAACGCTTGACTCATTGCCGCAAAGACGATTTCTGCCAATGACGCATCAGGGTTATTGAAAAGCTTATCGAAATCAGGCATCAGATAGAATTCGATGCCCGCTTGCCCTCCTTCGAGGGTAAAAGAGTGGATACACAAGATGACCATGAGAACAAACAGTGCTGCCATCATGTATTTAGTAATGCGCTCAACGCCTTTTTGCACACCGAGAGCACACACCGCAAATCCAGCCACCGTTACCAGCGCCATCCATCCAAGCATCTCGGTAGGATCGCTTGTCATGGTCGAAAAAACCGCAGGGATGTCTGCTCCAGGGGCACACGCGCCCGATCCCATTTTAAAGAGATAGGCAACCATCCAACCACACACCGTGGTATAGAACATCATGAGCATATAATTGCCCGCAAGCGCAAACCATTTAAACCAATGCCACTTAGTGTGGCGTGGCTCAAGGGCATCAAAAGAGCGCGCGACCGAGCGATGACTTGCACGCCCAACCGCAAACTCCATAATCAAAAGCGGTAACCCCAGCACAACAAGAAAAAGAATAATAAGAAGTACGAATGCGGCGCCACCATACTGACCGACAATAAAAGGAAAACGCCAAATATTACCAAGGCCAATAGCGCATCCTGCAGCAATCAAGAGAAAACCGAGTCGGGTTGAAAACCCTTCTCGGCTCTCGGAATCGTCATGCTTATAAAGGGACTTACTCATAGGTTAAACTTGCTCATACGTCGATGGTTTCTACACGGCAGCAATTTCTACACGGCAGCAATTTCTACACGTTAGCAGCTTCTGCACGTCAGTGGTTTCTACACGTCAATGGTTTTTGCCTTACTTACAAACAATAATGAGTCTATCAGGTTATTCCCCTAGTTTTTTACTCAGAAGCTCATTGATAACCTTAGGGTTACCTTGGCCTTTCATTTCTTTCATGCATTGACCCACGAAAAAGCCCAACAAACCGGTCTTACCGCCTTTGTATTGCTCAACCTTATCAGGGAATGCCGCCAGGACCCCATCGATAACACCTTCGATAGCACCGGTATCACTTACCTGCTCCATACCGCGCTCGGCAATGATTGCTTTAGGATCCTTATCCTCATCAAGGATAGCTGCGAACACCTCTTTGCCCTGCTTGGACGAAATGGTGTCCTTTTGCATAAGCTCAACAAGTGCAACCGCGCGCTCAGGCGTGAGCGCCGTCTGATCAAGCGTGGTGATCTCAGGATGCGCATTCAGATAGGCAGCCACGTCATTAATAATCAAGTTGGCGATGGGCTTCACAAACTGCGCACCTTGCTCGGTGTTCATGCATGCTTCAAAGAAGTTAGCCGTTGTGCGATGCTCAACCAAATGACGAGCGTCATAAGCCGACAAACCAAATTCAGATTCAAAACGCTTGGCTTTTTGGTCAGGCAGCTCAGGAAGTTTTTTGCGTACATTTTCAACAAACTCATCTGAAAGATGATACGGCGCGAGATCAGACTCAGGGAACAAACGGTAATCATCGGCCGTCTCTTTAACGCGCATGACAATCGTGCGCTTAGCGCTCGGATCCCAGTGGCGCGTTTCTTGATAGATGACGCCGCCTTCTTCCAGCACCTCAGCTTGACGACAAATCTCATATGCCAAACCATCATGGAGCGACTTGAATGAGTTAATGTTTTTGAGTTCCGTTTTGGTGCCCAACTTAGTTTCACCGCGACGACGCAAGGACACATTACCATCACAACGCAGTGAGCCCTCTTCCATAGAACAGTCAGAGATACCTATCGCCAAATAGATCTGACGCAGCTTCTGCATAAACGCACGCGCTTCTTCAGGAGTGCGCAACTCGGGCAAAGTAACCAACTCAATCAAAGGCGTACCAGCACGATTGTAATCAACGAGCGAATGGGTAGCACCTGCAATACGCCCTTCTCCGCCGCCAATGTGATTCATCTTGCCGGCATCCTCTTCCATATGAATGCGCTCGATACCCACATGAGCCACATAGCCATCCTCGGTTTTAGTGACATTGCCTTGCGTATCACCTGGCTCAAGTGAAGCCACCTCAACGCGCTCTTTAGCAGGTGCCCCGTCCATTTCCAAATCAAGATGGCCGCGCATGCAAAAGGCAACCGGACCTTGGGTTGTTTGGAAATTTTTGGCCATGTCAGGATACATATAGTTTTTGCGATAGAACATCGAGTAGGGTTCAATGTCGCAATTGGTAGCAAGACCCGCAAGCACAATAGACTCGATAGCCGCCTTGTTGGGCACGGGAAGAGCACCGGGAAGGCCTAAGCATACCGGGCAGGTGTGCGTATTGGGATCAGCACCAAACTCAAGCTTGCAACCACAAAACATCTTGGTCTCAAGCGTAGTGAGCTCAGCATGAACCTCAAGACCAATAACAGCTTCCCAATCTTGTAAAACCTCTTCAAGCTTACGCATGATTTACGCACCTTCCTTTCCCACAAAGTCAGGCGCAACAGGAGCAGCACCGTACACGTTCTCGAGCGCTTGTGCTACGCGCAGCATATTTTCATCTTTAAAGGCAGGGGCGATGAGTTGCACGCCAACTGGAAGACCACTTTGGGCTCCCAATCCAACCGGCACGCTCATACCACCATTACCCGCAATGTTAATGGAGATGGTAAACATATCAGAAAGATACATTTCTGCAGGATCTGAAATTTCACCAAACATAAAGGCAGTGCGTGGGCTTACCGGAGCAATAATACAATCAACAGACTTGTAAGCATTGACATAGTCTTGCGTAATTAAGGTACGAACCTGTTGGGCAGGATAATAGTACTTGTCATAGACGCCTGCTGAAAGCAAATAACTACCAAGCATAATACGACGGCGTGCCTCAGGGCCAAAGCCCGCTGAACGCGACTTCTCATACTGAACACCCAGCTCTTTACAACCTGGCTCACAATATCCATAACGAACCGAGTCAAAACGAGCGAGGTTAGAAAATGCCTCACAGGGACCAAGTACGTAATAAGCACTCATGGCTGCTGCCGCATTAGGAAGATCAACTTCTACAATTTCTGCTCCCTGCTCTTTTAAGTGAGCAAGTACTTCTTCTATCTTTTCTTTAACCTCAGCTTGCAACCCTTGCGCTTCCATAAAAGCAGGAACCACACCAAGCTTCATGCCGGCAACCCCATCGCCTAGATTTGCAAGAAAATCAGTCGTCACTTTTTGTGATGTGCAGTCATGTGGATCATGACCAGGACCAGCAAGCGCGTTCATGGCAAGTGCAGTATCACGCACACAGCGGCTAAAAGGGCCCACCTGATCAAGGGAAGAGCCAAAAGCAACAACGCCATAGCGGCTTACCACACCATAGGTTGGTTTCATGCCCACAACGCCACAAAAGCTCGCAGGCTGTCTAATAGAACCGCCGGTATCTGAGCCCAGTGTAATAGTGGCAAGACCTGCTGCCACTGCCGCTGCCGATCCACCAGATGATCCACCCGGGACGCGCGTAGTATCCCAAGGATTGTTGGTTGGCCCAAATGCGGAGGTCTCAGTAGAAGAGCCAAACGCAAACTCATCCATGTTGAGTTTTCCTAAAGGAAGTGCGCCTGCCGCAATCATGCGCTCGACACACGTTGCCGTATAGGGAGACACATAGTTGGCAAGCATATTAGAAGAACAGGTAGTATGGGTGCCTACCATGTTCATATTGTCCTTGAACGCCACCGGTACGCCAGCAAGACACCCAAGCTCATCAAAAGTTCCCTGAGCAAGCGCCTCATCGACACGCTTTGCTTGTTCATAGGCCGCATCAGCGGTCACCTCAAGAAAGGCATGAATCGAAGGATCAAGTGTTTCAATACGCTCGAGGCTCTGATCAACAATTTCTTTCGCGGAATACTCACCCGCTTTAAGGCCAGCTTGGATCTCAGCAACCGATTGCGTGGCAAAAGGCTGCGCTGTTTGCACGCTCACTACTGATCACCTCCACCTAAAATAGACGGAATCAAAAAACAGCCATCTTGCTGCTTAGGAGCATTTTCGAGTGCGACTTTTTGCGTGAAGCTTTCCTGCTCGGTGTCATCGCGCATCACATTCACAAGTCCGCCAATAGGATGAAAGGTCGGCTCTACACCCTCAAGATTATATTCAGTGATAGGTTTGAGGCTCTCGATAATGTTGTTGAGATCCGTTGTCATCTCCCCAACTTCGTCCTCGGTTAAGCCGATGCGCGCATACGTCGCAATGCGGCGCACATCAGATTCGGTTAAATACTGCGTCATTGAGAAAACTCTCCTTTAGTAATTGACCCTTAATGATTAGCCCTTTAGCGTTTAGGGTAGACAGTATTTTCTTGGTTTTGCATGATTGTCTTTATTCGTCGTGCGCATAGTTGCGCACGGGTTGACAATAGCTTTTCTATCATAGCAAACCTGCCCTACAACCATAGAGCGGAATTGTTACGTTTTGATGTTTTACTACATGGTTTTACGATGTGGTTTTACTGCGGCTTAGGATTTCTTAGAACTTTCTTTTGGCGATGAGGTGGCTGGCGTCTGTTTGTCTGACGTATTTTCAGGCGCAGCAGGAGCAGAATTTAACGTAGCTGTTGTACCTGCGGTTGTGTTTGTAGACACAGCTGGCGCGCTTGTGTTTGTAGACACAGCTGGCGCGCTTGTACCTGCGGTTGTGTTTGTAGACACAGCTGGCGCGCTTGCGTTTGTTGAATCTTGAGTTGATGCAGGATCAGCAGACAACGGCGCTGGATTAACGACAGTGCCTGCAATGGTATCAGGAACCGAAGCGGACACTTTTGCAAGAATACCCGACGCTTCATGATGTTGATCTTGAGCAGCAAGCGTCAGTAGTTCATGAGAATGTGGAAGCGACTCAGCCTGCATCCCCTTTTTAGCAAAAGGCGCAATAGCGCGCACGATCGCATCAGTTGCAACATCTTCTTTATTGGGATTATCAATTTGGACAACAATTGATCCATTAACGCCATGTTCTCCAATACTGGTGTAGAGCACTTGCGGTTCACCAATGACATTCGCAATACCGCGACACGATTGCTTAGCAGCTTTCACCATATCGCTTGTTATCCCATCGATATCATCAACGTCAGCAAGAAGTATAGGAATTTCAAGTTCTTGCTCGGGCATGAGATGAACTACAGGGTTTTTAGAAAGAACGGAATTGGGTACCACGATGGTATTTTCATCGTTAACAATGGTGGTTTGACGCCACTGGATATCTTGCACAACACCATAGACATTGGAATAGCCGCTAACTTGGATGTTATCGCCCGGTTTAACCATCTTAGTAAGCGTGATTGCAGCACCACCAAAAAGATTAGATAGGGTGTCTTGAAAGCCCAAAGAAATAGCAATGCCGCCAACACCAAGAGCAGCAATGATCGCAGACATATTAACGTGAAAACAGGTGTCTAATATAATGCACGCACCAAGCCCCCACACCACGATGCGCACTACCGTGACATAAAAAGAACTCTCTGCAAGCGTGCTATCTTGATGCTCTAAATATTTGCGAATCATGTTGACGCAGATACGCGCAATGATGATAGTGATACAAGCAAGCACAAGCGCCATAATGACACTCGAAAGAGTTGGATTACCAATGACTCTACCAAAGTAATCCTGTATTTGTTGAATCCAGGTGATATCCATGTGTTACTCTAACTCTAACCGCCCGACTACATAGCTCATATAACGCGTATTGTTTACAATATTCTCAACATGTATTGTTTTGAATATATTTGCACAATTGTTTTGATTTACGCATAGCTATAGGGTAATGCTCTTACCGTTTACTTTGCAGTACGTCTTCCATTCTGCCATTATGTTGTTTCCGGTTTTTAACTTGTTTCCGGGTTTTAACAGTACTCGTAAATCCAATAAGAAGGATAGAGGTGTCTATGAACTCTAATAATGTCTCCTTTAAAGGAGCCTATGGTACTTCAAGTCAAATTCCCGCTTCTACCCTGCCTGAGGTTTCCTTTGTTGGTCGTTCAAACGTAGGAAAATCATCTCTTATTAATAAGCTCTTTAATCGCAAAGCGCTTGCTTATGTCTCTTCTAAACCTGGCAAAACCTCTACCGTTAATTTTTTTGGCAATGACGAGATTGATTTTGTTGATCTGCCCGGGTATGGCTATGCAAAAGTAGCTAAATCTGAAAAAGGGCGCTGGTCAGAAATGATTAATGGTTACTTTGACCAGTATCGCTTCTATGCCTTGGTCATCTCGCTGATTGACATTCGTCATCCTGCAACTGACCTCGATGTGCAAATGGTTGAGTTTTTGCGCGCCTGCAATATGCCCTTCATTATTGCGCTCACCAAAGCAGACAAACTCTCTAATAATCAGATTACTAAATCAGTAGCTGCTCTGCGCAAACAACTCAACTTGCCAACCGATATAGAAATCATTCCCTGCTCAGCTGAAAAAGGAACTGGCATGGACAAGATTCGCTCAGCCATTGAGAAAGCCTGTCAATAGGGCGCCATCTCTTTCGAGAATGACGCCCCTTACACTCTGCTTTACATTCAATTTTATGTTCAGCTTCAGAAATTTTAACGTGTTCCTTTGCCAGCTTTTAGAGAATACGAACCAGGCGAACGCCGGAAACAGCTGAAAGCGCCTCAACGGTGTTTTCAGGAGCAGGAACCGCCAAATCAATAACCGTGTAAGCATTATTACCACGCGCACCATTAATAAGATTATCGATATTGATATCAACATCGCCAAAGAAGCCAGCAAATTTAGAAATAGTGTTAGGGATATTCTCGTGCAAAATAGTGACGCGTGTACCATTGCCTACACAAGGGTTCAAAGGGGTGTTGGGATAATTCACAGAATTAACGATTGAACCATTCTCAAGGTAGTCCATGGTCTGATTGACAGCCATGATAGCGCAATTCTCTTCCGCTTCTTCAGTTGAAGCGCCAAGGTGAGGAAGAGCAATCGTGTTAGGCATCTTCATGACAGCAGGCGTTGCAAAGTCAGTGATATATGTTGCCACCTTACCAGACTCAAGTGCTTCTGCCATTGCAGCTTCATCAACGAGAGTCTCACGAGAGAAGTTCAAAAAGACCACACCATTTTTCATGATGTCACAAGCCTCTTTGTTAATCATGCCGATGGTTCCCTCAACAGCAGGAACATGAATAGTGATGTAATCACATTCTTTGAGAAGATCATTGAGCTCGGTCACGTGATGGACTGCTGAATCAATACGCCATGCGGCACCTACTGAAACATAAGGATCATAGCCATACACATCCATGCCCAAATCAACAGCTGCATTTGCGACCATTGCGCCAATAGCACCCAGACCAATAACGCCAAGCTTTTTGCCTAAGATTTCATGACCACCAAACTGCTTTTTGGCTTTTTCTGCGTCCTTGGTAATGTTGTCATTGTCAGCATTTTCACGGCACCACTCAGCACCACCAATGATGCCACGGGATCCAAGGAGCAAACCGCATAAGACGAGTTCTTTTACCGCATTTGCATTTGCGCCTGGTGTATTAAAAACAACAATACCCTCTTCAGCGCAACGATCCAAAGGAATATTATTTACGCCCGCACCTGCACGTGCGATAGAAAGCAACTGCTCAGGAAATTCAGTGTCATGCAAAGCGGCTGATCGTACAAGGATTCCGGTAGCTTGAGAAAGATCATCTGAAAGCGTGTACTCGTCAGTAAAAAGACTGGTTCCTTTTTCAGAAATATTGTTCAAACAATGGATAACCTGCATGGCCTTAATTCCCTTCATGAAAAACGAAACGAACCTAACAGGTGAGGTTCGCCACTAGTACTTCACCAAACTATAGCAGTCCTCTTACTCGTCAGGGAGGCCAATCCCTTTGAGAGGTTCAAGAATGAAGCGGAGCAGCAGCAGAGACTGACACTAATTTAAGAGGACTCTCTTTAGAGACAAAAAGCCACAAGAGGCATTTCCGCTTTGAGAAGTGTCTCTTCCTTCCATCACAAAAGGCGCTCCCGTTTTGGAAACGCCTTTTGTAGTAATAACTTTTAGAAGTAATAGCTTTTATAGCAATGACTCTTATAGTAATGATGCAGCAATAACAAATTGGTATGTTCAGAGCACTACTTAGTATCAGGTTCTTCAGCACTATTGCTTTCTTCAACTTCTGTCTCTGTTTGGACTCCAGCAGCCATATCGCCATCTACTTCATCAATTCCTGCAGTGACTACAGACGGCTCCTCTTCAACTGAAGTTTCTTGAGGCTTTCCTGTGATAGACGCTTCTTGCAGATCACCCGCGAATTCAACGTCAGAACCTGTCATTGAAGCGATAGGCTCAGTGGCTAAAGCGTTTGGCTCGCGAGAAGTGTCACTATCTTCTTCGAGCGTGAGTGCTTGAGCTTCAAGATCAGGAAGGTCAGGCGATTCAACTACCGTCTCGGTTTCAACACTTACCGTCTTGGGTTCAACTTGCTCATAGTATTGGTAGGTTCCCTCCTCATGATAGCCAGCGTCAAAGGGAGCCTGAGGCTGACCAAACTCAGCAGGCTGGTAAGGCTGGCTCGCGGGAGGAACGGGAGCTACTGGCACACTAGGCTGAACACCAGGCTGAACGCTGGGTTGAGTATATTCTACTGGCTGAGCATACCCAGCTGCAGCTACAGGGGGAATAGGTGCAGATCCAGGTTGTGCATATCCTTGTGGTTGACCAGCTTGATTATAGTAAGGTTGCTGTGGCTGACCTTGAGGCTGTGCATAATAAGGCTGACCATAACCAGGAGCATAACCATATACCGGTGGCATTTGAGGACCTTTACGGAACTTATAGATGTAGACAGCCAAGATAATCAAGACGGCCATGGTGATCCAACCGCCACCTATCAAACACAAGCAAGCGGAGATAATCGCACAAATAAAGGTTACGTTCAATTTTTCTGGCTCATTGCAATGACGCAATCCCATAATGCCAGTTACTAAAACGAACGCATGGAAAATCACATCAATAAAAACTAAAGCAACCGCAATTGACAATCCCCCCGTCACAAAGACGACACCTTCGAGGTAGCTATCGTAAGAATGTCCATAACCATAGGTGTAATCATCAAGAAGATATCGTGCTACATTGGGATCATTCATCATAGACCCTGCCCAGCTAATGAGACCCACTACAATGAGTAGGCCAATAATACTTAAAGCCGACAACACAATGGTAGCGATGCTTAAGCCCTTGATGACTTTTGCATCCTTATCCATTATTCATCCCCTCCAAAATAAAGGAACACTTTCTCTTACTATTCTTTCTCTTACGTTATATAGGATAAATGCGTCAAATTTGCTTATGCCACAGCAACGATAAAGCTTTGTAAGAATAGCGTCAGGTTTTGGTTGATAGAGTAGGCTAGACACGCTTATGAAGATATTCCCTCAAACCTGGCAAAGCATAACGAAATGCCCCTTCTGTGCTCTCGTCGATCAAACCCGCCTGAATAAGTCTTCCTTTATACGTAGATATATGGCTCGACGGTTTGTTAAGTCTTTGCATAAGAGCAGATCGGGTGGATTCTTGTTCGTCATCAAGCATGGCAATTAAAAATGCTCGATCAGCCTTTGAGAGTTCCGCATAAGTAGCATCAAATACCCGTTTTTCCATCTGCTCGGAAGCCAACTTTGCACCTTCAACGATATCTTGTTCGGTAATGACTCCCTTGTCGCCAGATATCCTCCAAGCACGATGTCCCATTAACTGAAACATAAAAGGAAATCCGCCAATTTCTTGAACGGCTTTAGCAAGAGCATGATTATCAATAACTTTTCCGCCTTCTTCAACCGTCAATTTAAAAGCTTCTTCGACTTCATAGTCTGCTAGAGTACTTAAATCAAACCTGTCTGCACGACGCAAAAATGAAGTGCTTTTACCCTTTATTAGCGCCTCTACGTTGTAAGGCAATCCCGCCATCAACAAAGCTACTTTTCTGTCTTCCCGAACGAAGTGCTGAAATACCGTAACAAGCTCAATCATTTCATCGAGAGCAACATTGACTTCATCAACAGTAATAAGAAGTCCAGTTCCTCGTTCATTAATATCATCAAGCAGCGAAGCCATTTCACTACGCCAGTTAGTAATTTGTTTCGGGGTAGTATCCCATTCAACCGTCCCCACACCCGTAACACCAATACTTCTTAAAGTATGTTTACTAGTTGGTTCAATTAAATGACTAACGGAAGCTTGTGCTTGTAGGAGAATATCTTGTAGCATTCCTGGTATAGCAGATACATTTGCTGATACCCAACCAAAGCGTTCTGCAACACACGAGAAATACGTCAGTAATGCCGTTTTACCAGTGCCTCTTGCGCCCACCAAGAGACAGCATGCTGCTTCTTCATCCTCCTCAAACATAAGCGTTATTTCACTAATAACATCTTCTCGACCTGCAAAATAGACGGGAACTTTTCCAAATTTTGCGGTAAAGGGATTTGCTTGTGATTGATGAAGGATATTGGCTCTATCTGGCATCGATATCTCCCTCCTTATTCATCCTGATACAAGCATTATATCTTGAACTCTTTGAATCTCCTTGATTTCTTTGAACCTCCTTGAACTCTTTGAACCACCTGATCAGTTATTAATTTCCCCTTTATGCTTTTTAACAACAAGAAGTTTTTAAAAGCTTTTTGACAAACAAGTACTTTCTGCGAGCCTTCAAATTTTCATTGACCCACAGATAATTCCCATACTTCATAAATAGGAGTCAAAAACCTCGCAAACCACCCCGGTTCTGTCACTGAGACAGATAGTATTCCCGCAATCTGATCCAGATCCGCAAATCCACTCTCGCACAAAGGCGAATCTCGTCACAAAACGCATTAAAAATCGAAAAACAGGTGATAACAGCAGCTGAGAACAAAAACAAAACCAGCTGCGCGACAAAAGCACAACTGGTTTATAAAGAATTCTATGGTGCGGGCGAAAGGACTTGAACCTTCACGAGCCGAAGCCCACTAGCACCTGAAGCTAGCGCGTCTGCCAATTCCGCCACGCCCGCGTGTATACTCTCGAATGAAAGCGATGACTACCTTACCCCAACTTACTAGGAAAATGCAAGAAGGGATTAGGCGGTAGTAACCACTCAGGGTTAAAATCAAGCTAAAAATATCCTTACATTCGTGTTCCTAAACGGTAAATGCCTGCCAAATCATCATAAATATGGCATGATAGTAGATTACAATACCTAGACTTGGAAGCCATATGCTGACTTGCCTCGCTAAGTCAGAAAAAGGAGCACCTGATGGGATTTTTCTCTCGATTTGAACGTCGCGTAGAAGACGGGTTTGACAATATTAACGACAAGTTGTTTGACTCACCAATTTCCCCTGTTCAAATTGCCAAAAAGGCCGAAAAGCAAATGCGTCGCGAAAAGATGGTAGGTGCTGGCAAGGAATTTGCCCCTACCCTTTACACGGTGTTAGTAAATCCTGACGATGACGATAGGCTCTTTGGGTATTATCCTACCCTTGCCGGCGAAACTGAAACCTATCTTAAAGCTAAGGCCTCTGAAGAGGGTCTTGTTATGGATGGTGAGCCGCTCGTTCGTTTTATTGTTGACGATGAGTTGAAATCGGGTCGCTTCGATATTATTGCTGAAATGGTCTCTGCTCCTATTATTGCCCAACTTCGCGCTGAGGAGATGGCGCGCTATGGTCTTGCTCCGCAAGCTCCTGCCTATGGCGCTCGTGGTGCTAACCTCTATGCGCCAGGCACTCCACAAGGCGGCGTCTCCGTTATCGGTGGCGCACCTGCTGGGGGCGTTGGTGCGAGCACAATGGGTGGTGCAGCAGGCACAGGAAGTTCTGCAATGGCAGGAACTAATCGCTCTCGCGGCGCAGAACACGTTGTTTCCAATATGCGCGCAACGCGTGATGGCGGCGCCCAAGATGTTCAAAACATTGACCCTCTCTCTGGCATTGATGTTATGGCAGAAGAGGTAGTTGTCGATGAGTTCGCTCCTGAACAAGGTCAAGGTGCTATTCCCAATACACAACTCTTCCCCGAAGAAGTTCCTGGAGCACCCCATGTTGCACCGGCCACAAACGCAGGACCCGCTCCGCATCTCGTAAACCTTGTTACCGGACGCTCCTTTGTGCTTGCCAAGCCATCGATTGTCTTAGGCCGTGGCTTGTCGTGCGACATTGTGCTTGATGATTTAAATGCCAGCCGCACGCATGCTCAAATGCAAGAAATTGCTCCTGCCACCTGGCAGATATCGGATCTGGGATCCCTCAATGGAACACTCGTAAATGGCAAGCATATTGCTGAGTTTATCGTGAGTAAAGGTGATCGCATCAGTATTGGCGCGACCACATTCCTCTTTACGTACAACTAATACGTGCTCCCCATTGCAAGCCGCTATACAAATCGCCTTGCAAGTCACAGCACCCGCGAACCATACTGAGAGAAGGTCTTTGTGATAGATATTATTTTACTGATTGGGCGATTGCTCTTTGTAGCACTGCTCTATCTGTTTTTGTTTGCCATCATGAAGACAGGAATTGGCCTCGTGAAAGGCCAGCGCAAAAAAGACAAAGCCTGGACGGTGGCCGTTGAAAAAGGCCCCAAAGAATTGCGTGGAGTTCAAATTGCCGTGCATGGCCCTGTCACTATTGGTCGCTCTCCTAGCGCCGATATCACTATCGCGGCCGAGTACGTCTCATCGCTTCATGCTCGCTTTGTACTTATGGGGCAAAACTTATTCGTGGAAGACAACCATTCACTCAACGGTACTTATGTAAACGGCCACCCTATTCAAGAGCCGGCCGCACTTCATGATGGAGATCGCGTCACGGTAGGAGATGTCACAATGCGGGTGAGGTTTAACTAATGGTTACTCATCGCACGCAGACCGCGCCTGAGTCGTACGTCGAGAAAAAGCGCTCCTTTTTTGGATCGCGCACCGATGTCGGACTCGTGCGTGACCACAATGAAGACTCGCTTTTAGTAGCCCCACCTCTCTATGTAGTTGCAGATGGCATGGGTGGCCATGCAGCAGGAGAGATTGCTTCTGAAATCGTAGTACGCACCCTGGATGAATTGGCGCCTCGTTCTATAGATGTCGATGGGCTCACCAACGCTATAGAAGCTGCCAACTTAAACGTCATTAAAGCACCTAAACAGGGCATTGGCCGCTCTGGCATGGGAACCACCTGTACGGCTGCCATCCTGGAAGACACACGTCTTTTGATTGCGCAAGTCGGAGACTCACGCGCTTATCTTTTGCATAAAGGACAACTCCAGCAGCTCACGCGTGATCATTCGCTCATGGCTGATTTGATTGAAGCAGGACATATCACACCTGAACAGGCACGCAATCATCCTGATCGCTCGGTTATTACGCGCGCTATGGGATCAGATCCTTACATGCTGCCTGATATCTACGAACTCAACGTCGCTGATGGTGACAGGATTCTTCTTTGCTCTGATGGTTTATGTGGCATGGTATATGACGATGATATTGCTGCCATTATGCGTCGTCATCCTGATCCCCAAACCTGCGCTGACCGTCTCGTACGTGCTGCAGTAGACGCAGGAGGATGCGACAACGTTACGGTTATCGTAGTTGACGTTCATTCAAAAACAGGACAAGCACACACTATCAAACGCGCTAAGCGCAAATATCGCACTCTTGCCATTTGTATCGCACTTGCTATTGTTGCCGTGTTTGCACTGGGGGCATTTGGTGCTTATACCTACGTCAATAACTCCGCCTACCTTGTCGCCGAAGATGGCAAAGTAAGTGTGTATCGTGGCATACCTGACACCTTCTTAGGTATGCAGCTTTCTCATTTAGAACAAACAACAGATATCCCGGTTGATCAACTTCCTCCAGGAGTGGCTAACCGCATTAAAGAAGGTATGTCCGTAGCATCTATGGATGAAGCAAATGAGCTTCTTGAATCCTATCGCACCGACATTGCCCGCAATGAGCTTGCTGCTATGTCAGCAGGTCAAAGTGGCCAAGCGGACCAAGCGAGCCGAACCGGACAAACTGGCCAAGGAACTCAAGGTGACCAAGGTGATCAAGGCGGTGATCGCTAAATGACACGCCGCAATCTTGAACTCGCGCTTCTGTGCGCTGCTGCCCCCTTGGTGGTTTTACTCTTTGCCATGGTGGCGCTTTCAGAAGGTAACTCAGTTACCCTTGATAATCTCACTGTACCGCTTTGCATGTTTGGCGCTTTTATTGCGGCTCACTTTGCTATCCGCAAACTTGCCCCTAATGCCGATCCTGCGCTTCTACCCATCTCTTTCGCGCTCTCTGGGATAGGTCTTGCTTTTATTACCCGCTTGGCACCTGATCTTGCCATGCGCCAAGTAGTATGGCTTTTTTTGGGCATTATTTTCCTGGTTGCAATCCTGCTCTTTATCCGTAATCTCGACAAAGTTGCCAACTATAAATACACGCTTATGATTGTGGGCTTCATCCTCTTGCTCTCCCCGATGATCCCCGGTATTGGACAAGAAATCTATGGCTCACGCATTTGGCTCTCTATTGCGGGTTTTTCATTCCAACCCGGTGAGCTTGCAAAGATCCTTATCGTGCTCTTTTTAGCGGGCTATCTCGCACAAAACAGAGAAATGCTCTCCGTTTTCACCACCAAGATTGGCCCATTCCATCTCCCCGATGCGCGCACCTTGATGCCCCTTTTGCTTATGTGGGCAATCTCTATGGTCATCGTCGTATTCGAAAAAGATCTTGGTAGCGCTATCGTTGTATTTTTGGTCTTCTTGACCATGCTTTATGTGGCAAGCGGCAAGCGCTCATACCTACTCATTGGTCTTATCTTTGTGGCGATTGGCGGCACGCTTGCATTCCTCTTTTTCTCTCATGTTCAAGTTCGCGTCGATACCTGGCTCAACCCCTTTAAAGATCCTACCAACACGGGCTACCAGCTTGTGCAATCCATCTTCTCAATTGCCGATGGTGGTCTTTTTGGTGTTGGCATTGGTAATGGCCTCGCAGATCAAATCCCTATTGTTGAATCCGACTTTATCTTTGCTGCTATCGCAGAAGAAACGGGTCTTTTGGGCGCAGCAGGTCTTTTGCTCCTCTACCTATGTTTTGCTATCCGCGGCCTCCTCACCGCGGCACGCGCTAAAACTGACGTAAGTTCGTTTATTGCAACAGGCCTCACTGCTGTCATTGTGTTGCAAGCCTTCATTATTGTAGGCGGCGTCACACGACTCATCCCCTTAACCGGCCTCACGCTTCCCTTTGTGTCACAAGGTGGCTCATCGCTTTTAGCAAGCTTCATCATTGTTGGCTTGCTCCTCAAAATTAGTGATTCTTCCACCGGCATTAATACTGAAATGACCTCCGCTACCGGTCTTATTGCTGGACAAAGTATCTTGGGACGCGTCTCGCTCGGCAAACGTATCACCAACACGATGGTTGCCTTCTCAATCCTTTTTGCGCTTCTTGTAGCAAACTTGACGCTTATCATGGTTATCCAAGCCAAGGACTACCAGAACATGCCTATCAACAATCATACGATGGCAAAAGAGTCCGAAACTGAACGCGGTACCATCTCGACTTACGACAACGTTGTGCTTGCGCAGAGCGTCAAAGAAAGCGATGGGTCGTATAAACGCGTCTATCCTGCCGGCACGCTCGCGGCTCATGTGGTAGGCTACGCCTCACAAACCTACGGAACCGCTGGCATTGAAGCAGCCTGCAATGACACCTTGAAAGGCCAGCAAAACTTTGCGTCGTGGACTGATGTTTTGAACTATCTTACGGGTGCAACTACGCCAGGCAATGATGTAAAACTCACTATTAACTCGACCATCCAAGAAGCAGCACAAAATGCTCTCGAAGGACATGCGGGCGCCTGTGTTGTTATGGATCCCGAAACGGGTGCGACCCTTGCTCTGGCAAGCTCGCCTACCTATAACGCTGGAGATATTGACCAAATCCTGTCATCCGGGTCTGACTCATCGGCACTATATAATCGTGCCACGCAAGCACTCTATCCTCCCGGATCAACCTTTAAGATTGTGACCCTCGCAACTGCACTCTCCAATAATGTTGCAAGCGAAAACACCGTCTACAATTCACCGGCTCAGATGGATATTGGCGGTGGCGAAATCACCAACTTCAACAAGCGCGGTTATGGCGAAATCACTCTTGCGCGTGCAACAGAAGTTTCTTCAAATACGGTCTTTGCCCAGTTGGGTGTTCAGATTGGTGCGCAAGCTTTAGTGCTTGGCGCTGACTCCTTTGGCTTTAACGAAGTCATTGACTACTCGCTACCACTCGCAACATCGCTTATGCCCGAACCAGCAGAAATGACCGAATGGGAAACAGCATGGGCTGCCGCAGGCGAACCCGTTGGACAGCATGCCTCCCCTGCCGGTCCTCAGGCAACCGTTATGCAAATGGCATTGGTAGGTTGTGCAATCGCAAACGATGGCACCATCATGAAGCCCTATCTTGTTGACTCAATCTACAACGCAGAAGGCAAGTGCTCTTCGACCACCTCTCCTCAGGAGTTGAAGCGCGCAGTATCGCCTACGATTGCCTCACGAGTTAAAAGTGTTTTGGAAGGCGTTGTCGCTCAAGGTACCGGTACACCAGCGCAAGTTTCCGGTGTTACCATTGCTGGCAAGACTGGCACAGCTGAGACAGGTAAGCCTAAAGACGATAGCTGGTTTGTAGGCATGGGACCATCGGAAGATTGCAAGGTTGTTGTTGCCCTTGTTTTAGAAGAAGCCGATGTGTCTGCATCCTCTCGTGCGCAAAATGTTCTTGCAACAGCATTGCGCGCACAAGGACAGCTGAAGTAAAGATGGAGTAAAACGATCAACCCCTTTAGTAGTCCGTTAGGTTACTGAGAGGTTACTAAGAAGCAATAATTTTAATGAACTTGTGCCAGAAAAGGCACAAGGGAGTGTGAAGATAAGGTATGCTATCAGAACATGAAACTGATTGCTAAACCATGGGTTCCAAAAGGAGTTCAAACGTGTCTGGAAACATGATTGGCAGAGTTCTAAACAATCGCTACGAGATCACAGAACGCGTCGGTATTGGCGGTATGGCTGAAGTCTATCGCGCACATGATACTGTTCTGGATCGTATCGTTGCGGTAAAGGTCATGCTGCCTCAGTATGCAGCGGACCCTACGTTTACTCAGCGCTTCCGTCAAGAAGCTGCCTCTGCCGCAAAATTACAAAGCCCCTATATTGTAAGTATCTATGACTGGGGTCTTGATGATGAGACCTACTACATTGTCATGGAATTTTTGCGTGGTACTGATTTAAAGACCGCTATCAATCAGCGCGGCGCTATTAATCAGCGTAAAGTTGCAGAAATTGGCGCGCAAATTGCTCAAGCTTTAAGTGTTGCTCATCAAGGTGGCATTATCCATCGTGACATTAAGCCACAAAATATCATGATCCAACCTGATGGCAATATCAAAGTCATGGACTTTGGCATTGCGCGCGCCGGAGATGCAGGACTTTCACAAACCTCCACGGTTTTAGGTACTGCTCACTACGTCTCCCCTGAGCAAGCTCAGGGCAAAGAACTCACCGGATCCTCTGATATTTATTCTTTGGGTATTGTGCTATATGAAGCAGCTACGGGCGTTCTTCCTTTCGAAGGAAGCGATGCAGTCAGCGTTGCTGTCAAGCAGGTTAATGAACAGCCTAAACCTCCCCGCGAGATCAATCCCGACATTAGCCCATCGCTTGAAGCAATTATCTTATGCGCAATGGACAAAAACCCTGAAAACCGTTTTGCAACCGCTGCTGATATGCGTCGGGCGCTTAATGACTTTATTGCAGGCCGTCCGGTCACCTTACCTTCAAACTACATGGCTACTCAAATGATGGGCGGCATTGGCGGAGCTGGTGATGAAACTATTGCCATGTCCCCTCAAGGCGGCGCAACCCGTGCAATGCCCGTAACGCCGGGTGGTGGCGGACTCAACACCATGCAGCCAACCCAGGCGCAACAGCGCTCTCATATTGCCACTGACCCTGAGCCTGAAAAGAAATCAAAAAAGGGTCCTATTATTGCAGCAATTGTTGCTGTTGTCGCCATTATTGCCATTGCCTTTAGTGTTTTTGCGCTTAACAATCAAGAAGACATGGAAACCGTTCCTGACGTTTCTGACATTGCTTTGACTCAAGCCCAGACGCAACTCCGCGAAGCAGGTTTTGAGATTGGCACTGTAACGGAAGTCTATAACGCTGATGTAACGCCGGGTAATGTTGTTTCTACCTCTCCTGCTGGCGGGCAGAAAGCCAAAAAAGGTACTGCTATAAATATCACGGTCTCTAAGGGCAACGAATCAATCTCCGTACCTGATCTAACAGGCAAAACAAGAGATCAAGCAATGCAGGAGCTCTCTTCATTGGGTCTTTCTGGATCTGAGGGTGAAGCGGTATTTTCCGACAAACCTGAAGGTCAAGTAGCGCAACAAGATGTAGCGTCCGGTACGCCCGTTACGCGTGGTACCACCATTGTCTTCCATCTCTCCAAGGGTGTTGAAACCATTAAGATCCCATCGGTAACTGATAAGGACAAAGATGCCGCAACTGACATTTTGGAAAATGCAGGCTTTAAAGTAAAACTCAAGTACTTTGATTCAGCTGAGCCTGCAGGCACCGTTGTTTACCAGTCACAAACTGGTTCTGCTGCACGCGGTACTACTATTGAGCTTTCCGTCTCTAACGGCTCCAAGACTCCCGACACCAGTAATCCCGACAATGGAGATTCTGGGTCTGGATCGGGATCATCGGGTGGCTCTGGATCCTCCGGTGGCACTTCTGGCGGATCAGGATCATCGGGTGGCTCTGGATCCTCCGGCGGCACTTCTGGCGGATCAGGATCATCAGGAAGTAACAACTAGGCCAACAGACAAACGCTCAATAAACAGTTGACGAGTATCTGGGCTAGCGTTCTTGAGCCTGTTTCGTTAGAATTGTTTATCCTGCCCTCGTAGCTCAGTGGATAGAGCGTCGGTTTCCTAAACCGTGCGTCGGAGGTTCGACTCCTCTCGGGGGCACCACGAAATATCAGCCATCCATGCGTTAATGATCGCAAAAAGTATCATTGAACGCACGGGTGGCTTTTTTGTGGGTTGCTTTTTCTTATACATTTATCCATTGGTCTTGAAGCATGCACAGCCCCCACATTTCACTCTGCTTCTACGCCACTTTTCGCGACGCGATAAAAACGCCTTGCAATTAATTATCTCGATTTCCCTTGACCCCGGAGTTGGTGCAGGGTTTACACTTCCGTCTGAGGATGTGATGAAATGGCTGGCTACAAATTAACAAAAACACACGTTGTGTCAGAAACCGGCGAAGCAAGTATTATTACGGGACGAGAAGGCCTTGCAATTCCCACTGCAGACACCTATCTCACCGTAGGGCAAGTGGAAAAGCTTACAGGTATCAAGGAGAGCAGATTACGTCACTACGACCGCATTGGCCTTTTGTGTCCCGCGCGATCTGGAGAAGGAATAGCCAACAACCGCAAACTCTATGGCGTTGAAGATCTTGCGCGTCTACAAGCAATCGTTACGCTTTCAGCGTATCAGTTCAGTCTGGAAGAAATTAAAGCAATTCTTGACGATGGGATTAGTGATATTGAAGCGCTTATCCAAACCAAGATTAAAACTCTCAAGCGACAAGAAGGTCGCTTGCACGCACTCGTGCTTTTCACTAAATTTATTAAACTTAGTGAAACTGACCTTATTGAAGGACTTGCAAATGGCCCGGCCGATCTTGATGAACTTGCGGATCTCGTGCGTGATACTCCACTTTATGAAGCCGCTATCCAAAGACTTGAGAACTATGGCGAAGAGGAAGCCTCTGAACAATTACGGGCGCTAGACGCAATCCTTGATAAACTTATTATTCCTGATGAAGCCCTTGGGTTCACCTGCATCGAAGAAGCGATTGATCAATTTTTTCACTGGTGGGATGGTTTTGTTCTTCCCCTTGAAGAGAGCGGCTATCTTGGATTCTGGGCTATCTTTGAAGATCATGCGCTTGTCCCCGAATATATTGAAACCATTGGTGAAGCAGGAGACGCAGGCTTTATAGAAATGTACGCTTTTTTCGTTTTGCTTAAGCGCTACCTTTGCGAGCAGCAAATCATTCTTGCAGACATTGCGCAACTCGCAAAGCAGGATATCGTTCTTGCTCTTGAGGAAGCATACGATCTTGTTGCAGTAACCTCAACGCTGCTATTTGGAACCCAAGGAGCGCAAGGACTATCTGATGAAACATTGATAGAAACTACGACGCTCTTTCTTTTCTATGCGATGGGTGTTTTAGAAGACCAGAAGCTAACTGCGTATTTGCGCATCCCCGAAGATGTACGTATCCCTGAGGCAGAAGAAACATCTCAGCTAACAACGAAAGATATTCTTGAGCAGACCTTGCGCGTACTTGATATCACGCTCTAGAAAAAATTCCAGGAAAAGGCTTTGAATTTTAGTATTGAAGCTGCAACGATTAAAAATTCAGAAGTTGGCGTACTTCAATATCGAGCGCATCAGCAATACGAACAAGGTCATCAAGACCAACACCGACACGACCCGTTTCGATCCGCCAAATATGAGACTTACTTGACCCCACCATCATGGCAAGACGCTCCTGAGAAAGACCTTGGCTTTCCCTCCGAAGCTTAATTGCACATCCAAGCGCACGTCTTTTCTGATCGATATCCATGCTTAAAGCATATGTGCTAGACTATCGTCTGCGGCTTCATATTTGAAGCCATCATGGGATGAAACGTCAAGATAATAGCCCAGAAAGAAATCCTACTATGAGTTTAATAAAAAGATCTATATGCACCCTTTACCTCTTGATTATCGCGCTTTCATTTACCTTCTGCTTAACAGGATGCGATTCTGAAGAAACAAAACAAGCTAAAGAGGAATTCCAAACTGAGGTAGATCGCATAGAGGCAAACTATGACGAACTAACGACTGAAATCAGCAGCGCCCAGGAATTGGTCACGACCGATGAAGTGCCTCTTGATGAAAACATAAAACCAGCATTGGAAAATACGATTGCTGATGCAAAAACGGTTGAGTTGAAAACTCCTTTGATGCCAAACAATCTAGATGAAATCCACACCGCAACTGAGAACCTCAAGTCCATCAATTTTAATGACAAAATTCAAGCATTAAAAGAAGCCGAAAAAGCACTCACCAATAGCATAGAACAACGAAAACTGGTAACCGCTCCTACGGAAGCATTCGTTATTGAACGCCTTCAAGGCGTTGATGGTGTTGGAGAAATTGCAGCTGAAACTGAAGAGACTGACAGCAATGGCCTCCTTGGTAAAAAAGGAGCTTACTATGCAAAGATTGATTTTATTAGTCCCTTAGTAGATCAAAACGAAGTCTATGGCTCCACCGTTGTAGAAAAAGGATGCGAAGGAGGTGGATCAATAGAGGTCTTTGAAACGGAAGAACTCGCAAAAAGAAGAGACACGTACTTGGGAGGATTTGATGGAGGTCTCTTCGACTCAGGTTCTCATAGAGTTCTCGGAACACTTGTTGTACGTACATCAGATGCTCTTACGGCAAGCCAGCAAAAGCAACTTGAAGCAAATGTTGTAGCCGCTCTCACGCAATTATCATAACCAATTCTTCACTAATTTATGAACAGAAGGAACACCTACAATGACAGAGGAAACATCAGACCCCAATACCGTTGGTTCACCCATTGAGCCAAATGATGTGCTCGATCAAAAAGAAATAGAAGAAATTGATTCTTTAACTAATCAATACAATGCCTTGGTAAGTCCAGGATTGCCCGAAAAAGTCCAAAAAGCTATTTCAAACGCATTGCCTGATCAAATTAAAAATGCTTTAGCAAGTGCAGGTGAAAATCTATCTGAGCAGGAATTCTATCTTAAAGCGATGGAGGTTATCGCGACTGGCTTTAAAACCCTTGAAGAACAGGCAGCGAGATTTACGATCACTGAAGAAGCAGTAATCAATGAGGCTAACCAGCTCACGGATCAAAAGCCTATCACCTCTCTAAATGAAATTTGTTTTATGAGAAGCTACCAAGTTGCGCACATTGCGGAAAAACAAAAAATTCCCAATCTTGGTCTTGCCTTGTTTGAAGGAGGCGCAACGGGTCTTTTCGGATTTGCTGGTGTTATCCCCAATATCGTCACCAGTACTTTTTGTTACTATCGCGCAGTGCAATCTATTGCCATGTCTTATGGTTATAATGTCAAAACAGATCCTGACGAATTAGTAATAGCAGGTGATGTATTTATCACAGCTATGTCTCCAAAACCATCTAATAATGGTGGTGAAATGGCAGGTCTTATTGGGAAAATTATGATGATGAGCGAGGCCGAAGTTGTGAAGAACACCGTTAAAAAAGGATGGCAAGAAATGGCTTCTCGTGGCGGTGCAAGCCTACTCATAGCACAAATGCGTGCCCTTGCACATAAATCAGCAAAAAAGGCACTTGATAAAGCCGGAAAAGAAGGACTCGAGAATTCCCTCTTCCGAAGCGTATTTGAGCAAATTGGCAAGAGATTAAGCGCTAAAACCATCCAACGTGCTATCCCACTCATTTCAGCACTCATTGGGGCACTTTTTGACACAGGCGAGATGAAAAAAGTTCTTGATTTTGCTGATATTTTTTATCGCAAGCGCTTTCTTCTTGAAAAGCAAGAACGGCAATTGACTTGTCAAGAAGACCCGATCAATTAGCAGGCTAAAGCCATTACTCTACGTCATAGCATAGTTGCCATTACACGAATCACAGAAAGTCAATATTAAAAATGATTACTAAAAAGGAAAAGAGTCTTCGATTTAAAATTGCTCTTATATTTCTAGCAATCGGGCTCATAATAGGCGTTGCAGGATCAATGCTTATCTATAACCATAATTCGAGCCAAAATGCTCAAGAACCTACCCCGTCAGTAGTATTTGATAGAATCATCGCACAAAACGAACTTGTTTGTGCTTCTCAAAAATATAACATTACCGATAAGGCAACTGACGCTAATACGTTTTACGATCTTTTCAAGATTCCATTTACTGAAAATAGTTTTTGGTATCGCTATGTTGGAACCATTAAAGTTGGCGTAAACCTCAAAGAAGCAACCTGCGAGCCCAATGGGAATATTATCAACATCACGCTCAATCAACCTTATATTATCTCCAACACTCCAAATATGGATGAATCAGGTTGCCTAGAAGAAAATAACAACATTTTCAATCCAATCCACGTAGAAGATATCACTGCTTTTCAACAACGTTGTATCGAGCAAAGTGAAGCAGATGTCGTTAAAGGTGGAATCATGGATGACGCACGGCAAAATGCAGAGCAAAACATCCGTGACATGTTCTATGCAGCCTTAGGAGATGCATATACCATCAATTTCACCTGGAGAAACGCGCAATGAAGAAGCTTAAAATAAATAAACCTATCAAAATCATCCTAATAGTCATTATCGTCTTTATCTTATTTATTGCGTTTTTTCTTTGGAACAACCTCGTGCTTTCCTGGAACTAATTTTTATTAGTTCAGGCGCATAAAGATTCGTTTAACCAAGAAAGCGTTACGCAATCAACCAAAGTTCACCAAGATCAAATGTGTTTATTATGTATTATTCTGATGAACACTGCGCAAACACAAAGAAACAAGCAAGCAAAGAACAACTTTTTTCTTTGAAAGCCTTCTAAGATAGAGTCGTATTTAGCGACATATTTAGCAACATCTATAAGAGAGCCTTCATGGAAATCGCGCAAAACATATCTCCTGATTTCAGCGGTCTACGCATCTTGTTAGCCGATGATAATTTTTTGTCGCGTGAGATTACCAAAGCAATACTAGAAGAAACTGGCTTCACCGTAGATACTGTTGAAAACGGTCAAGAAGAAGTTGAACAGCTCTGTGCTCCAAAACCCTATCGCTATGATCTTATTTTGTCCGATGTGCAAATGCCTGTCATGAATGGACATGACGCTGCACGCGCTATTAGAGCACTCGAGAATCCTGAGTTGGCCTCTATCCCCATCGTTGCGCTCTCAGCTGATTATTATGAAAAAGATGTTCAAGCTGCACTCGATTGCGGCATGAACGCCCACCTAGCAAAGCCACTCGATATTCATGCGCTCACTAAAACACTAACAACTGTTTTAGCTAGTTGCGCAACTGCAAGATATTAGGAAAGCGACATTTGCTCATAAAGTCAATAAACTCTTGGAGTACTTTGGAGTGCGTTTCATTGCGACTCACTAAGTAGAGTTTATGAAAGTCCATAGGAGCTTCTTTGATGGGAACACAGACGACATCCTCAAACGCGTTCACCAAAAAGGAATAGCACAACAGCGCCACTTGATTCTCATCCGAAGAGACCAATGAACATAAGGTAATCTCATCGTCATAAAAATGACTCACCGTAATATTGTGCCGCTCCAAAAAGGGGCCGAGCGATGTGTATACCGGTGATGATTGTCGATAACTCAAAATGGTCTCATCTGCCAAATCAGCCACCGAAATAAAGTCTTGTTTAACAGCACGCTTAGCTAAAGGGTGCTGTTTATTGATAGCAGCGACAAGGGGTTGAGACCAACACACCGTATAATTAAGATCCTTGTCTTCCTTACCATCCACCTTGGCAGAAAAAACCACGTCCAAATTGCCTTTTTTAAGCTGAGCGATCAATGCTTTAGAAAACGCCTGCCGAATCGAAAACTCAGGATTGTAGGACGAAAACGTACGATACTCTTCAAGCGCCCGAGACCAAAACTGTCCCTGGATAGCGTAGAGCGTACCAATTTTGAGTTCAGAACTTTGCCGCCCCTCATATTCTTGCGCGAGCGCAATCCCGCGCTCATAACTTGAGAGCGCAAGACAGACATATTCATAAAAGACTTGACCTTGGGGACTTAAACTAATTTTGGAGAACTTGGCTCCTTGACGATAGAAGAGCGAAAAACCTAGCTCTTCTTCCATACGCTTGATCGCAGTCGATAAAGCAGGCTGCGTGATATAAAGATCTTTCGCAGCCTGCGTATAATTCAGGGCTTCAGCAAGACGCTTGAAATAATATAAGTGCTCAATTCTCATGCGTTATAGGATACACAATCTAGCACACTTTGCTAGCTAACTTTGCTACCGAGTTTTCTACCGAGCCTTCTCCCAAACTTTCTACCAAGCTTTCTCCCGAATTTCTTATCTAGCGTTCTATCTCAACAACCTGCTTGGTCTCTGCAGATTCCAAAATTGCAGTAATTACTGCAAGCGTATCAAGCGCATTCTCGCCTGTACAACGTGGCACTGAAACGCGTCCCTTGCACAGGTCGACAAAATGATCTAATTCAGCAGTCATAGGATCATTGTGCTCAACCTCGAAGTGTTCATGGATGAGCGGCTCAGTCCAACCGTATGCATCGTCGTCATAGTAATACAAATCCATATTAGGGAAGCCAAAAGAACCACGAGTGCCAAATACTTGAAGACTATTCTCCCCAGGACACATGGTGAAGAAGGTATTCTCTTCAGCAGCAAGGTCATAGTTCCAAGGACCGGGAGTCCCATCGCTTAAGAAATAACTTGCCGTCACACCACCATCATACTCGACAACTGCCGAAACGCTATCTTCGACTTCATTGCCTCTAATGGTATTGCGCGCTGCCGCATACACACGGACAGGCTTCATACCAATAACAAAGTTCAAGTCATCAAAGTCATGAATAGCGTTAATCAAAAGCGGACCAGCACCCTTTTTAGTACGCCACTCAATATCAAAATACTCATGCGGCTTAGCAATAGCATAGCGGCTCTGAATGCCTACCAACTCACCAATCTTTTTTGATTCAATAATCTCTTTCAAGAACTGATACTTGCTTGATGAACGACGATGATGACCAACCAGCAGGGTTGCACCCGCTTGCTCGCAGATATCAATAATGTGGCGCGCTTCTTCTAAAGTGGAGGCGATGGGTTTTTCCAATAAGATATTGGAAACCCCCGCATCGAGTGCCGCTTCAACGGCAGCAACATGCAAGTTATTGGGAAGCGCAATGGCAACAGCGTCTAAATCCTCTTGCTTTAACAAAAGCGTGTAGTCGCTGTAGAGTTTAACACTGAGTTCTTGCGATACCTCTTCTGCCTGAGGGCCAAAACCAGCAACCGCAACTAAATCAATTTCATCGTTGGCAACCGCATCGCGTGCAATTTTTGATCCCTGATTAAGGCCAAGGACTGCCATTTTAATAGGATTTGTTGTTGTAGGATTTGTTGTTGGACTTGTTGTAGGACTTGTATTCATAACTCGTCTCCTAGAAGTAACTCAAAATATCATCGACTGATTTTTTAGCATCTGCCAAAAGCATCTTGGTGTTGTCGTTATAGAAAAGCGGATTCTCGACACCGGCGTATCCTGCATTACCCATGGATCGCTTGAAGACAACCACGTTTTTTGCCTCCCATACATGGAGTACCGGCATACCGGCGATGGGACTATCCGCTTCAGCAGCTGATGGATTAACCGTATCGTTAGCACCAATGACAAGCACCGTATCTACCTGATCAAAGTCGTCATTGATTTCATCCATTTCATACACACTGTCATAGGGCACGTTTGCTTCTGCTAAAAGAACATTCATGTGTCCAGGCATACGACCAGCAACAGGATGGATGCCAAATTTCACATCAACCCCTCGATCAATCAAGCGTTTGGTAAGATCCGCGACCGGGAATTGCGCTTGAGCAACTGCCATACCGTAACCTGGCGTGATAACGACGCTCTTAGAGTTTTTGAGCATCTCAGCAACTTCTTCGGCTGTTGTTTCAGTATGCGTGCCGTAATCCTTTTTCTCATGAGGAGCCGCGGCAGTATCGTTTCCAAAACCGCCCAGAATAACCGACATAAAAGAGCGGTTCATGCCTTGGCACATAATATAAGAGAGGTATGCACCCGAAGAGCCAACAAGCGCGCCTGCAATAATAAGCAGGTCATTGTTTAAGGTGAAGCCAGCCATAGCTGCTGCCCAACCTGAATAGGAATTGAGCATCGAAACTACAACGGGCATGTCGCCACCGCCAATAGCAAGCACCAGATGGGCACCCAACACAAGCGAAATAATAGTCAAAATCACCAGCGGAACCATACCCGCTTCCACACCACGCGTAGTGATGAAGATGCCAATCAAGACAATAATCGCAATCACCATGATGAGGTTGAGGATGTTGCGACCCGGCAAAGTAAGCGGTTTACCTGAAATTTTGCCTGATAACTTGAGGTATGCAATGATTGAACCAGTAAAGGTTACCGCACCAATAAAGACCGCAAGTCCTGCTTCGCCCATGTGAAACGCCGAAAGCGACCCATCGGCACCAGGATTAGCAATAAAGGAGTTATAACCAACAAGCACCGCTGCCAGACCAACAAATGAATGGAGTTTTGCTACCAACTCCGGCATTTCTGTCATCTTAACCTTAACGGCATTCCAAATACCAATAGAAGCACCAATAGCCATGGCTACCAAAATCAATACGATGGAAAACACCGCACCATTCTCATCGCGCGCAACGGTCGTTACGATGAGTGCAATAAGCGCGATGACCATGCCACAAATACCCATCAAATTACCGCGCTCAGCAGTACGCTGATGAGAGAGTTGAGCAAGTGCCAGAATAAACAAAATGGCGGTCAGCAGGTATGCAAGCTGCTCAAAGTGATCAAAGAAAGACAGCGCATCAGGCGATACGTTAAAACTCATAGCAAGAATATCCATTATTCCTCAGAGCTCCTTTTGAACATATCAAGCATGCGATGGGTAACAAGAAAACCGCCAAAGATATTGATTGATGCAAGCAAAATAGCAACTGCCGCAATAATAAAAATGACCGGATTGTCAGACGATACCTGCGTAAGCGCTCCTGCAATAATGATGCCCGAGATTGCGTTAGTTACGGACATAAGTGGAGTATGCAGAGCGTGGGTGACGTTGGTAATAACATAAAAACCAACAACACAAGCAAGTTCAAAGACTACAAAGTGACCGGTAAGCTCCTCTGGCGCAGCCATCACAAGAACTACCGCAAGTACACCTAATAAGATCTTCCACCACCAACGCTTCCAAGCAGGTTTTTTTCCAAGACCATCAGTGGTCATAGCAGGTTCGACAAACTCACCTGTGCTTTTACCTTTGCGATCGATCCCTTCAATACGCGCAGGATCAGCTTGCTTTGAGTCAGATTTTTGAGTGTTTTGAGCGTTGTCAGCAACCTTGGATGCCGCGTGAGGCGTAGCCTTGGGGGCAGCTGAGACTTTAATCGGAGGTGGCGGCCACATAATTGCGCCATCGAGCGTGACGGTAACACCGCGCACCACCTCATCGTCTTCATTAAGTTCTATTTGGCCATTTTTCTCAGGCGTTGTAAGTTTTAAAAAGTTGACGATGTTTTGGCCATACAGCTGAGAAGCTTGACCCGGTAAACGCTTAGGCATATTGGTAAGACCAATGATAGTAACACCATTGTCGGTTACCAACACCTCGTCATACTGAGTCAGTTCAACATTTCCGCCTTCAGGACTCGCACCCATATCAACAATGACAGAACCAGGCTTCATATGCGCAACTGCTTGCGCGTCTAATAAGAGCGGCGGTTTTTTACCCGGCACTTGCGCCGTCGTAATAATAATGTCGGACTGTGCTGCCTGCTCGGCATATACCTTATTGGCGAGAGCGGCTTGCTCGGCCGTCATTTCCTTAGCATAACCATCTTCAGACTCTTGGGTCACCGGGATAGGTACAAACTCAGCATTAAGCGATTGGACTTGATCAGCCACATCAGAGCGCACATCAGTAGCATATACTTGCGCACCCATTGATTTTGCGGTGCCAATTGCAGCCAAACCCGCAACACCAACACCAATAACATAAAGCTTTGCAGGATTGATTTTTCCTGCAGCCGTAACTTGTCCGCCCAGCAAGCGTCCAAAGTGCGATGCAGCTTCAATAACAGCACGATATCCACTTACGTTAGCCATAGAGGAGCGCACATCCATTGATTGAGCACGTGAAATACGAGGCACCATATCAAGCGCTAAAGCCGTTATACCTTGCTTTTCACATAACTCAATAAACTCTGGATGAGCACCCGGATTAAGGCGACTCATCAAAAGCGCGCCCGGTTTCATCTGCGCAATCTGATCAGCACGTGGTGCGTCCAAACAAATAACAATATCTGCTTGCCAAACGCGCGTACCATCAACAATTGACGCGCCTGCCGCTTCATAATCCTCATCTAGATAATGAGCAGCGATGCCCGCATCGGCTTGAATCCAGACATCGTATCCCAGTTTAATGAGTTTTGTCGTTGTATCAGGTGTTGCAGCAACAAGCGTCTGCCCCTGATCAAACTCATTGGGAACTCCAATAATCATTAGTACAACCTCTCCCCCCACCATGTCTTGGTTACATTACTTAGATTTAATTCTGACAATCAGACTCTTTACTATCTAATAATTTTATAGTTGAGTTACCGCCACACTATAACAAAAATTTATAGAGCCATGGTGAGGCATCAGAACGGGCTGTTAATCATAAGCGAACAGAATAAGTTTTTCATTTTTTTGGAGGGTTTTTGACAAGACGAGACCTTCTGTGAGGATGCGTTTTCTTGGCAACCCCATCGCCTTTCTAAAAAGGAACAAAATCCTCACAGAAGGTGCCGGTTTTGTCACGGAATCTCTGATAACACTTGGCGATTGGCAGTTGTCTCTGAATGCAGGCTCACTATAAGTTCGATCTCGTCATGAAAGGCTTTAAAATTCAAAAAGAGTGAAGAAACGTTTAAAGCGTAATGCCACTAAAGAGAAAGATGCCTGCTCGCCCGCTGCTCGCCCGCTGCTCGCCCGCTGCTCGCTCACTGCTCGCTCGATTCTCACTCGCTCAACCACGATATCGACGCGCCCAGAAACCCCATCGCTTTACCACGCTAAACCACTGTGCTAGTATTTTTGTCGCTGTTTCAGGGCGAGGTGAAATTCCTCACTGGCGGTAACAGATTTCTATCAAGCATGGTGCTTGAGGTCTGGAGCCCGCGAGCCGCTCCCCCGCGGTTGATTCGGTGCAACTCCGAAGCCAACGGTTATAGTCCGGATGGAAGAGACAGGAGGCTTCCCTATGTCTGCAACTGCGCAAAAAACCCCAAAAAAAGGTGCTGCTAACTCTAATATTTGGTCAACGCGCCAACTGGTAACCATGGCTCTTCTTGCTGCTATTGGCGCGCTTTTCAGCTTTATTCAGATCCCTATCCTGCCTATGGTGCCGTTTTTGACGTATGACCCATCGCTGGTACCTGCCATGATTGTTGGCTTTGCATACGGATCTGGTGCTGGCATTGCTGTAGGTTGTATCGCCGCTATTATCCACGGTCTGGTTTTAGGTGAATGGGTTGGCACGCTCATGAATATTGTGGCAACGCTGTGCTTTGTATGGCCTGCTGCCGCAATTTATAAACGCAAGCACACCATGGCAGGTGCTATTATTGGCCTGATTGTTGGTATTGTATGCGCCACGCTTGGCTCTATCGTCTCCAACCTTACTATTGGCGTTTGGTTCTGGTACGGATCCGCTGATGCAATCCTGCCTATGATGCCTATGGTTTTGCTCTTCAACGTAATCAAAGCATCTCTCAATGCTGTACTTACCTTGATTATCTACAAATCAATATCGAACATTATTACTCCCGTCAAAGACCAAGTTAAAGGGTTGTAACTATGATCCAATTCAAAGACGTCAGTTTTACCTACACGGGTGAAACTGACGTTTTGTCACATATCAACTTCACCATTCCTGATGGCCAGTTTGTCTGCGTATTAGGCGCCAATGGCTCAGGCAAGTCCACGCTCTCTAAACTTATTAACGCGCTTTTACTTCCTGATTCAGGTGAAGTCTACACGCTCGGACTTGATACAGCTGACCCCGACAATCTTTACGTGATTCGCTCGGGAGCTGGCTCTGTTTTTCAAAATCCGGACGATCAACTGGTTACTTCTTTGGTGGAAAACGATGTGGCTTTTGGTCCTGAAAATCTTGGTATTGAAAATCCTGAGTTGCGCGAGCGCGTAACGAATGCACTTGAAGCAGTTGGTCTCACCAACTTCGAACTCCGAGAAACCACCGCGCTCTCCGGCGGTCAAAAACAACGTGTTGCCATTGCAGGTGTTCTTGCCATGGATCCCAAAATCCTCATTCTTGATGAGGCGAGCGCCATGCTTGATCCCCGCGGTAGACGAGGGCTTATGCGCGTGTGCAAAAAACTTCATGAACGTGGCATGACTATTGTTATGATCACTCATTTTATGGAAGAAGCTGCTGAGTCTGATAGAGTTATCGTGCTTTCTGATGGCATGGTTGTGCTTGATGGCACACCACAAGATGTTCTTACCCAAGATCACACCCTGCGTGAACTCAATTTGGATATTCCTTTTACCACACAATTGTGTCGTATGCTGCAAGATGCGGGCGTAAACATCCCTACCTTTATTGACCGCGAGGCGTGTAAGGAGGAGTTATGTCGCTTGTATTCGAACAAGTAAGTTACACCTATCAACCTCTTACCAAACGCCAGATCAAAGAAGGCGTCAAGCAGACCTGGGCACTTGAAGATATCTCTTTTGAATTGCATGATGGTGAGTTTTTGGCTATCGCTGGTCACACGGGCTCCGGAAAGTCCACCCTTACTCAGCATCTCAACGGTTTGGTCCACCCAACCCAAGGGCGCGTACTCTGGAATGGAAAAGACCTAGCTGACAAAAAAGTTGCAACTGAGGCACGGGGCGATATCGGCCTGGTGTTCCAATATCCTGAGCATCAGCTTTTTGCGGCTACCGTTAAAGAAGACGTTGCTTTTGGTCCGCGCAATTTAGGTCTTTCTGCCGATGAGATTGATACACGCGTGCGCCGCGCCCTTGAAGAGGTTGAACTCGATTATGAAGCACTTGCTGATCGTTCCCCGTTTGACTTATCCGGTGGTCAACAGCGCCGTGTTGCTTTTGCTGGCGTTTTGGCGATGGATCCCACGGTGCTCATATTGGACGAACCCGTTGCAGGACTTGATCCCCAATCCCGCAATGACTTTTTGACACTGATTGACACGTTACATAAAAAGAAAGGGATCACCGTTGTTATGGTGTCCCATAATATGAACGATATTGCGCGTTTAGCTGACCGCATGCTGGTTATGAACCAAGGACGTATTGCCTTTTTAGACACCCCTGAAGCGGTATTTTCCCATGCAACTGAGTTGCGCGCTATCAATTTAGGTTTGCCACACGCACAACGCATGGCAAATGAACTGCGCGAAATGGGTATTCATCTCCCGGTGAGACTCTACACCCCTGAATCCCTTGCAGCAGCTCTCACGGAACTGATGCCCTCACGTGCGCTTACGGATATCGCGACAGCCACCCCATCGCAAGACTCATCGCATACCACCTCCTCAGATGCTGCGGAGGCCACCTCATCGCAAGACTCATCACAAGGTGGTGAGCGCGCATGAACTTGCAAGCAATTTTTGGCCGCTACATCTCAGTAACAAGTCCTGTTCACGCCATGGATCCCCGCGTGAAACTCGTGCTAGGAATCTTTTTTATTGCGATTGTATTTACGGCGCAATCCTATGCTGCACTTGCCGTTGTTGCGGTGTTTACCTTAGGCATGTATGCGTTTTCACATCTGTCGATGCGCCAAGCATTTGGCTCAGTGCTACCGCTTTTGGCTATTGTTATTCTTGTCGCCCTCTTGAATGTCTTTTTTGTTCAAGGTGGGCAGGTTTATTTCCAACTGTGGACCATTTGCATCTCAGAAGCTGGTTTACAGCAAGCATGTTTTTTGGCTATCCGCCTCACGCTCTTGTTGCTTGGCATGTCGCTTCTCACGCTTACTACGACAACCCTTGATATTACCGATGGGTTTGAACAACTCTTAAACCCTTTAAAACGCATTGGTGTTCCCATCCATGAGCTTGCCATGATTATGGGTATTGCTTTGCGTTTTTTGCCGCAATTTGCCCAAGAATTACAAACAATCCATCGCGCACAAATCAGCCGTGGCGCTGCACTTTCAACATCTCCACGCGGGTACCTCTCGTTGGTAACCTCTCTTTTGGTACCGCTGTTTGCTAGCGCTTTCCGTCATGCTGAGACACTTTCTTTGGCGATGGATGCTCGCTGTTACCACGGTGGCGAGGGTCGCACGCGTT
>UQML01000008.1 GCA_900542265.1 uncultured Eggerthella sp. | reverse complement strand
TGCATAACTATCGCCGTGGTGAGGCGCTTATTGCCGGACAGGTTAGCCCCACTGCTGAGCAGGCAGGATATCCTAAGCAATGTATTCCGGTGCTGCCGATAGTTAACCATGAGGGAGATGAAGCGCGTGAAGGCGGCTTTGATGTCTATAAACGCGTAAAAGCAGACGCTCCCGTGCTTTGTCAAAATATTGGTCAAGTGGTGCACTGTCTTGAGATGGGTGCGCAGGCTGAAGTCGGATCCAATATTCCCGTGACCAATGAACTTGATCTTGCACTTATGGCGCGCCTAGGTGTTGAGAAAGTATGGCTCTCTCCCGAGCTTTCGCTCACGCAGATTGAGGAGCTTGGCTCTATCACGCCGCTCGTATTGGGCGTGACAATTATGGGTGCGCAAGAGTTGATGGTGTGTGAACATTGCTTGCTTATGAGTCAAGGTCCGTGCAATCAGGAATGTACAACGTGCGTGCGTCGCAAGTCTCCTCATTACCTAAAGGATCGCAAAGGTTATGAGATGCCGGTTGTAACTGATTCAACGGGAAGAAGTCATCTCTACAATGCAGTAATGCTTGATATTGCCAATCAGATGCCTGAGCTTATTTCTGCAGGCGTATCTCAGGTGATGGTTGATACCACGCTCATGAATGTTGCTGAAACAACTAAAGCGGTTGCGCGAGCGGTTCGCGCTCGTGATATTGCGCAAAAAAGTGGCGATAGGGTTTCTAAGGCAGCAGACACTACCTCGGGTCATTTGTTCCGCGGCGTAAGCTAACCTAACCCCATCGGCCTAATCCTTATATCCTGCGAGCACTCATGCCGCTTCATTTGGATGAGCGTAGCGCTACTATAGTACGTTACTGATACGAAAAGTCGTTTTGTTTGCTACAGGTGTATGACCTTGTGCGGCACAATGAGATATAAGAGAGGTTTATGATGCTAACTCCTGAAGAGCAGTTCCATATTATTCAGTCCGGTGCGGCACAAATCGTGCCTGAAGAGGCGCTGATGGAAAAGCTCAAGCGCAATAAACCATTAAATGTAAAACTTGGTGTTGATCCCACCGCACCTGATATCCATTTGGGTCATGCGGTACCTTTGCGCAAGCTGCGTCAGTTCCAGGATTTGGGACATGAGGTGACGCTTATTATTGGGGACGGGACAGCGCTTATTGGTGATCCGTCGGGACGCAATACGACGCGTCCTCAGCTTTCTCGTGATCAGGTCAAGGCCAATGCGCAAACGTATGTTGATCAGGCATTTAAGGTACTTGATCCCGAAAAGACTACTCTGCGCTACAATTCTGAGTGGATTTTAGACCTCAATATGGAAGAACTTTTAAAGCTTCTTTCTAACTTTACCGTTGCGCGTATTCTGGAGCGTGATGACTTTCATAATCGCTATACCTCAGGGCAGCCTATTAGTTTGCATGAGTTCCTCTATCCGGTTATGCAAGCATATGACTCGGTTGTAATTAATGCTGACGTTGAATTGGGCGGCACTGATCAGCTCTTCAATTTGCTTGCTGGTCGCGAACTCATGGAAAAAATGGGTATGGAACCTCAGGTTTGCTTGACGCTTCCTCTGCTTGAAGGCACTGATGGCGTTAAGAAAATGTCCAAGAGCTACGGCAACTATATTGGCTTGACTGACGAGCCCAATGACATGTTTGGCAAAGTTATGTCTATTCCTGATGAGTTGATGGTTAAGTATTACCGTCTTGCCTCCACGATGTCGGTTGCTGATATTGACGCAATTGAGGAGGGTTTAGCTCAGGGCTCACTTCATCCGAATCGTGTAAAGCGTGATTTGGCTCAAAATATTGTTTCTGCTTATTACGATGAGGCTGCTGCGCGTGAAGCTGAGGCGGCATTTGATCGCGTGTTTAAGAATCATGACATGCCTGATGCGATTGATGATTTTGAGGCAGATCTTACGCCTAATGATGAGGGGCTGGTCTATCTTGCAAAAATCATTCATGATGCGGGTATGACTCAGTCAGTGGGAGATGCGCGTCGCATGATTGATGGTGGCGGTGTGCGTATTGATGGCGAGCCAGTGCCTGCCAAACAATACAATATTGCACCTGAAGCCATTAAGGGTCATGTTGTCCAAGTAGGAAAGCGCAAATACGCACGCATCGTATAAAAAGTATCGCAAAAAGACAGGTAATAAGGGGAATAGTTCGTGTATCTATTCCCCTTTACTGTTATCGGAAACGATATTTGTTTAGTTGTTATTGATTGGTAACGAACTAAACATTATGACTAACGTCGTTCAAACGTGACGATGTGCTCAATGTGGTCAGTATGCGGAAACATGTCAACGCCTTGCACTTCCGTGATTATATAGCCAGCGTCACAAAGCGTGCGAGCGTCGCGCTGCTGTGTCTTAGGGTTGCATGAAATATAGACAACCCGCTTTGGCTGTAGCGTGATGAGCGCTTCAAGAAATTCCTTGCTTGATCCAGAGCGGGGAGGATCCATAAAGACCACATCAACTGATTCGTTGTGTTGAGCAAGATCACGCAGATAATCTCCTGCATCAGCACAGACAAACTCTGCTGAAGTGATGCCGTTGTGAGCAGCATTTTCTCGTGCATCATGAATAGCCGATACCACTGAATCAACGCCAAGGACACGCGTTTGGCTTGCTGTTTGAATATCTGAGTCAGTTTCAGAGTTGACTTCGGAATTAGCCTCTTTACGCTCAAGATGGGCGGCGGCCGCAAGGCCAATTGTGCCCGTGCCACAATATGCATCAATAATGGTGTCACCTGGTGTAAGGTGTGCCATTTCGAGTGCGCGTTCGTAAAGAACTTCGGTCTGGATGGCATTAACCTGATAGAACGAGTGTGAGGAAATTCTAAAACTTACGCCGCAAAGACTGTCTAGGATAAAGCCTGGTCCATAGAGGGTGCGCTCAATCCCATCGCCTAAAATAACATTGGTTTGACGCGTGTTCACATTCTGGACGATCGTTGTAATTTTGGGAACGCGCGCAACGAGCTCTCGGCAGAAATTCTTAGCTCCCTTGAATTCATCTTTGTTAGTCACGAGCGTAACGAGCACTTCATTACTTGTGTGGCCAACGCGCACAACAACGTGTCGCATGAAGCCTTCACCGGTATCTTCGTTATAAGGTTCCATGTGGTATTTGCCCATGATCGCGCGGATTACTTGGACAATTTTGTTAGCCGTTTCATTCTCAACAAGACAACCATCAGTAGTGATGAGGCGGTGGGTTCCTCGCGCATACATCCCCGTCAAGATTTCAGGCTGAGTTGAGGTGCTGCCGCGTTGTTTTGATTGCTTGTTCTGCGGCTTTTTGTGCCCTTGTTTTGCGGGAGCAAAAGGAGAGATTACCTTATTGCGATAATGTACAGGGTTATCCATGCCGGCTATTGCATATACACGTGTTTGAGGTGTATAAAGCCCAGCAAAAAGATTATCAAGATAGGCTTGTTTGCGCTTGAGTTGCTCAGGGTAGGGCACTGCAATTTCTGGACACGCACCACACTGTTTAGCCTGAGGGCAAAAATAACAACCCGATGCCGTGCGTTGTTTAGCTGTGTGCCGTTTGTGTGTCCGTCCATGTGATTTGGAGTTCTGCGGAGCCTGCTGTTTATGAGAATGTCTATGAGGCTTAGGGCCTCTTGATACATTCTTTTTAGAGGTATGTTTTGCGGGTGTTTTCATATGAGGCTATTGTGCCACAGTCGAATCAAGATGCCAGGTCATAATAATGCCAAAACCCTGTAATGGCGCGCTTCTGATGACTATGCGCCCGCCATGGGCAAAGACAATGCGGGCGATTAACGCCACGCCCAGACCGTGTTGCTTGAGGCCATCAAGGGGCGCAGAAACAAGGGTGGCAGGATCCGGTGGAGCAAACGGTGTAGAGGGATTAATAAAAGGCGGCTCATTGATAGGGTCAGAGCCGACATCAAACGGTGTCCCTGTTTGTGAAAGACTTTGACGTGCAAGGGCAACTTCGGTTTGAAGTTGATTCAAGATTGCAGGAGAGCAACCAATTCCATCGTCAATAACAGAAAGTTCGAGCTCATGGTCAGTGGGCATAGTCAGGCTAATGGCGATGGTGCAGCCAGCCGCATTGTGCTTAACAGCGTTGTTGATGGCGTTGTGAAGAGCGCGGGCAATCAGACGCTCATCGCCCAAGAATGGGAGTTGTTCAGCCTCAGGCGAGATGTTGATTTCGAAAGTGTAGGCACCAGAGGTATCACGATTGAGGTAGTCAGTGACCACAGATCGAATCAAACGCGAGAGCGAAAACGAGGTGAGGCGCAGAGGCTGCATGTCGTATTCAAGATGGGAAGCAATATTTAAGTCCTCAATAAGATCACGAATACGCTCAGTTTGCTGCATGATGAGCATGCCAGATTGTTTATCGAGCTCAGGAGCGTTGGGGTCAGCAGCGATGCGTTCGGCGTGACCCATGATGACAGCAAGGGGCGTGCGCACATCGTGCGAGACACCCGCAATCCAATTTTTACGTGCTTGTTCTTTGCGCTGCAAAATGGTGGAGACAGAATTGATTTTGTCTCCAATAGCACGAAGCGACCCATCAAAACGGACATTAACCGGACGCTCTTGCGAGAGATTATCGAGCGCCTTAAGCGCAGGTTCGACATTGCGCAGTACGGTGCGTTTTGAGAAAGTGTAGAGCAAATAGACGATGAGGGTATCGAGGATGACCACAATAAGGATGTAGAGCGGAATACGCAAGGTTGCCTCTTGCGGCATCTTGGTACCCGCAATCCAGTAGGAGCCTTGCGGTGTGCCCAGTACGAGGAGGTTGTCGTTTTCAAGTGGCGCTACAAAGATGGGGTAGCGATTGATTTTTTGGTAATGATTAATAAGCGCGATGTCGTTTAAGGAATAGTGTGTCGGGATAGTATTGTCTACGCTTCTATCTTCGGTTTTAGTTTCAGCTAAAGTTGCCGTATCTGAGAGCGGCGCGCGCTCTGACCAGGCGACATTGCCATCCTTGTTGATGATGAGAGCCCACCAATCGTTCTCTTCAAGAACGGTCTTGAGCTGATCAGGATCAGAAACCGTCCAGTGATTATCCTCTTCACGTAAGGTATCTTTAAGTTCCCAAATATAGCTTGAAGGATTGTGGAGGGTATCGCCACTGCCTGCAAATTCTGCGAGGGAGAAGGCAATGTAGAGCATGAAGTCTAATGTGACCACAATAAATACCATACCCATAAAGATGAGCACTTGCTTGGCGGCAAAGTGTTTGCCGGGACGTTTAGCTTCTTTGGGGTAGGGGTTTCTTTGAACTTCAACTACCGGAGGAAGGGGAGCGCTTCCACGAGGGATGGTTTTATAGACACTCGGGTCATAGATGCATCCATTTTTGAAGTGAGTATGTTGTTCATTATCTGACATGCATACACAAAAAAGTTATATTCTTGCTTACGTTTTAAGCAAGAAGCAGTTTATATCCCAGCCCTTTTACGGTTACCAAGGAGGTAGGAGAAGAGGGGTTTTCTTCAATCTTTTCACGAATACGGCGCACATGAGTTTGCAGGCTTTGTTCGTATCCAAAGGTGGATCCCCACGCTGCTTCACAGATTTGATCGGTCGTTACAATGCGTCCTGCATTTTCTGCAAGCACGGCTAAAATAGCACGCTCTTTTGCTGTCAGGAAAGCGCGTTCTCCGTCTTTACGAATAACTTCGACATTATCAAGATTAAGCGTGCAGTAGGCAAGTTCATACACCGGAGATGCTTCAGGATAGCAGCGGCGCAAAACAGCTGTTACACGCAACATGACTTCTTGGGGTGAGAAGGGCTTGGTAATGTAGTCATCAGCTCCGCTGCGCAAGCCTGTTAACCTATCCGATGTCTCATCGCGTGCGGTAAGGAAAATAACAGGTAGGTTACTTTGAGGATCAAGAGCGCGAAGATAGGCACAAAGCGAAAACCCATCGCCATCAGGAAGTCCAACATCAAGAATGGCAAGATCGGGGTGTGTCTTTTGGTAGACTTCGAGTGCTTGGCTTACTGAGGTTGCACACACTAAATTGGTGAAACCCTCTGCGTAGAGCACCGCACCCATGAGTTTGAGCAGCTCTGGTTCATCGTCTACGAGCAAAATAGTCTTTGTATGTAGCTGATTTTTTACCATGCTAGTGTTATATCATGCCCGGACTCTTTTTGCCTATCTCGCCTCCGTCTAAGTCAGGTAAATGTCAGGATAAGCGCATAATAGTTAGCTTATTGTGAGCCGTGTGCCAGTATGGTGCCAGCACCCTTTTTTAAGCTTGATAGCGGTCATAGGAAAACGTGTTGGTTGATGCGTTTTATCTGCGACGACACCATCACAAGGCTTAAAGAAAGGGATACGCTCATGCAGGCTCCATCGTCACTGTTAGAAGTACGCGACGTTTCAAAATGCTATGGTCAAACTGGTTTAAAGCGCAAGCGTACTGAAGCGCAACACGGAGTTATTACTCAAGCGCTTTCACATATTAGTTTTAGTATTGCGCCCGGAGAATTCGTAGGGATTATGGGTCCATCGGGCTCGGGAAAATCTACGCTTCTTAATTGTATTGCTACCATTGATGAGCCAACGAGCGGATCGATCCGCGTGGGGGCTACCAACCTGGAAGCATTGCAGGGACGTGCGTTGGCCGCATTTAGGCGAGAAGAGCTCGGCTTTGTTTTCCAGGATTCAAACATGCTTGATACGCTTACCATTCAGGAGAACATAGCCCTTCCTCTCTCGCTGGCAGGCGTATCAGCTCAAGAAATCCTCAAGCGTACGCGCACGATTGCAACGCAACTCGGCATTGAAAAAACCCTCGAGCGCTTCCCTTATGAAGTGTCGGGCGGTCAAAAGCAGCGTGCGGCAGCCGCGCGCGCAGTTATTATGCGTCCAAGCCTCATCTTAGCCGATGAGCCAACGGGTGCGCTTGACTCCAAATCAGCCCGCGAGCTTTTGACGGCGTTTTACTCGCTTAAAAATTCGGGTGCCACCATTTTGATGGTTACCCACGATGCCGCCACCGCGTCCTGGTGCGATCGTATCATCTTCATTCGCGATGGTAAGCTCTGGGGTCAAATGCGCCGCGATGAGCGTGATCGCAAAGAATTCCACGCCGCTATTGTTGCTACTGTTGCTCGCCTTGAGGAAGGGGAGTGATATCTATGATCACCAAACTAGCTCTTGCCAATGTCCGACGCTCCTACAAGGATTTTGCCATTTATTTTTGCACGCTTGTGTTTGGCGTTGCACTCTTTTATGCGTTCAATACCATTCAAGAGCAGCAAGCCATGCTTTCTCTCACTGAGCAACAAAACTCAATGATTGAGCTTTTGTCCATCCTCATTAACGGCGTATCCGTCTTCATTATTGCAATCCTCGGCTTTCTTGTTATTTACGCAAACCGCTTTTTGGTGCGCCGCCGCAACAACGAATTTGCACTCTATCAACTACTCGGCATGCCTAAAGCCACGCTGATGCGTCTTCTTACCGTGGAAACGTTTTTTGTCGGTGGCGTCTCGCTTATTGTTGGTTTGGCGATAGGGTTTGTGCTTTCACTTGCTCTTTTGTATGCCACCTCTCTGCTCTTTGTAGCAGAGATTCCTGGCTTTGCTCTATTCTTTTCGGAAAAAGCAGCGCTTTTGACCATCATTGCGTTTGTGGTGATGTTTGTGATCTCGCTCCTGCTTTCTATCCGCTTTATTGCCCGAGCACGCATTATTGATCTCATTAAATCAGAGTCCAAAAACGATACGTATTTGGTAAAGTCCTTGCCCCTTACTGCGCTTTTGTTCTGTGCATCTGTTGCCTTAATTGGGTCTGCGTATGCCGTTCTCGTCAATAACGGTTTTGTTATGAATGGTAACTTTGCACTCGCTACGGGCATGATGATTGTGGGCACGTTCCTGTTCTTCTACTCAGCTGCTGGCTTTTTGCTTCGGTTCCTGCAAAACGTTAAGGGCTTTTATTGGAAAGGGCTCAATGCTTTTACTCTGCGTCAGATAGCTTCGCGTATTAACACCACGTTTGTGTCACTTACGGTCATTTGTTTGACGCTCTTTTTGGCACTCACGAGTGTTTCAACAGGTATTGGCGTTGCTAGTTCGGTGCAAAGCGGTATTAGCGCGCCTTATTCAGCGAGCGTAAGTTCCACGTTTACCAATTATGCCTACACTAACTTTGCTCATACGGATCCCGATTCACTTACCCCTGAGCAAAAGAAGCGTTTCGATGCTGCCAAAGCAACCTATGAGCGCAACGTTGACGTATACAAATCCTACAACGGCGATATGGCTGCCGCACTTGAAAGCCATACTGCTCAATTTGGCGCTCCTGCCTGGAATACCATGGTGGCCGGTCAAGCACAAGTAGATCTCTATGACACCTATACCTGTGATTACACCTGGGCAAACTTCGAGCAAGATTCTGGTTTGAAGCTCTCTGACTATGCTTCAGAAATTGAGAGCAACTATGGTGTTACGAGTCTTTCAGTCATCAAACTTTCTCAGTACAATGCTGCGCGTGAGCTTGCTGGTCAAGAAACTATTACCCTTGATCCATCGCAAGCTATGATGCTCGTTGATCTTGACTTGACCAAAAAATACATTGAGGATGCGTCAAAACGCACGCCTACGTTACACCTGTGGGATAGCGACCTCACGCTTGCTCCGACCTATATTGCTGAACCTTTTATGACGCAAGCATTCCCTTCATCAGTGGGTACGCTTATTGTCCCCGATGACGCAATTCCCGCTTCCGAAATTCCTGTCAATGTCGTGTTGGATGTCCAATATGTTGACGATGGGGTAGAGGGTACATTTAGTGATTACCTTGATGCTTTCACTGATGCGGTGCGCGACACTTCTAATGATGCGGCTCAAAGTGATTTGTGGCCAGTATCCCTTACTCAGACGCGTCAGCAAGTCTTTGATCAAAGTGTTGGCTTCTCAACCATTATTGCTTATCTTGCAATCTATATTGGTTTTGTCTTAGTTGTTGCTTGTGCTGCTATTCTCGCCTTACAGCAACTTACCAGTGCAAGTGATAATCGTAAGCGCTATGAACTCTTAAATAAGCTTGGTGCTCAAAAGCATCTCCTTAACGCTTCGCTTGCAAAGCAGATTGGCTTGGTATTCTTAGCCCCGGTAATTGTTGCAGGTGCTCATACTTTGTGTGCTATGTCGACCATCGTTCCTTTTATTTCAATCTTTGGGCATATGGATATTTTATCGGTGAGCTTGATTACCGGTGTCGTATTCTTGATTGTGTATGGTATCTACTATCTTATTACCTACTTCTCTGCGCGATCGATTATCAATCAAGATAGTGCCGGTCAGCGATTGTAAGGAGTGTTTATTTAAGCCACCCGCGAAATTTAAAAAAGAGCGTCTCAATAACAATAATGAGTAGGGCAAAGAGGGTTACGATCAAGAAGCTCCAAGGATTATCTGAAATAGGGATAATGAGATTCATGCCAAACCAACCGCCAATTACGGTTAAGGGCATGAAGATTGTTGTCACTATGGTTAAGGTACGCATGGTGTTATTTGTGCGCAAATCAATTTGTGATTGATACAGTTCACGTAGGTTTAAGCTGTATTCTTTAAGTGAGCGAACGCGTGATTCAAGGCGTTCAGAGCGATGCTGTAGGGCACGCAGATAGATATGATCCTCATCAGTGAGCCCTTGGAACAAAGCATCGTTGATGGATTCAACCATGTCAGAGAGCCCTTCATAGTAGGTGAGCATGGTGCTGATTTCGCGTCGTATGGTTAAGATGTCGCGGTTTGTTGTGGTATTGGGGTCGTCGATGATTCTGCCTTCGAGTAGCTCCATCGAATGCTCATAATCGTGTAAAAACTCAGTGTCGTTATCTAAGGTGATATCAATAAAGGAACTCAAGCAATGAGCGGGTGTTTCAATGCTGGGGAGGGGTAAAGTGCGCAAATAATTGAGTGTTTCAGTGCTGAGATTGGTGCTATCAATAAGGATTAATTCTTTTTTGCTGAGCTTGTATCCAATATGGGTGCGCTTACCTAAAATGTTGTTTTCATCCGGAATAATTAAAAGCCCAACAATTGCATCACGGGTGATCTCAGCTTTGCAAACATTTGTCTCTAAGAGGCCACGGTCGATGAGCTTATGGGTAATAGGATCAACAATGTGTTCATCAAATTCAGAGGGAGTCCAAACTTGAATAACCACGTCATCAGGTGTGACAAGCTCGGAGTTTGTTGAAAGGGTTGGAACGCCATCGCGCAGTATGTATTTCATCGGTCTCACCGCCCGTATATAATCTCCCTCTTGAGAAGAGCTCATCACCATCATTGCCTCTGATGGTCCTCTCTGAGAGGTCTCTTAATGAGGCCTCTCAGACGAGGGGGATAAACTATGCCAAAATTTCAGGACGTTTATCCGATGCTCCATTTTCCTTAGTTGCGACTTCTTCAATAAGTGCTAAGTTTGCCATGGTTGATCGGATAATGTCTGCACGCGAGATGCTACCTACTAGTTTATTGTCTTTTACCACAGGAACTTTCTTGATGCGTCTTTTGGCAAAAATCTGACACACATCTTCAACAGGTGTGCTGCTATCGACTGCGATAACGCGCTTGGTGGCAATACGCATAACGTTGAGATCAATGAGTGCGGCGACACGCTGTGCGTAACTTTCTTGCTCATTGATTTGGTAGAGCATCATCGTTGAATCTAAGATAGTCTGGTCATTTCTGCCAATGTATTTCATGATATCGCCATCAGAAATATATCCTACGACTTGCTTGTTGGTATCAACAACGGGTAGACCACTTGTCTTGTAGCGTGCCATGATTTGTGCAACGCTTCTAATGGTATCTGTTTCAGATACAAAGTAGGGCTTAGCGTTCATGACGCGTTCAACAGCAATGCTGGGCTTGATTTGAGCAGGCATAGCTTCGAGTTCTCCCTCAGCAGCTTTGCTTGCGCCTGTTTTGCGGTCGCGTACAAAAATACAGATAGCCGCAAAGACCAAAAACATGATAGTTGCCGTAACAGAGAATGCAAGGTGGTCACCTAAAAACATCTGTTCTAGGGGTGATGCTTCAGGGTAGAGAGTAGTTGACATAGCGGAGAGAGATACCAGAATTGCGGTACCTAAGGAGCCGCCTACTTGAAGGAGGGTGTTTGACACGGCGTTAGCATGTTGAATAACACGGTTGTCGAGTGAGTTGATACCCCAAGTATTGAGTGGGGTAACCACAAACTGCAGACCAATGGCTAAGACAGTATAGACCACACAAATAAACACAAGGGTGCTATCCATACCAAACAATACAAGGCCAAAACTGCCTAAAAAGGCAACAGCAGAACCAGGAATAATAATCTTGCGTGCTCCAAAACGGTCAAAGAGACGTCCGGCAAAATAACCTACCAGAGCACCAATGACAGCACCGGGAAGCATTACCAAGCCCGTCTCAAGAGCGCTGAAACCTCGCACTGACTGAATAAAGATAGGAAGCAATACGCCCGTACCAATAAGGGCACCTTGCATGGTTGCAACCAAAGTAACCGTGATAGCAAAATTGCGTGTTTTTAAAACTTGAATACGCAAAAGGGGTACATCGAGCTTGAACTGTCGGTGGACAAAGAAAGCAAGGAGCACGAGTCCTAGACCAATAAGAGCACCGCATAGGATTATATTGTTTGTTGATGTGATGGAAGACAAGCCATAGAGTAGGCTCAAAAGACCAAGGGAGCAAAGTACAACAGATGGTTTGTCAAAGCTGGTTTTCTCAAAATTGCCAAAGTTTTCGAGGGCGAGGGCGCCTAAGACCACGACGATCACGGCAAGGATGGTCACAATGATAAAGAGTGCACGCCAACCAACACTATCAACTAAAACACCAGAAAGAGAAGGACCAATAGCAGGTGCAAATCCAATAACAAGTCCTACAATACCCATCGCCTGCCCGCGCTTTTCACGAGGGAAGATGAGTAAAATGACAGTAAAGGTCATGGGCATGACAATGCCGGTCGCTGCTGCCTGAAACATACGTCCAATTAAAATGACGCCAAAGACAGGGGCAATAGCGGCAAGAAGGGATCCTATTGCAAAAAGGCTAATGCCAATAATGAAAAGTTTGCGGGTCGAAAAACGTCCCAGCAAATAAGCGGAGAGCGGAATAATGATAGCTTCAACTAATGAATAACCCGACGTTAACCATTGTACGGTTGTAGCATCGATCTGCATGTCGGTCATGATGACCGGTAGGGCGGGGGAGAGAAGCGTTTGATTTAAAACCGCTAATAATGCGCCTGCCAAAAAGACGCAAATCATCGTATACTGCTTTTTAGTAAGTCCCATAAGCTAACCTCAACTTCTTGTGCGTTCGTATCTGTCTTGCTGTTTCCTTATTTGCGCTACCTTTGGGGTACTTGCAAATAAGGGGTAATTCCTTAACCTAACAAAACGCGACAGGGAGATTTTGCATAAAGCGGAGAAAGGTAGGGACGTTGATCGGCAAACGGCAACGCATATAAATTTGGGAGAGTTTGATTCATGAAGTATCGCGCGACGATCGTTTCCCCGCGAGGGGAAACGCCTAAAACATCAACAATAGAATTTGAAAGCGAACATCGCGCGGGATCACGGCAAAATATTCAAGATGCACGCTATAAAATGCTTGAAATCTACGGGAAGGAAGCGGTTGCGTGGACAGTCAAAGAAGTGGAGCGTGCCGATGAGTCTGTGCAAGGTCAAGAGCAACTCATGCTTGATTTTAGAGATCCTGTTGAGCCTCCTAAGCGCAAGAGGAGAACAGTAAAGCGCGGTATTGCTTAACTGCTTTTATGTTTTTCTGCTTGGGCAAGAAGGACCTCTTCCTCTTTTGTCATAAAGCGTTTAGGGTCGAGAACTGCATCAAAAGGCTCTTGATAAGCGTGAGGGTCAGGTTCTGTTGTTTCTGCTGCCTTGCTGGCAAGAGTTGCAATTTTACTAAAACGGGTATGACGAAGATGCCTTCCCATTTCACGAGCTGTCCCATGACCGTAAATACCAAAGTCAAAACTTGCCGCATAGGCGCAAAATACACCTACGGCAAGATAAGGAATTGATCCAAGACCAAAAGTCTCAACGCCAATAAAAAAGGCGGCAAGAGGGCAGCGCGTTGCACCGCAGAAAAAAGTTGCCATACCAAGTGCTGCAGCAAAAGCAGGTGGAATGTCAATAATGTAGCCAAGGGTGCATCCAAGCAGTGTGCCTATGGTAAACATAGGCATAATCTCGCCACCTTTATAGCAAAATCCTAAAGCGATAACGGTAAGGAGAGCCTTGATTGCAAAATCCCAGGTTCCTGCTGTACCTGCAATGGCTTGTGCTAAAAGGTTGCCGCCCATTCCTTCAAAGGCAGTCCAATTGTTGCAGTACACCAGAGCTATAAAAATGCCGCCGCCAATAAGTACTGATACATAGGGATTTTTAATAAGGCGCTCATTGACGTGTTGGGTTTTTCGCAAGATTGTTCCAAATAAAGCTCCTGCTACACCACATATGACCGATACAAGCACTGCCATAAAGATTGAATGGATATCCATGTCAGGAATAGGCGCTTGAGGAATAATGTCGCCAATGCCAATGGTTTTACTGATACCTGCAGCAATAAAGCATGCTAGAAGTAGAGAAGGGAAATGCCGTGTAATGTTTCCTTTAAATCGCGAGAGTTCCCATACAAAAAAGGCGGAGCCAAGAGGGGCAAAAAAGAGCGCTGAAAAGGTTGCCGCCATACCGGTTGCAGCTGCATACCCGTGCTGAACATTGTCTTGTGTCTGAATGCGTATGGCCTTGAGTTTGAAAGGTTTACTAATTGTCTCACCAAGCGATGCGCCCATTTGCAGTGCGGCAGATTCTTTGCCAACTGATCCACCGCCGAGAACAGACAGGCACGTACCCAGCAGAATGCCCGGTGCTAAGAATGCAGAAATAACTTTGTTTTTTCGCATAGAGTCGATTACTTCACCGGTGGCAAGATAGACATTGAGATTGAGGGCTTTGTATAAAAAGATTGAAGCAATACCAAGGATAGGAAGCAAAAAGAGCGTCCATGGATACGCTTGGTTTACTTTGTAAGCTGCATCTATACAGATGCACAACAAAATGGAGGCACCTGCGCCGACGACACCCATAGCCGCCGCAAAAAGGGCATGGCGAACAATTTGTCCTTTGTCGAGGGCGGGCAATTTCATGAGTTAACCTCATTTCAATAGTATCGATAGGTCGCAGGCGTACGGATAGCGTTTCTTATGTCCGCAAAATTAAGTATGGCAAGATCAGTCAGGTATACCCCTTTGAAAGAGCGTCTCGTCACCTGATTGGAAAGAAACTGTTGCTGTGCGAGGAGGTAGGAAGTGAGCAAGAGATTTACACTAGAAGTATCGTTTAAAAAGCTTATAGCAAGCTTTTAGGTGAGTTGCGGCAAGAGGAGAGCGCCTTATGACCATTGACTTTATTTCTCTTACCGTTATTGTCGCTATCGCGGCTTTTGCTCCTATCATTACTCGCCTTGTTCCTAAACAGGCAATTCCAGAAATTGTGATTTTGCTTTTTGCTGGTGCTTTTTTGGGACCCTATCTGGCAGGGTGTATTCAGGTTGATGATGCCATCAAACTCATTTCTGATTTGGGGCTTGCGTTTCTTTTTCTGTTTGCAGGTTTTGAGATTAGCCCTTCTAATCTGACTAATAAACAAGGGCGACGCGGATTTTTGACATGGGTGGTTTCGTTTGGTATTGCTTATGGCGCTATGCTCCTGCTTGCGCTTGTGACTCATATGACCTTTGATGTCTTAGCGGCAGCGATCGCTCTTGTTACTACCGCACTGGGCACTATTCTGCCAATTTTGCAGGAGCGCCATTTGATGGGAACTCCTGTTGGCGATGCGGTTTTGTCGTACGGAACATGGGGAGAGCTTTGCCCGGTGATTGCTATGGCGCTTTTGCTTACCACCCGTGCGACATGGCTTACCATCATCATTTTGATTGCATTTGTACTCATTGCAGTTGTGGTGGCACTTTTAGGAACACGGGTGCGCACAGCTGGCGGGAAAATCTATGGTTGGTTTACTGAGAGTGCTCAAACCACATCGCAAAGTTTTGTTCGCTTAACAGTGTTGCTGCTCGTGTTACTTACTGCAGTCTCAGCAATTTTTGACCTCGATATTGTATTAGGTGCTTTTGCTGCGGGCTTTGTTTTGCGCGTGATATTACCTGAGGGAAATGATGTACTGGAAGAAAAGCTGCAAGGTATTGGTTATGGCTTTTTTATTCCCGTTTTCTTTGTCGTGTCAGGAACTTCAATCAATATGCAAGCGGTGTTTACTGAGCCTCTGATTTTGGTGGGCTTTATTGTTTTACTCCTGTTTATTCGAGGACTTCCTATTTTTATTGCCCTTTCGATTCCACGTACCAAACAAACCATGTCGCTTAATGGGCGCTTGTCGGTATCGCTCTACTGCACAACAGCGCTTCCTCTTATTGTTGCGGTAACGAGTGTTGCTGTGGACGCTGGCACGATGACGCAAGAGATTGCATCGGTTTTGATTTTCGCGGGAGCCGTGACAGTGTTGATGATGCCTCTACTCGCATCCATTACCTATCGCGTTGCTGATATGCATCCAGTGGTTGCAGTAAAAGAAATTACGCGTAATCCCCATAATTACCTTTATACGCTCAGCGGCCATCGGCAGATGGGCAAGATAATGAATGAGGCTCGCCAGATGAGTGCAGATGAGATTATGGACAAGAAAGCGCGTATGGTTGAGATTCACAATGCTGCTGTTGATCATATTGAGCGCGCACTTGCGCATGAATCGCCCGAGACGGTAAGACGGTATATAGATGAGATGTATCGTGAACTTTCAGAAACAGTGCCTGATGCCTACCATGAAAAGTTGGCGCATGAAATGACCTCATGGTATCTTGAAGCCGTGGCGCGCTATAACGCCCAAAAGAATCAGGAAACGCGTTCAGGTGCACCGCGGAATGCATGAACCAGCATCTCAGGTTCTTCAATCATTGCGCTACTCATAACGCAAAGCCCCTGCGCACCCGATTCTACTACGGCACAAGCACGCTCAGGCGTAATCCCGCCGAGAGCCCAAAGCTCTGTAGAAGAGGGGTCAATAAACCGAGCAACGTGATTCAAAAATTCAAGGCCGCGCGGGTCGAGCCCGGGTTTGCAAGTGGTGGGATAGATGTGGCTTGCTATGACATAGGACATGCGGTTTGAACAAGCAGAAGCGGTTTCCTCCTTGTTATGCACAGACGTGCCAATAAAAGAATGCGCACGATCAAAAGTCGTTAAGTGCTGTGCTGCACGCAAGTTAATCTGTCGAGCTGTGAGTTGGAATCCTCCTATAGTAGTAAGAAATTCCTCAAGTTCAGGGCATCGTGCGCGTATCTCAGATGGCGTGTAGGTATGCAAAAGGATCCGCGGCCAAAAGCGCAAGGGAACCGTGTGGCCTATCGCCTGTAAAAGAAGCACATAGGCATCAAGGGAGAGATCTTTCTCACGCACGATAATGTGATCGAATCCTTCTTCGCATAAGCGAAAGATGCGGGTTGGCAGATCCTCGGCGCATAGGGCGCGGTTGGTAATAGCGATCAGTTTGTACGATGGGTTGCACGATATGAGATCGTTTTGTGTTGAGTTATGAGACATAGATATAGTCATTCATGATGGGTTGCAGCTGGTGGGAATAGAGGGCTTTGACCACTTCATCAACGCTGCGCGGATCCGCGATTTCAAACTGGTCATCGCCACGGTGATCAGCGGAATTGTCTGCGTGTTCGCCAATACCAGTGGAGACGCCTGCAGAGATTTTGGTTGCGGCAATACCGACCACGTTGTCGCGAAAACCGGCACGCTCACGAGTGGAAATAGTCATACCCGCAAAGGGAAGGAAGAGCCGGTAGGCACACATGACTTGCAATAGTTGGCGCTCGTGAACATCTTGCGGGTTGATGGCATCATTATTGACGATGGGGCGCAAGCGTGGGCACGAGAAACTAATTTCTGCATGCGGATACGCTTTCTGTAAGAGAGAAGCATGAACTCCCGTGGCAAACGCATCCCTTCTAAAATCTGCAAGTCCCAAAAGGGCTGCAAAAGCAACACCGCGCATACCACCGCGCAGAGCGCGTTCTTGCGCTTCAAGACGATACGGATAGCTGCGTTTATGACCTTTGAGGTGGAGTTCTTCGTATCGGTCGGGGTTGTAGGTTTCTTGGAATACGGTTACATAGTCAGCACCGCATGCGTGTAAGTAGGCGTACTCATCTTGATTCATAGGATAGACTTCAATGCCAACATTTTTAAAGTAGCGTTGCGCAATGGTGCATGCTTGACCAATATACTCTACGGGTGAGTGCTTGCGTGATTCGCCTGTTAATAACAGGATTTCTTCAAGCCCTGATGCTGCAATTGCACTCATTTCTGCTTCAATCTCATCAAATGAGAGCTTGGCACGATTGATCTTGTTGTGACAGTTAAAGCCGCAATATACGCAATAATTCTCGCAATAATTAGCTAAATATAACGGAGTGAACAGATAGACTGAATTGCCAAAATAGCGTTGTTTGGCAGTCTTGGCTGCGCGTGCCATTTCTTCAAGATGAACTTCAGCAGCGGGTGAAAGAAGTGCGGCAAACCCTTTGACATCCAAGGCACCCTGGCGAGCTTGTTCAAGTGCGGCGAGCACGTCAGTTTCAGAATAGGTCTGCGCATCATAGGAGCGATAGGCGCGCAATACCTGTTCTTTAATAGGAGAATCAAGCTCTTCCATTGAATCGTAATAGGCCATATGGTCGGTTTTATTGGCAACGTTATAGACGGTAACGCCGGGCATTGGCTGCTTTTCTGCAATAGTGAGCGCCATGAGGATTTTCCTTCTTTCTTATGCGTGTAAATTTACAGGGCTTGTGTGCGGATGTACGTGTATGGATGTACGTGTGTAGAGAAGTAAGACTCAAAAGAGTTAGTCGTTTAAGAATCCTGTAAGGGGCGATGAGGCTGCCGCACCGGTAGGTAAAACGCGCCCTAAACCGGCGCGATATCCGGCGCGTCCTGCTTCGATTGCCAGCTTGAAGGCGTAAGCCATTTCTACAATGTTGCCTGCTGTTGCAATCGCGGTATTTGCCATAACAGCAGCTGCTCCCATTTCCATGGCTTCAGCAGCTTGAGAGGGCTTGCCAATTCCTGCGTCAACAATAATAGGAAGGTCAATCTCATCGATAAGTATTTGAATGAAATCACGCGTGATAAGACCCTTGTTGGATCCAATAGGGGCGCCTAAAGGCATGATACAGGCGGCTCCCGCATCAACAAGGGAGCGAGCTACCGTGAGATCGGGATACATGTAAGGCATGACAATAAAACCTTCGTTGGCAAGAATCTCGGTTGCCGCAAGAGTTGCATAATTGTCGGGAAGGAGATATTTGGAGTCTTTCATGATCTCAATTTTGACAAAGTCACCGCACCCACAAGCACGTGCAAGGCGGGCGATGCGCACTGCTTCCTCGGCATTTCGTGCGCCTGAGGTGTTGGGTAGAAGAGTTACGCCTGCAGGAATGTGGTCAAGAATATTGTCCGTATCGGAGTTTGCGCGCCGCAGTGCAAGCGTTATGATCTGCGCTCCAGCATGTTCAATAGCCGCCTCAATCAAATCAAGTGAGTATTTGCCTGATCCTAAAATGAAGCGAGACGAGAACTCGTGGCCGCCAATGATAAGGGGGTCGGTAAGGGTAGTTGAAGGGGATGCAGTAGTCATGTTGAAATCCTTCTCGTAGAGTTGATACTGGGGGAGTACGGGACGGTGTAAGACGGGATATGGTGTCAATGCGCTCGATGAGCAAGACAAGCATGATATGTCAGCCATCTTGTAGAGGGTCACGTCCTAAAATGACACGCATGGCTGCGGTTGCCATGTGGCTGGCACATACGCTGACACGAGGAGCGGTCAGGCTTATGTGGGTTGTAACGTCGCTTGCCCCATCGCCACAAAGATAAAAACGAGCAAAAGGGCGTGTCGTGGTAATGGTGTTTGCACTTCCTAATCCTGCCATGCCTGATGCGCCAATAAGGGTAGCGCGGGTAAGTTCAGTCAAGCACGTCTGGGTAAACCAGGCTTTTGTTTCCGCATCATCAAACGCCTCAATGATGATTGTACAAGGCTCAAAAAGGGGTTTGACCTGATCAGGAGTTATGCGCACCACGTGAGGTTCGTAGGTAAGATAAGGGTTAATCGCTTGCAGCTGACGCGTGAGAGCCCAGGCTTTTGGGGTGCCAATATCAGCACCGATGTAATGCTGACGATGGAGATTGGTTGCTTCCACGGTGTCAAAATCAGCCAAAATCAGACGTCCTATGCCAAGCCGTGCAAGAGATACGGCAATATGAGAACCAAGACCTCCGAGTCCAGCAATACCAACAACCGCGTTATCAAATGCTTTTTGTGTTTGGATGCCATGACGCTTTTCAAGGAGGCGATGGGTCTCATCGCGTGACAAAGGGAAAGCAGCCTGACTTTCCGCTGCCGCGTCTGCTGTGTTTGCCGCGGCTGCCGCGTCTACTGTGTTTGCCGTGTTCGGCTGGAATGTCATGTTAGCCACCTCCCACAAACTGGACAATTTCAACATGATCACCATCATGGAGCAGCGTCTGCGCAAATGCATCACGTGCGATAATGTCTCCATTGAGTTCAAGAGCGATGCGCGCGGGGTTAAATCCAAGCTGTTCTAAGAGATCAAGAAGGGTGCAGGCGGACACAAAGGGCTGGTCTTTGCCATTGATGTGTATCAAAACTGGCCTCTCTTTCTCTATCATTTACGTTTTGCGCTTAAAGCTGGCGCGCCCTTCACGCTTAGAGCAAAAACGTCTTATATGTTCAAGCGCTTATGGCCAACAAAAAAACGGCACCACAAAGAAACCCTACCCACGGTGGTAAGCCCCTTTGTGATGCCGCTAAACAGTAACGTTATGACATTCACGCTAGCACAAAGTATAGATGTTTATACTTCCATGACATGGAACAATTACTCCCATTTCTCATAGTCTGTCCGTTAGTGGCGCTTGCTGGCTTTGTCGATGCGATTGCAGGAGGCGGCGGTCTTATCTCCTTGCCTGCTTATCTTATGACGGGCATGCCGCCTCATGCGGCGATTGCGACCAATAAGCTTTCATCTTGCATGGGTACCGCATTGGCTACTTTTCGGTTTGCCATGAAAGGGTATATGCGGCTCAAAGAAACGCTTCCTTGTGTGTTGGCAGCATTGATAGGTTCAGCATTGGGCGCTCAGCTAGTTTTGTTGGTAAGCGATGAGCCTCTGCGTTGGATCATGCTTGTTATTGTTCCTCTTACAGCGCTGTATCTCTTGCGTCCTCGTTCACTCCATGAGTCTGATGCGCCCTATCCTCTACGTAAAACCATACTGGTAGCCTCTGTGCTTTCATGGGGTATTGGAATTTATGATGGGTTTTATGGACCAGGTACGGGCACCTTTTTAATGATGGGGTTTGTTGCTCTTGTTCATATAAGCGTCAATCAGGCAGCAGGGCTCACTAAGTCAGTCAATCTGGCCACCAACATTTCTGCACTTGTGGTGTTTTTGCTTCATGGGCAAGTTTGGATTGTACTTGGGTTTGTAGCCGGACTTTTTAACGTAATAGGTGCCTGGATTGGCGTTAATCTCTTTACGGGTAAAGGGATAAAAATTGTAAAGCCCCTTATGTTAGTGGTACTCGCTCTCTTTTTTATTAAGATGCTTGCTGAGTTGGTGGTTAGCTAATAAACTCACTCAAATCAGAATGAAGCATGAAGTCTCTTTGCTCATCAGTTGCGTTCGTAATATCAAGGATATAGAACCCGAAGAGTCCCGTTGCTGGATAAGAGAAGCGGCGCGGACTGAGAATAGTAGGGAGTTTAGCGTCAAGCGCAGCGTAATCAAATACAGCTGTTTCAGGGGTGTCTGCAGGTGGGTTTAAGATCATCGTGGCAAACGTGTGCTCTTTGTTTTCTGCATAGATCTGTTCCCAATCAAGGTGTTTATTCTCAAGAAACACCTCAAAACTACGTATGCCATAGGCGTACCAAGAAATATCAGTACCGCCCATGCCCATGAATCGCATAGGGTTAAATTCAATAACATGGATACCGGTTTCGTTTAGACGTACTTCTGGATGTACGGCAACATTTTTGACGCGCAAAATACGATTCACGTCTTCAAGCCACGAAATAAATTGCTCTCGCATCTCTTCCATCATGGCAGGCGAGGTGACATAGAGCCTATCTGACATATCAGTATCATCTGAAAAATCGTGTCGTAATACATTAAGTAAATGCGCAGCCCCCTCTTCATCAAAGTAGGCTTCCAGTGCATACTCTTGTCCCTCAATGTATTCTTCAATAATAAATTCGCCAGCCTGGATAACTGCTTTAGGGTAGCGTTCAAGCCAGATTGTGTAGTCTTTAGCGATGTGGTTTTTGGCATCAGCGAGGCCTTCAGCGCTTTCAACCATATAGACACCCATAGATCCAAATCCCGTCGAGGGTTTAATGACAAAACGCTCAGGGAGGTGAGCATAGTCAAGGTTTTGTACCTCATCAAAGGTGACCGTGCGATAGTACAACGTGGGATCAAGTTCAGCTAAGCGTACGCGTGTTTCGTGCTTGTCTTTAAAAACGCTGATTGCATCAAGGAGCTCTTGATTATCAACGTGATCAAAGATCCACCCGAGTGCGTTTTCAGAATTGGTATAGGTGCGCTCTCCCGCTGCAATGCGCCGAGCAGCTGTCTCATCGTCACATAAAGCAAGATTGTGTCCTTGTGCAACAAGCTCTTGAGCCATGTCGTTATTAAGGACGGGATGCTGAGTTTGTTCCATCCAGGTGATAAGAGGTTTTGACACAAAGGGTTTTTCTACAATAATCATGGCGCTCAAACTTCCATATGACGTTATCGGGAGTAGGGTTTTGCAAGATGTTATTGTAGCAACTTCTTGCAAACTATAACGACTCTATGGCGAAATAGGGGTTTGTGTTTGTTTGATCATGCGCAATGGTAGGATTAAATCTTACCAATACGCATGATGCGAGTAAGGAGGAAGAAGTATATGGCAACGTTTAAAGAGTTGATGCAGCTTGCTTCTATCTCTAAAAGCGACAAGACTTCACTCCATCGTCTACATGAGATAGAAAAAATTTTGCGTAAATATCATGCTTTGACTGATCTCACTCCTGAAAAAGCGACCAAAATTTTAGAGGAACTTGGTCCTACGTTTGTGAAAATGGGACAACTTGCTTCTGATCGCTCTGATATTATTCCCAAATCATACGCGATGGCGTTTAGACAATTGCGTACCAACGTAGACCCTGAGCCGTTTCCTGAGATTGTAGCGACCATTGAACACGCTCTTGGCCATCCTTGGCAAGAAACTTTTGTGTCAATTGATGAAAACCCTATTGGTGCTGCTTCTATCGCGCAGGTGCATAAGGCAGTGCTGCGTGCAGAGGGAAATCCGGTGGTTGCTATCAAAGTGCGTCGTTCTAAAGCGGCTGAGTTGATGGCACAGGATTTTACGCTTATCAAACACGCTTTGGCCATTGCTGATGTGACTATACGCAAGCAAAGCGTTTTGCTTACCATGAATGAGTTTGTTGCTGAATTGGAAAAGACCTCATTAGAAGAACTCGACTTTACGCTTGAATGTCATAACTTAGAGCGTTTTGAAAAGCTTCTCGCTACAACGCCGGGTGTGAAAAGTCCGCATCCTTATAGTGAAATCTCTACTGATGAGATGTTAGTAATGGAATATATTGAAGGTATTCCTATCAATCATATTGACGAGTTAAAAGCACGCGGTCTTGACGTTAATGTGCTCAGTAAGCGCTTGGCAGAAAATTTTATTGTTCAAGTGCTTGACTGGGGCTTTTTCCATGCTGATCCTCATCAGGGAAATATTATTGTGCGCGATGGGGATATCGTTTGGATTGATCTTGGCATGATGGGAAATCTGACCTCTTCCGAACGCGCAATTATTTCTGATATCTGTACTGCTATTGCACGCAACGATGCATTCTCGCTTAAAGACAATTTGCTCACGATTGCTCGTGCACGTGGGGCGGTTGATCATGGTCTTCTTTTGCGTCAACTTTCAGCGTTGGTGCGCTCGTATACAAGCGTTGAATTATCGAAGCTTGATATGGGCTCGTGTCTTTATGACATCATCGAATTGTTGCGTTCTCAAAATCTTATTTTGCCCGCCTCTCTTACCATGCTGGCACGTGGTGCGGTAGCTATCGAGGGTGTGCTTACTGAGATATCTCCATCAACGAGCGTGATTAACCTTTTGACCGAACACGTTAAAAAGCAGCTCTTTAGTCTGAAGCATATTGAACACCACCTGCGCGATATGGCCTCTGAGACCGTTGACGCTGTTGAATCAAGCGTGCGTATTCCTGCTCAAGTTGAGCATGTACTAGAAATTATTGAACGCGGGGAGCTCCAAGCGTCTATTGACATGGATATCCCTATGAATTTTATGGATGTAATTCGTTCGGTGAGCAGTATTCTTGCCCTTTCTCTTATTACGGCGGGGTTATTTGTTGGTTCGTCGCTTATCGCGCTGACGGGTATGGAACCAAAAGTGCTGCAAGTTCCTGTTTTTGGATTCTTGGGTTTTATTACCGCTGTAGGCCTTTCTGTTTATATTGTGTGGCGCTGCATGGCGTTGCGTCGCAAGGAGCGGCGTGATGAGGAAAAGACTTCCTAAAACGTGCCGGTTCGCGTTTACGTAACGTCAAAAAGCTGTCATGCTTTGGTGGTCGTAACGCGAGGTGAGGACTCCTACAATGAGAATTGTGAGAAGTGATGAGGGATGCTCAAAACTAAGGTATCCGCACTATAGAAGGGAGTTCATCATGGATAGGTCAAATTTTGATCGTGCTACTGATGCTGAGAAAGATCTTGAGCAAATTGAAGCTACCGTATTAAAAGAAGCTGAGCAGTACGTAGAAGCGGTTGACGGTGATGGAAATCGTGAGCAAGAGGCAGCAATTGCTGCAGAGACTGCCGCAGAGTTTGCAGAAGCAGAGCAAAAGACTGCTGATATTGAGGCTGAAGTAGAAGGAAACTTCCTCTAAGTCGATCAGGTGATTATAAAAGGCTGATCATATGAGTTGATCGCTTAAGGGCCACTGTTAGAAAGAAAAAGTCCTGCTATTCTTTCTGACAGTGGTTTTTTCATTTGTTGGGAGAAAATCTTATACGTATACCGTGAGGTAATAAACTTAACAAACACCGTGAGCGTCAAATCGGTTTTGTGAGCAAGGAAGAAGCGTTATGAATATCGAGCGGTTACCGCGAACAGTCGAAATGAAACAAGGGGAGAATTCGTATCAATTTGTCATGATTGACCAAACCAAACTCCCGTATGAGCTTACCTATATCACTACTACTGATTGGCATGAAGTGGTGCATGCCATTACAACGCTTGCGGTTCGTGGAGCTCCCGCGCTTGGTGTTGCGGGTGCTGCAGCATTGGCATTATGGCTTTTTGAACATGTAAGTGAAAAAGAGGGATGCGCTGCCGTGTCTTGCGGGGGGCTTGATGAAGCGGCAAGTATTATTGCGCGTGCTCGTCCTACAGCTATAAATTTGATGTGGGGAACCAAGTGTATGCACAATGCAATAGAAGAAGCACTTGATAAAAACTTGTCAAAAAAAGAACTCTGCAAGGTTGTTTTTGATGTAGTAAAAGACATGGAGTCACATGATGAAGCAACCAATAGAGCAATTGGTGCGTATGGTGCGGAGTTACTCAAGCCTAACAGCACCGTGCTTACCCATTGTAATGCGGGAAGTCTTGCAACGGTGTTCTATGGAACAGCGCTAGGTGTAATTTATGCAGCAGCTGAACAGGGCAAGATTACCCGCGTTTACGCTGATGAAACGCGACCGGTTGGACAAGGCGCGCGTTTGACTGCGTGGGAGCTTGCGCAAGTAGGAATTCCTGTAACCCTTGAATGTGACAATATGGCTGGTGCGCTTATGCAAGCGGGCAAGGTTGATGCGGTTATTGTTGGTGCAGATCGTATTGCTAAAAATGGTGATACGGCTAACAAAATTGGTACCTATTCTCTTGCGGTATTAGCGCGCTATCATCATATTCCGTTTTATGTTGCCGCACCCACTTCGACGGTTGATCTTAGTATGGCAACGGGCGCTTCAATTCCTATTGAGCAAAGAAGTGCAACTGAGGTGCTATCGTGTCCCCTTGAAGGTGTTTCGGTATATAATCCCGCATTTGATGTGACACCTGCTGAGTTGATCAGCGCTTGGATTACTGAAAAAGGGGTGTTTAAAAACTGATGAGCGCTCGCTATATCTTTGCTCGAGAGGGGCGATTCTTGCCGCCTGAGCCTGATCCTACAACGGTGATACTCGACGAATCGCGCAATGCGCGTCTTGCACGCATGGTTGGAAAAGAGGGGCTTGAAAAGCTTACCCAGACATGCGTTATGGTTTTGGGGCTTGGTGGTGTAGGGTCTAACTGCGTGGAGGCTCTTGCACGGGGTGGTGTAGGCTCCTTTATCGTGGTGGATCATGACTGCGTACAGGCATCTAATATCAATAGACAAGCGATTGCTTTTACTTCAACGATAGGTAAACCCAAGATTGAAGTTATGGCGGAGATGATTTTGGACATCAATCCTGATGCCAAGATAGAGGCGTATCAGTACTTTTTAAACAAAGATACGATTGTGGAATTCGTTTCAGACAAGCTTGATCGTGTTGATTATATTGTTGATGCTATTGATACCGTATCAGCAAAGCTCACCCTTGCAGCCTATATTGATTCTTTTGCCGATGAGCCTTCTTCCACCGCACCGCATCTGATTAGTTGTATGGGCGCTGCTAACAAACTGTATCCTGAATGCTTTTCTTTTGCCGACTTGTATGACACGGTAAACTGTCCTCTTTGTCGCATTATGCGTAAAGAGGGGCGTCGTCGTGGAATACGTCATCTTGAAGTGCTGTATTCATCAGAAACTCCCGTTAAAGCACAGGGAGTACACGGAGCAACACGACAACAGCGTTCCAATTTGGGAACAATGAGCTATGTTCCGCCCATTATGGGCCAAATGCTGGCAGGCTATGTAATACGAAGTATTTTGGGCATTCCGCGCAATTCGGATGAACAGTCTCATTTCTGAAGTATGACAACAAAGTGAGAGCGCATCACGTGAAAAAGGTGGTAGATACCAATGGCACTTACAACTTCCTATCAACTCTATGACATGCATGCCCATCTTGGTTTCGCCCCTGATCCGTGCGCTTATGCAGCATGCGCGGCAGAGCACGGCATTGCGTTTTTTTCTACAACGGTAACTCCGCAGGAGTATCTTCAGTGCGAGCCGTTGTTAGCTTCAGCTTCTAATGTGGTGTGCGGCGTTGGGTTGCACCCTTGGTGGTTAGAGGCTGACCAATCAGGAGTTGATGAGGTATGTGAACTCATTGCGGACACTCCTTTTGTAGGCGAGATTGGCATGGATGCTTCTCCTCGACGGGCTTTTTTTGAAGCGGAACAAAAAGAAGCTTTTGAAAAGATTGTGCATGCGTGTACTCGAGCGGGTAATCGTGTGTTGAGTATTCATAGTGTTTCGTCTGCTAGTACGGTTTTGGATGTGCTTGAACGAGCAGGCGCGTTTATGAATTGCATCTGTATTTTTCATTGGTTTTCAGGGTCTATGGCAGAGATGATTCGTGCAAAAAATGCTGGTTGCTACTTTTCAATCAATCCTCGCATGATGCAAACGCGCAAAGGAAAAGAGTATGTTTCGCAGCTTCCCGTGGAGCGGCTTTTGCTCGAAACGGATTTGCCTGCGGAGATAGCCTACGGTCAATCGTCTGATCAGCTGTGTGATCAGACGTATGGTCAAGGTGTCGATAAGGCTATTGAGCACCATAAAGCACTTTTGGAAGGTGTTCTTGATGCTATTGCTACAGCAAAAAAACTTACTTCTTCTGAGGAAAAAGAGGCGCTTGCCGCTCAGATACGAACAACAAGCGCGCAGATTCTGAATCGCTCAGTGTAGATATAAAAGGTGTTTTTTGTGAACTATCCTAAACCACCTTTTAGTCGAAAGAATACGGTTTTAGCCGACGGTTTAGTCTAGAGAATAAAGTTCTGCTCCTTTAACTGAGATATCTTTGGTTCCCAAAAAGGATGAAAGACCTAATTCGAGAGAGTTACCAAAGGTATAGCCAGGTTGCATGACGAGAACGGGATAGGCTCCATCGCTAAAAATTTTAAATGCTTTATCCTTGTCCTCGGTGTATTGCTTGGCGGTAAGAAATTTTGTAATCATTTCGGGCTCATCAGCTTCGGAACCTACGGGGATTAAAACATCCAAACTTACGGCAACATATGCTTTCTCGTTCATATAATCAGTGAGCGCCTTATCAAAAATAACTTGCATGATAGCCTCCTAGTTTGTATCTCCAGCTTGTGTCTTCTCTTGTCATTTTTATTGTAGAAAGTAGAAGCGAGAGCAGAGGCTTATGTCTTCATCGGTTGCCATTTTGAAAAAGTTTGCTATTGAGGATTTGATAGAGGCTATATGGATGAGGAAGAAGATTTGCGTAATTTATAAGGTATGCGCTCAGTAAACTCAGGCATATGATTCCAAAAACGTTGGGGGAGTAGTTGACACCTTAGCTCGGGGTTGTAGCGTGCCTCATTGGCAAGAGTGTCGTAAAACAACTTCCAAGCATATTGTATATCTTCTTCTTGTGCTGTTCTGTCAGGGATGGTTATGGTGTCGCTTTGGACAAGGCGCCAAGAAGGGTCTCCGTCATAGATGCCTGCTTGATGGTGGACGTCATCAAAGATGATAAAAGGCTGGACGTTAAACCGTTCTACAAACCAATCCATGACAAGAGGGACTATTTTTGCGCGCGGGGAGCACTGGGCAAACCAAACAGATCCTTCTAGTTCTTCAAACCGTAAAAACTCGAGATAATGATGGCGTTCATTCATGACAAGACGATGAATACGAAAAAGTTCTGCAACGTCAGGGTGCATAAGATCATTGATTGCGTGATAGGTGCTGGATTCGTTGTGCATGGTGTGACGAATGAATTTGCAAACAGCAAGGGGTGCTGCAGGATCATCAGAGAGGCTCACGCGCAGGATGTGAAGAAAGGTGTCATATCCTGCTTTTTTGATGATTCCTCTGCGTACGCGTTCTGCGTGTGCCAAATTTGTTTCAACAGTGTGGATGAATTGATCAAGACGAGGTTGGAAGGTGTGGGGCGTTGCAATGTCATCAGGGATCTCATGACGCACATACGTTTCAAAGACGGCACACAACAGTCCTTCGGGTGTTCCATCATAGAGATAAGCACAACTTTGAGTGGCGTCATCAAGCATCATGCGAGAGCCTGTCTGCGGGATAGTGTTGACTGGTATTGCGCAGTGAGCTTTTTGCGTTTTTCAACTTGTTGCTCAAGGCCAATTCCGTCAAATAAACTCATTTGATCAGGATGAACTTTTGCCGAGCGTCGTCCATGGTTGCCTCCCTTTTGGGCGGTGATAAGTTGTGGTTTTAATGCCTCAGGGGTAAACGATACGTCATTCCCAAGATATTTCCCATTGCAGGTAATAAAAAACCGCGCTCGCTTGAGGGCAATTCCCAGTTTCTTTAACTCATTTTCAGCCAAACGGTGTTTCTTTCGTGCTTGCAAAATAAGGCGAGCTCCTTTAGGGCCGATGCCAGGTACACGTAACAGTTCTTCAAGCGTTGCTTTTTGAACTTCTACCGGAAAAAACTCAAGATGATTAAGTGCCCAATTGGCTTTAGGGTCGACGTCAGTGTCAAGAAAAGGGTGCTCTTTATCAATAAGCTCGTTGACGTCAAACTTATAAAAGCGCAGGAGCCAATCAGCTTGATACAGGCGATGTTCTCGGTTGAGGGCGATACCGTCGGTTTGGGGTAAACGTTTATCTTGATTGACGGGAAGATAGGCACTAAAAAAGACGCGCTTTAAAGAGAGTTTTTGGTATAACGCTGACGATAAGGTGAGAATTTGATAATCACTTTCAGGACTTGCGCCAATAATCATTTGCGTAGATTGACCAGCAGGCGCAAAAGCACGTCCTGATTCGGAAGAACGTTTGATGGGTGCCTGAGTCAAAAACGTGGTATTTTTGCGTAGCAGCGCACGGGTGTCTTTGTCTTCAGTAATCGAATCTCTAATTTGGCGCATGGGAGCAAAAAAGTCATGCTGCGATTTTTCAGGTGCAAGGAGTCGCAGACTTTCTTTACTGGGTAGTTCGAGATTGACACTCATTCGATCAGCGAGATGCCCTAGTTGATCAAGAAGATCAGGTGAAGTGCCCGGAACTGCTTTAGCGTGGATGTATCCCCTAAATTGGTATTCGTGCCTGAGAATGGTGAGTGTTTTTATCATGAGTTCAGTAGTATAGTCAGGACTTTTGATAACGCCTGATGAGAGGAAAAGCCCTTCAATATAATTGCGGCGGTAAAAAGCTATGGTAAGATCAGCAAGTTCACGAGGCTTGAAGAGAGTGCGCGGAGAATCATTGTCGATGCGATTTACGCAGTAAGCACAGTTATAAATACAAACGTTTGTCATGAGGACTTTAAGAAGGGTGATACATCTTCCATCAGCGGCAAAGCTATGACACAGCCCTGCTGCGCTTAAGTTACCGAGTTGCCCACGTGCACCTTTACGGGTAATGCCTGAAGAGGTGCAAGCGACGTCGTACTTAGCTGCATCAGCAAGTATTTCGAGCTTTTCTGGTAGATCCATACGTACATCCGTTCGTCGATATAGTAGTATAATAGCCAAACAAATGTTCGCAATCAAGTCTCCGTTTCAAGCCTCTGTTTATTGAGGATCTGTTTATTGAATTGTTGAAGTGAGAAGGAATGTGATGGCAAGAAAAGCCTCATCGGCAAAACGCACCTCTGTTGTTGAATATGAATTTGCAGGAATTTCTGTGGTAGTTACGTATAAAGCAATGAAGCATGTCCGCTTGCGCGTGAGTGATGCAAATGGACAGGTGAGTATTTCGGCTCCCTTTGGCTATCCCGTGAGCTCCCTTGAGTCGCTTGTATGCAACAAGAAGACGTGGATTGAAAAACAGCAACGTGAACTTGCGCAGAGTCCATCGGCTCAGGCAAACCAGGCGACAGCGGAAGAGCAGGCGGCTTGGAAGTTGGTGGTAAGCGCTTGCGTGCCGCCGCTTATTGAGCAATGGGCACCTATTTTAGATGTCAAACCAGGAGCTATTGTGTATCGCAATATGAAGACACGATGGGGGAGTTGCCAGCCCTCAACGGGACGAATCTGTATCAATACGCGCTTGGCGCTCTATCCGCCTGAGTGTCTTGAATATGTTGTTGTCCATGAATTGTGTCATTTGTTGGTTGCCAATCATGGTTCTGATTTTAAAGAATTGATGACGCGGGTGATGCCTGATTGGAAGGATCGTCAGAGACGATTGCGGTAGGAGCAGTACAACAAAAACCATACAAGAATCTAACATTGTGACGGCGTTCTTACACACTTGTGGAATAATTGCGCAGGCTTGTACACGAGGTATCAACATAAACCAGACTTCGCTACAGTAACATACTAGGAAAGCGGCTAGAAGGAGTGTGGGGGATGCCTGAAGAAATTTTGGACAATCAAGCAAGAAATGAACTCGATCGTGAGCTTATGCAAGCGGTGATTCTCTTTTTCCAGCGCACCTATCGTGCCATTATTAAAATGCATCAAGAAGAAGCCAAGACAATAAAAACGGTTTCTGAAGAAGATCCTTTAAGTGGACTTGAAGTTACTCTAAAAGCACTTGAGCGTGGTATGCGCTCGCTTCCTCTTGAGGAGCGCCTCTTTCTTGACATTCAACGAGGGGAACGCGACTACATGCTAAGCCGTGACTTTATTTTGCGTTTGCTTGGCAATGAAGGATCTCTTACGCGTGCTGAACTTGAACATGAATGTGAGGGGATGTACACCTTTGATAAAGAGGTGTTTGCCAAGATGCAGCAAAATGATCTGATTATTATTTCCGCAGATCCAAAGGGTACTACTTCAAATGACATGATGACGCTTACTGCTTCTGGTATTGCTACGTGGAAAGAAATTGATCAAATTCGTTTGAGTCAAGCCCATCAACTTTTTGGAACCTTATCGACAGAAGAAAAAGAGCAGCTCTTAGAGCTGCTCCGAAAACTAACGCCAAAACTTGATACGCAATCATAAGTTTGCTTGCCTTTTACTGTCTTTGGTTATGCATGATTGCCTTGGCTATAATGGTGGATCGTGTTGTTAGTGCTCATCAACAAACAAATTTGAACCTGCTTCTTTATAAGGCTGAACAGACTCGATCATCTGAGTAAGTTTCCTCTCAAATTTCTTGTAGGCGTCTTTGCCGACGGGAAGCCACAGAGGAAGAGGTGCAGGATTTGAGACAACATCATAAACAAATTCGGCGGCCTTATGGGGGTCGCCTTTTTGTAGGTGGTCATGGCTTACGCAGAATTCCATGGCTCCGCGTGCAGGCGTCCCATCGTATGCTTCAATTTCATGCGCGGGAGTTTTGATAGAGGCTGAGCCAAAGAAGTTGGTTCTAAACATACCTGGTTCAACCACCATTGATTCAATGCCAAATGGAGCCATTTCAAGGGAGAGCGTTTCAGAGATAGCGGCTACTGCAAATTTGGTGGAATCATAGAGTGCACCACCTGGATCACAAGCAAAGCTTGCCATAGAGCCCATATTGACGATGCGTCCTGAATGCTGTGTGCGCATAAAGGGAAGAACCGCGCGGGTAACGTTCATGAGGCCAAAGACATTGGTGTCGTAGATTGCACGCGTTTCAGTATCGGAACATTCCTCGAGTGCGCCAAAAATGCCATACCCTGCATTATTTACCAAAACATCAATGCGACCCCATGTATCAATAATGGTATTAATTGCGTTGGTGATTGAGTCGGGATCACACACATCGAGAGCCACGGGAAGAAGAGAGTCGTGGATACCAAAAGCATCGGTCACTGCTTCAGGTTTGCGTGCGGTAGCAGCAACACGTGCGCCATGCTCGAGAGCAACAGAAACAAACTCAGCACCAAACCCTCGTGATGCGCCGGTGATAACCCATACCGGTGAAGAATCTTGTACCATAAGACAACCTTTCTCGCGATTGCATCTATAGTACCTCAATTAGCTTACCTACAGGGTTTGTGCGTAATTCGTAGAGGATTTGAGGATTTTTTCTTGATAAAGCTTGCAAAATATCACTTTATTGTTACGCATGATTGCTAAGTGCGAAAAAGGATAGTAGAGTGTGCCTTGCAACCATTAGGTGATGGTTTCACGACTAGTATATGTGGTACTAGTCAAAGCACATGCGGTGGGTTTATGGATCGGGCACGTAGGCTCACCGCTTGCTTTGATTCATGATTTTTCGCGCTCATGCGTGCTCATATGCGTGCTCATACAAATTCTCGTATAACTCGATATGCTTCAACCAATGATTCAAAAGACATGGCTGCATTTGCTGGACTTGTTGAGGGGAGAGAAATCCAGGCAAGAGATTCGCTCGTTGAGAGACTAGCTGAATCATAAGGAACCACATGTTTTCCCGCAATTTCAAGTTCAGATGATCCGCGTGCAGTGCGATAAAACCGTTTCAAAAGTTGGGCAGCCTTGCCACCCGTTGTGATCACGGTTGAAATGGGTGCAGCAGCAATAATTTGTCCAAGATCATTAGGAACAGGATTAACAATAGAGGCATCGCTTGCTCCTGTAATCGTGCAAGATGCCAATACATCCCAGAGTGCAAGATGATTGCGCAAAATCAATTGCGCGCGCTCTTCGTTAGTCTCGGGAATCTTCTCGTTAAAAATATGTGCGAGGACGCGCCAAAAACGATTTTGAGGATGCCCATAATAAAAACCAATCTTGCGTGATTGCGGACTGGGCATGGTGCCTAAAATAAGTACGCGTGAAGCCTGATTATAAATGGGTGCGAGCGTGTGAGTGATCTTTTCTTGTTTCATGGCATGAGGTTTTTCTTTTTTGAGTAATATTCAAATTCTATGGTATAAGAATACGATATAACGAATTTTTAATAACGCGAATGATGGTGAAGAATATGAAAACGCTTTTTGTAAATGCTTGTACGCGTGGCGCTGCATCACGTACCTATCAGCTTGCGCAAGCATATCTTGGGAATACACCCTATGAGGAAGTAAAGCTAGCAGAACTAAACCTTACTCCCTATAACCAAGCAATGGTTGAAAAGCGTCTTCAGTTTCAACTTGCTGGTGATTTTTCAGATTCGCTTTTTGATTTGGCTAAACAATTTGCAGATGCCGATGAGATTGTTATTGCTGCACCATATTGGGACTTGTCATTTCCCGCTATGCTTAAAGTATATGTTGAGCACATCACCGTAAATGGGATTGTCTTTCACTACACTGAAGAGGGAATGCCAGAAGGACTCTGTGGTGCAAAACGCTTAATCTACGTAATGACTGCAGGAGGACCGGGCTCATCGCATAATTATGGATACGATTACTTCAAGGGGCTTGCGCAGATGTTTGGTATTCATGATACCTATTGTGTAAGTGCTGTCATGCTTGATGTTGTTGGTATGGATGCACACAAAATTTTGACCGATGCGTGTGATCGAGCGCGTAAACTCTCTGAAGAACTTCATCAGTGATACAATCACTCCGACCGCATGGGGAGGAATGTCTTACATGGCAAGTAATCGTTTCAAGATCATCTATTCAAATTCCGATGAGACGAAATCGACTCAATATTCCAGGCTTGAAGAGCTAAAAGAAAAGGGGGTACAAGCTGTACCTCAAGAAGAGCCGACAATAACAACGCCTAAATTCTGCCCTCATTGCGGAAAAGAGGGGGAAATTTATAGTGGGCTCATTCCCGTACGTGGTTTGAAACCATATACGTGGCTACTTTGCACACTCTTTATTGTGGCTGTGTGGGTCTATGTGTGGTGGTATGCACAAAATGAGGGAGCTTTGAGTTCTTGGCTTATCAATATTGGATTAGTGATTAGTCCAATCGCGCTTTCCTTGTGTGCGCTTATCGTTATGAAAAAACTAGCTTCTCCTCATTTAGGACAAGCAGTTATTTGCCATGACTGTAATGCGGCTTACCCTCTATCCGAGGCTCCTCGGTTTACGCAGGGATGGGATATGAATAAGTTCATGCTTGTGCTTCATGGTCAAGATAAAAAATCACGCCGTCGCAAAGCTATGATGGAAAAGCTTGTCAAGAAAGCTGGTATGAGCGCATCAGAAGCGCGCAGTGTTGTACAAAAAGCGTCTGCGGTTGCAGCGCCAGCGTCTGCTACCGCTGCAACAGAAACTACCTCATCGGCCGCTGCAGCTTCAGCTTTAGACTCCGTTCCCATTACAGCAACAGCTGCCGCTGCAACAGAAGAACCACCAGTTCCTATAGCGCAACAACCAGCGCGCGAATTGACGCCTGAAGAGGTTGGCATTGCTGCGGCACGCGCGGATCGGACACCTAACAAGAACTCATTGCTGGGGCGTATCTTTTAGCCTTATCAGGCATTATGCAGATTTTATGAAGGCGTTGATGCCTAAATAACATCGAGTTGTTACATATTCGTTTTTCTGCCAGATTTGCAAATTAACTTTCGATAAAGTATTTCCGTCAAATTGACTCATGCAGAGAGTTGTCTCTATATGAGTGTTTGAGGCAGTGCGTAGATGATGCATAAGAGTCTCAAACGAAGTAGTGGAATGCTATGCGACAAGGATTCCAAAATCTAGTAGAGGAACGGTGATTTTAATGCACAAATTCGCGCGCTTCTTAGATCCGCGCAATACTATCGAGGGGAAGATTGTTACAGCAATCCTCTTGGTAGTATTAGTGTTTTCTATGGCCAACCTTTCAGCCATAGTTGAAAATGCCTCCGCAACTGGATCAAACGACAATGCTTCGAATAAGACAGAGACAGAACTGAGCGTCAGCGAAGGAGCAGCAGGTCAAACAGAGGACGGTGCTGGTAGCTATGCGGACGCAAATACTGTCAACAAGCCCATGGTAATTACTGCCCTTGATCAGGAGAATGGCAAAGAAGACGTTGAGAGCCAATCTTCTGTTGCGGGGGGGGGCGACTCTTCTAAAGTAAATCCAAGCGAAGTAACTGTCGGAGATCCTGAAGGCAAAACTCCTGAAGGAGATTCTCCCGACGGGAATATGCTTGTGGCTCAGTCGGATGAGCCTATCGATTCCGCTATCGGACCTCAAAACGAATTCACGATCGCAATGATCAATTCAGACGAGTATGCAACTCTTCAAGAGGCCATCAATGCAGCCAACGATGGCGATACTATTACCTTGTGTCTTGATTCAGCTCAGAATTTAACGATTGAGAATAAAAAGGATCTTACGTTAGACCTTAATGGTCACACGATTACAAAGACTGATAATAGTAAGGATACTGGTGATGCAACGGTATTGACTGTTAAAAATTCGAATGTCAATTTCGTAGGGGATGGGTTGATCACTGGTGCTAAGACGAAAATCACGACAGTGAGTGAAGTTTCCATCAACGGTGGTCCGATACAAAAAAAGATGAGTACGAAAAGTGTAAATGCGAATCAAAAATACCGCGTAATTTCAGCTACGAATTCGAATCTCGTGTTTAATGGGCCTGATGTCACGAGTGCTATACAGCAGTATTCCTTATATGAATCAGAAGATAAAACATATGGCGGAGTGGTTTTTGTCAAAGACGGAAATCTCACCATTGAAAAAGGCAAGTTTGAAGGTGGGTCAAGTTCGACTAGCGGTATTTCGTATGGTGCAACGGTTGCCGTAAAACAGGGTGATTTTGTGATGACCGGAGGCGCTATTACTGGACCAGGTATCTATCGCAAAACTGGACAGAGTTACGGTGGTTCATTGTATGTGGCTGGCAAGCCAGATGGTTCGTCTTCTGTGAAGATCACGGGAGGCGTTATCGATAACACCAAGAAAGGCAAGAAAGCATCATACGGAGGAAATGTTGCCTTATCCAAATGTGCTGCAGAGATTGGTGGAGATGCCAAGATCCAAGATGGATACGCTTCTAATGGCGGCAATGTTTACATGTCTAATGGTTCTTTGAAAGTAACAGGTGGCGCTATAACCGAAGGAACTGCAACCCAAAAAGGTGGCGGCATCTATGCTGCAGGAAATCATGTTGATAGCATTTCTGTAGAAATTGCTGGCGGTGTAATCTCAAATAATTCTGTGACTTCAACGGTTTCTGGCAACGGTGGTGGCGGTGTATATGCGCAATATGCAACGCTTGATATGACTGGTGGCTCAATTGAGGGCAATACCACTAAGTCAAAAAATGGAGCTGGCATTTATTTGGATCTTGTTGAAAAGGTAAACCTTACAAAGGGGACTATTTCCAATAATGCAGCCGCTGATGTTGAATCGAGTGGCGGTGGTGTTTACACCAAAGCAAATTCAAAGTCGCTCGAATTTAAAGTAAGTAATGTTATTGTTGGCAATTCGGCAGGTTATGGTGCTGGTATTGCGGTTGAAAACTCAAAAAATGTTGCATTCGATCTCTCTAACGATGCTCGTATCTATAACAATACTGCCATTAATGCGTCAAATGTGATAACGGGCACTTCTCGCAATAAAGCTGATGAGCTTTTATTTAAGAATGCGAATAATGTTTCTTTTAAACTAAATGATGAAGTTGTAGAGGACTACGCTGATCATTCCTTTGAGGTGGACGCAAATAAATACACCTACAAGATGACTAAGAACGGTGCGCAAGTTTCTTACTATTGTGATGAAGAAAAGAATATTACAAGAGATATGTGTATCGAAGGAGTCATCCTTGATCCAAATCACAACGAGAATCATCCACAGCATTACGTGTGGAACGAAGAAGAAGGCAAAGCTTACCCTGCAACTATCGAGACCGATGCTAAAGTCGCTATTAGTAAAGCACGCGAAACCGGAAAACCCCTTATTGTATGTAGTCAGGCAGCACTTGCCGATGGTGAGATTAATGATGTGACTATTGAGCGATGTGAAGCAAATAAAATAGGAAGTCTTTTCGTTCTGTCTGGCAATGTAACAATCAAGGATGCAGTCGTTGATGGCAAAGATATTGCTGCTGACAGTTCCATGTTGTACGCCAAGTCGGGAGCAAATGTTGCAATCGAATCGGGTGCAATCATTAAAAACGCAAATCGTTCAGAAGCAGGTGGCGGCTATACGGGCGGTGCTGCCTTGGAGATGGCCTATGGACAGACCTCAAGCGCATTAACTATAGATGGTGCCACTTTTGAAAACAATAAAAATACAAGCAGCAATGGCGGAGCTATTTGGGCTTGGCATACTAATGTAACAATAAAAGAGGGAACTTTTTCAAATAACATCGCAAGCAATGGCGCTAATGCTGAAGGTGGCTTCTTGTGTGTCATCGGTGGTTCTAATCTCTCAATAGAAGGGGGGAGTTTCGACTCTAACTCTTCAAGCGGTCAGGGAGGAGCGATTTCGCTCTTAAGAGCAACAAACACTGCAGTTACAAAAGGTTCCATAACAGGTGGTGGATTTACTAACAATGTATCAGCGCGACCTATTGCAGGTTATTACTATGGGGGTGGAGCTGTATACAATGATTACGATTGTGAGCTTGAAATTTACAATGCCATAATTACTGGGAATACGGAAAGTTCGCATAGTGATCTTTGCCACAAAGGAGCCATAGCAAATTGTCGCTCGGGTAGCATTGAAGTATATAAATATGAAGGAATGTTGGCGTATGGTAATCAAACCTCTTCATGGGAAGACAATAACGCAGATATAGCGTTCTGCGGTCCAACATGTCCACATTTTGGTGACGTTCAGCATGCAGGTTTTGTTACTGTTTCCGACTATGCTTTGGGCGGCGGTGATTGTAACTGGACTCGTTTTGATGGCACTGAAGCTGACCGTTCTTATTATCAAAACACGCAGTCTGCTTTCAAGATTAATTCGCATCCAAGTCAAGAAACTATTGCATGGGCAAACGAACATGCAAAAGTGCGTTTTGAGAAGAATCATGCGCTTGGCGCAGGAAGTGCAATTATGAACAACGGTAAACTAACATTTGGTGGCGATAAAAAGAATTTACGTGTAACAAAAGAGTGGTTTGAACTCGATGATCGTGGTAATAAGATTTCATCTACTGAAAAACCTGCATCGGTAGCAGTTCAGTTAGCTCAAAAAGTAGGCGACGATGTTGTTCCTGTTGAGGAGTCTACACGCAAAGATGCTGTTCAAATCCTAAATGAAGAAAATGGATGGGAAGCGTATTGGGCGGATCTTGGATCGCAATTTAATTGGACTATAGTTGAAGTTAACGTCCCTGGATATGATTCAGAATTGTCTCAACCGAGCGAAGATGAGGTTGATGGAATCCCAAGAACAAACTATACGCTTACCAACACGTGGAATGATGAGCGAACAAACATCTCAACAGAAAAAATCTGGCAAGATAGTAATAACTTATATCAGATTCGTCCTGAGTCTATTGAAGTAAAACTTGCAATTGATGTAGACGGAAACGGTGTTCTTTCTGAAGAAGAACTTAAAGCGGACACCACAAAGATCGTTAGTATTAAGCCTAATGAGGAAGGTGTCTGGCGCTGTGAATTTGCTGATCTTCCAAAATACACTAAAAAGGGCGAGGAAATAAAATATCTCGTTAGCGAATCCCCTGTCGGAGGGTATAAAGGTGATCTTAAGCCTGTTCAGGCAACCGATGCTCGAGGAGAGCTCCTTGTAGATAACGAAGGCGATCCAGTTTATACATGGAAGGACGCAGACGGCAAAGAATGGTCTGCATACAATTTAGTTAACAGTCTCGACTTAGTTGATTTAGCATTCCAGAAAAATTATGAAGGCTGGACATATAAAGACGCTAATGGAAACGGATCCTCGACTGCGGTATTCCGCGTAACGGGCGCATTTAATGGAAATGAGTTCTATAACAATATCGTTTCGGCAGATTTCGTAGGTGAAGGATCGCAGCAGATTGAACTTAAACAACTTCTTGTTGGAGCAACGTATACCATTCAGGAGCTTGAGTTTGATGGCTCGGGCTATGTAGTGGTAGGAAATCCGCAAACATTCATGCTGACCCAGGAATATCTTGATAATCTTGCGGAGAATAATGTAGTTGCGACATTTAACAATAACTCTCGAAATGAAGAAACCCCAAATCAGGGTGTAATCAATAGATATACGTTCTCACAAAACGGTAGAAACGTTGAGCAAATTCGCCAACAGCAAGCTGCGTAAAGGAGGAAAGTTCTATGAAAACAAAAACAGATGTCATGATGAATCTTGCTAAACGCAGCATAACAATCGCAATTGCTATTGCGCTTTGCATGACTGTATGCGCAGGTACTGCGTTTGCGTACTTTACAAGTAATGCTAAAGCATCGGGCGGTCACACAATTGCGCTTGAGTATAGCTCAAACACCAATGAAACTATCGTTGATGGAAACAAACAGATCAGCATGCAGAATACGGGCAGTGCAGACATTATGGTGCGTATTCAATTATTCTTCGGCACTGGCGTAAACAACAATATTGCAGTTGAGACGCCAGGTGCTGATGGGTGGTCAAAAACAGGTACTACGGGAAGCGAGGTGTGGACATACTCGAAGGTGCTTGCAGCAGGCGAGTCAACGTCCATTCTTCCCGTTAACGTTTCTGCTGCAGAGGATGTTGATCTATCCAATTTTGATGTTGTGGTTATTGGTCAGACAAGCCCTGTTTATTACGATGAAGCAGGTGTGCCCGTTCCCTATCTTTGGACGAGCGCTGATCCAAATACGCAGGAATAGATAGGGAGGTAGAAGATGCAAAAGACAAAAAGCCTCTCGGTTCGTACGATTGTTTTATTCGTTTTGACTGTTTTAGTGGCGACACTTTGCTTCACGGGCACCGCGCAAGCAGCGTTGTCTTATTTTAGTGATACCTATCGTGCAAGCTTCGAAACAACAGAGCTAGAAGTTTCGCTTACTGAAAACGGAACGATTGTTGAGGGTGACAACGCTCTTCTGACTTGGATGCAAGATGAAAATGTCATTCCTGGAAAGAAGTATGACGAGCGCCTTGCTGCAAAGAACACAGGCGAGTACGACCAATATGTTCGCGTAATTATTAAAAAGTACTGGACCCAAGATGCTGATGGCGATGGTGTGTTTGAAAAAGATACGAAACTGAATCCTGCTCTTATTCAGCTTACCCAAACGGGAGACTGGATTGTTGATGAGAAGGATTCTACTAATGAACAGGTAATTCTCTATTCAACAACAATGCTTCCTGTAGGCGAATCACGCGATTTTATCTCTGCGCTTCGTATTGATCCTGCTGTTGTTATGGATGATGAGGCAAGGGAGATTATCAAGCAAGAGACCACGCAAGAAGGAACAACAACTAAATCTATGGTTGTTTCCTATTTGCTTGATGGCTACAAGTTCAATATTGAAGCAGAAGTAAACGCCGTTCAAACACATAATGCTCCTGAGGCAATTAAGGGTGTTTGGGGCTACGATGTGTCGCAGGACGACGTGAGGTAAGGGAGCGCGATCATGACTATAAAAAGAATTGCGATCACTGCTCTTGCAACAGGTGTTCTTCTTCTGAGCAGTTTCGGTATAGCATTTGCAGAATCGACTTCCGCAAACTGGAACGTGACGTTTAACAGTGATAAGCAAATGATCTCCGATTATGATCAACAAAAGATTAACGATGCTATTGATCAAATGATGCCCGGTGACGACTTGTCGCTTGATATTTCAATCAAAAATGAATGCGCAAATAGCACCGACTGGTATATGACAAGTAATGTTTTTAAGACACTTGAAGATGCAAACGAGGCTTCTGGTGGCGCCTATACGTACAGCCTTACTTTTACAAACAGTACCGGTGAGGTAAGCACTATTTATAGCAGTGAAAGAGTTGGTGGCGATGTAGCCCGTGACGAAAATTCTCAAGGTTTAAAAGAAGTTTCGAACGCAACAGGTTCTTGGATGTATGTGACAACGCTTACTTCTGGAGAAAGTGGTCAGGTACACCTTAATCTTTCCCTTGATGGTATGACTCAAGAAAATAACTACATGCGCCAAGAGGGCGGTCTTGAGATTAATTTTGCTGTAGAAGATGCCGTTGAAGGTGGAACTATGGTTACTACAGAAGAGGGCGGTCTTTTACCTAAGACGGGTGATTTGTTTACAAACGGACTACTGATCGCGATTTGTGCACTTTTTGCGGCAGCAACAGTCTATTCGTATGTTTGTGATCGTAAAAAAATTCAAGCTGTTCAAGATTGCTCTTCTCAGGCAAATTTAGCTTCAGGCAAAGGTGGTGTCAAATAATGCATTCGATTTGTTTTACTAAAAAGCTTGCACTCATTTTCTTGACGCTCTGCCTAGGTTTTGCATTAGGCGTAGCTACTCTTGCTAATGTTAATAATGCTTATGCAAATGAGCCGCTTAAGCTTGACTCAGCTTATGGTTATAAAATTAGTGTTTCTGCGGGGCAGGGAGACTTGGAAGGAGTTCCGGAGACTATTAGTGTAGCTGCAGGCTCTCAAGTGAACCTTTCTCAGTACATAAATGAAGCAAATATTATTCTTCCTGATTCAAAGTATTACATTAAAGGCATTCGACTTGCTGGTCACGATTATGGTGAAGATGCCGTGGATGATTTGGTCTTTACTGCGACCGAAGATGCTCAGTATGTGATTGCTTATGGTCTTAAGAAGAATCAGGTTTCTTATACAGTAAATTACGTGGATGCAAACGGAAATCAGATTGCGGACAGTCAGGTCTTTTGGGGAAATCCTGGTGATCGACCCGTGATCGCGTATCGCTATATTGATAATTATTTGCCGACAGCATGGAATATAACGGGAACCCTTGAAGAGGGTAAAGAGAATGTATTCAATTTCGAATACAATGCCGCGCCAGGTGTAACCTATACAACCGTAACGGTTCCTGGGGGCACAGCACCAGCAGCACCAGATGGAGCAGCTGCTCCAGCAGGTCCTGATGCAGTTGCTGAGGCAGCTGCTGCTGGCGAGATTATTGGTGAAGATGGGACTCCATTAGCTGCACCTGACCAAGAGGTAGATATCAACGATAACAGTAACCCGCTTGCTTCTGGTGCTACAAATGCTGAATCTAATGGTCTGAATCCTTGGATTATTGCAGGTGTTGCACTTGTTGTGGCTGCTGCGATAGCGGTGGCAATTGTAGCTATTGCACGTAAAAAGAAAGCGGCAAAAGCGTAATCCTCTCTCATTTTGTCCTATAACCCACAAAATATCCCCGTCGCCATGCATAGGCTACGGGGATATTTTTATGTATGGCCTTAGGTTTTTGCCGGGGCGTTTTTTTAAGTAAACTTCTTCAACAACACCTCAACAGAGGTCTAACAACTTCAAGACGCGCTCAATAAGACCTCTATAAAACGCATACGCTCGCGCTACGCTAAGTACACAAATTAGGATACATAAAAGAACTTCACGTACGGTGTCGTTTCAATAAAAATCTTACAGGATAGGCTTGCATAGCGGAACCTGTATAAAAAGGTTAGGTGAGCGATATGAAGATAGCCTTTGTTATGGATGATCTCAGTGTTTCCAATAATGGCACTTCGGCAACGGCGTTGCGCTATGCAGAATCATTACGCTCGCAAGGTCATGAGGTACGTCTTATTGGATACGGGGCAACGGGTCCTGATTCTTATCCGCTTCCCGCTCATTACGTTCCGCTTGCAACGGAAGCAGGGCGAATTAGCGGGTTTACCTTTGCTCAGCCAAGCCTTGAATTGTTTAATCAAGCGTTCGATGGTGTTGATGTTATTCATGTCTTTTTGCCCTTCAAATTAGGTGAATTTGCGCACGATTGGGCGCGTAAACACCATGTTCCGCTGACGGCGGCGTTTCATTTGCAGCCTGAAAACGTCTCATCGTTTATCCATTTAGAATCATCGCGTGCATTGAATGATTATCTTTACGACCTCTTTGATCAGTGGCTCTACTATGATGTTCGTCATATTCATTGTCCCAGTAAGATGATTGCCCGCGAGCTTAAGGAACATGGCTATACAGCAGAACTCCATGTCATTTCAAATGGAATTCCTGACGTATTTAAGCTTGGAACTGGTAGGGATTTTGGCGATGGGCTCACGCATATTGTTACCGTAGGCCGTCTTGCAAAAGAGAAGAACCAAAAGACCATCATTGAAGGTGTTGGTCTTTCAAAATTCGCAGATACACTGCAGCTTCATATTTGCGGAGAAGGACCTCTGCGGCATGAACTTGAAGAGGTAGGTAGAAAGCTTCCTCATCCACCTATATTTGAATATCACTCAGAATCTGAATTGATTACGCTCTTGCGCTCATGTCCGCTCTATATTCATGCATCAACAGCAGATATCGAAGCAATTAGTGTAATAGAAGCTTTTGCTTGTGGGTGCGTGCCTATTATTGGAAAGGCTCCTATGAGCGCGCCCGCACAATTTGCCCTGCTTGATGAAAGCGTCTTTCCTGCAAACGATGCTCAAGCTCTTGCGGATCGTATTGATTGGTGGCTTTCTGATCCGAGCCGTATTAAGCAATGGAGGCCCCGTTATGCAGAAGAAGGTAGAGCACTTCATGTTGAAAACTGCACCAAGCAGTTTGCGCAAATGCTCGAGCGCGCTATCAAAGACGATACAGAGGCGTATCGTCAAAAGGAATCATCATTGACAGAGTGTGTCGTAGAGCAAACTATTGACGATGAGATATAAGAGACAAAAAGAGCTTCTTGACAACTTCTCATCGCCTTCGCGTTTGCTCAAGCATGTTTTACTTGCAGTAATTACCACTCTCGTGTGACGGGGATATTTCTGCATGTGACTTCGGAGCTTTTGTTGAGTCGGGCAATAATTAATGCGCTTGCACCAACGGCTACTACGGTGCCCAATAAAATCTTTGCGGGAATACTCATAGTTGCATCATTCCTTCTCTATGCTTGTGGTTGAATCTTGGGTGATTCGAGGTTTTAATACCTTGATATCAACCTTAGAGGATGCAGCTAACGCCAACCTTGCGTATCTCTTACTTCTTAGTAAGGTTATTTTGTTTTGCCATGGCTTTAATAGTGACTAAATTGGCCATGGTAGCACGGACAATATCAGCACGTGAGAGAGAACCAACAAGTTTTTCATCCTGCACGACAGGAACAATTTTAATACGCTTTTCGGAAAGTAAGCGACAGGCGTCTTCGAGACTCGTATCAGCATTAAGTAAAACAACGTGTTTGGTTGCAATTTTCATAACATTCATGTCGATGAGATCGCAGACACGCTGGGGGAATGTTTCAAGATCAGGAACTTGATAGACCATGTAGGTGGAATCCAAGATATTATCTGCGCGTCCAATGTAGTTCATGATATCCCCATCGGAAATAAATCCAACTACGTTGCCAGTCTTGTTCACAATAGGCAGGCCGCTTGCACGATTGTCGACTAAGAGTTGACCAACCTCGCGGATAGAGGCGCTTTCAGTAACAAAGATTGGTTTTTTATTCATAACAAGAGAAACCGGGAGGTGTTGAGCGTTGGTGTCAGCTGGGAGGGATTCCATAACATAGCTTGCTTGTGCACTTGGCTCAGTTTTGCGATCACGAACAAGGGTGAAAATAATTACCGTGGAAATGCAGGTAAGAAGGCAAACAGCTATAAAGGCAAGATGGTCGCCTTGGTAGGTTTGCTCAAGAACACTTCCTTGTGGCGCAATAATCCAGCCGAGAGCTGAAATTGACACAATGAGTGCGGTCATAAACGAAGCTGAAACTTGATTGAGCGTATTGGTTACTGCATTGGCATGCTGGATTACGCGGTTGTCAAGTGAATTGATGCCCCAAGTATTGATGGGGGTTGTGAGAAATTGATTTCCAATAGTGATAACTGCATAAACAATGACGACAAACAAAATATTGGGATCAAGGCTGAAAAACGTTGTGCCAATGCCGCCAATGAGGAAGGTGATTACGCCCGGAATGGCGCATTTGCGCACACCCCATGAATCAAATAAGCGTCCTGCAAGCATGCCAACAAAGGCACCGAGGAGCGCGCCGGGGAGCATGGTGAGACCTGTTTGAAGGGCATTGTAGCCACATACGTTTTGCAGATAGAGGGGCAAAATGGTGCTCATGCCAATAACAGTACCAAAGTTGATCATGGCTAAAATAACAGCGATACGGTAATTGCGTGACGTTAATACGCGGATACGGAGGAGAGGTGTTTCAAGACCAAGTTGACGCTTAACAAAGATAGCGCAAATGCCAATACCTATGACGATGAGGGCAAGCGGAATAACTACGTTATCTGATGAGGTAAACGATGAGAAACCGTAGAGGAGAGCGACGAGGCCCAAGGTAGAGAGCACAACTGAAGGCTTATCAAACGTGGTTCGTTCGAAATTACCGTAGTTCTCAAGATTGGCGATAGCGGCAACAAGGATGAGTGCTGAGACTGCAGTTACTACGACAAAGAGCATGCGCCAGCCAATGCTATCGACTAATAGACCTGAAAGAGTGGGTCCAACTGCAGGGGCAAATCCAATGACAAGCGTAACAAGGCCCATGCCGGCACCGCGTTTTTCACGAGGGAAGATAAGTAATATAACCGTGAAAATCATCGGCATAAAAACGCCTGCAGCAATAGCCTGTAATGTTCTGCCAAGGAGCAATACAGGAAAACTGGGGGAGATAGCAGCTAGGACTGATCCTGCGATAAAGATGCCCAGTCCGGTGATATAGAGTTGGCGGGTGGTAAAGCGTCCCATCAAATAGGCGGAGAGCGGGATGATAACTGCCTCAACCAAGGAATACGCACTCATAATGTATTGCACGGTTGTGGCATCAATGGAAAGGTCGCGCATGATGACGGCAAGAGCGGGCGAGAGGAGCGTTTGATTTAGTACGACCAAAAAGGTCCCGACCATCAAAATAATAACGATGATCGACTGTTTTTTAGCGAGTCCCATCATGTGACAATAATCCTCTCTCAAGTGAACGTTTGTTTTCTATTGGAGCAAAATAACGTTCATGGATACCGTTTTACTATAAGCAGAAAATAGCCAGGAGTGCATCGGGTAAATGCATGCCTGGCTATTTAACATGCGTGGGCGTTTAACGGATGGGGGATTAGTCATGTTAAATGCACCAAACGCAGTATGAATACACCTACGCAACATGAGTGTGATGTGGTAGGTAGTGGAGATGTCCTCTATCCAGGTTGTAAGTATATAAATTCCTTGTATGTTCCTTTAAAAGTAACGCATTATTTTTGTTAATGGCACGATGAATGTGTTCAAGCGCGCAAGAGATTAACGTAAATGTTTCAATAAAGAAATAAAACGACACACTCAACTGGATAGCATCGTCGTATCTAAAAGTTAGTGCTAGCATACATAACGATATGACCGCAGAAGCAATTGGAATAGTAGTACTTATGACCCTTATCGCAGGCGTGGGTGGAACCGGCCTGGGAGGTCTTTTGGGTGCGCTTTTTAAGACGGAGTCTAATCGTGTCATCTCAATGCTGCTCTCTATTACTTCAGGCGTTATGATTTCAATTGTGTGTTTTGAGCTTATGGAAGAAAGCATTGAGGCAGCTCAAACGTTTGCAGGTGATAATGCGGTCTTTGTCGTAAGTACAGCGGTTGTTATTGGTGTCGCTGTGATTGCCTTGCTCAATCACATTATTGACACCCGTACGCGCACGCAGGTTCCTCACACGGCAGAACCTAATCATCCCGCTACTCATGATGCAATTGATGAACTCATGCATGTTGATCATTACAATGAGCACGTGCAAACGCATGGGTCAAAGCGTGATTTATGGGTTGCTGGAGTGGTGATCGCCTTTGCGATTGCTCTTCATAATATTCCTGAAGGCATGTCAATTGGCGCAAGCTATAACGTAGATTTGGGGTCGGTTGGAAGTGCTGCGCTGGTTCTTGCAATACTTATTGGTCTTCATAATATTCCTGAAGGAATGGCGGTTGCTGTTCCTTTAATTGCGGGTGGCATGAGCCGTCCGCGTGCAGTTATATTGACAGCTTGTTCAGGTCTTCCGCTAGTATTAGGTGCTCTTCTTGGTTTTTGGTTAGGCGATATTGGTCCGCTGGGGCTTTCCGCCTCTTTAGGTTTTGCTTCAGGCGCCATGCTTTATGTTGTCTTCGGCGAGATTTTGCCGCAAGCCATTTTGATGTATCGTTCCAAGATGCCAGCTTTTTTCTTGATTGCTGGTATGCTGATTGGCGTCATTATTATTAACTTTTAATGTATCGAAAAAACCAATGCATCTTCTCTCTCATTTTGCAGTTTAATGCACTCTAGAAGATAAAAGCGCCTTCTAGAGTGGGGTTTTGCTACAAGGAGAGGGGATCGTATGCAAGACGAAAAAAACACTGAGACCATTGCTGAGGGAGTTCCTGTTTTTAATCTGACCGATAAGGTTGCTCTTATTACTGGTGCAGCACGGGGTATTGGTAAAGGGATCGCCGTTGCGTATGCCGGCTATGGTGCACATCTTGTGCTGGTTGATATTCTGGAAGAAGAGCTCGCTCAGACCGCGAAAGAAATCGAAGAGACCTTCGGGGAAGCACCACAGATACATTGTGGTGACGTGCGCGATGGGGATTTCATTGATCGTGTTATCGCTGATACGCTCGCGCATTATAGCCACATCGATATCTTAGTCAACAATGCAGGTGTGGGCATGACGCAACTTGCACAAAACGTGACTGAAGAAGAGTTCGACGAGGTAGTTGACACAGATCTTAAGGCTGTGTTCTTTATTGCCAACAAGGTCGCAAAAGTTATGATTGAGCAGAAATACGGTTCTGTGATTAATATTGGTTCGGTGGTAGCGCGCGTTGGTTCATCGCGCATGACGCCGTATATGGCAGCAAAAGCGGCCGTTGTGCAAATGACGCGCGGCTTGGCTTTTGAGTGGGCGCGGTTCAACGTGCGGGTAAATTGCATTTGTCCCGGCTACATTGAAACAGGTATGACAGAAGATACCCTTTCAAATCCGCGCGCCTATGAGGCTATTACTCGTATGATTCCTCATAACAGAAAAGTGGGCGCCCCTAAGGATATTGCGGCAGCAGCGGTCTTTTTGGCGTCTGATGCAACTGATTTGATTACGGGTATCCCGCTCTATGTTGATGCGGGGCGCTCTATTTGGTAATTTCTTGTGCCGATGGGGGTTATAAGACACAGAAGAAAAAACCGGGGTGAGAACAAATGCTCAATCCCCGGTTTGTTTTCTCGTGAGATGTACGCGGTACGTCTCAGCTATAGTGCAGGTACTTATTGCGTGCGGTTACGACAGGCGCTTAATAAGTTCTACCATGTCTTTGCCTAATTGAGCGGCAATCAACGGAGCAATAGGATCATCTTTAACGCTACGACGCCAATGAGGGATGCCATCCTCAACGCGGTCGAGCAGAGAGCCTGTTACGCCTGATCCTAAAACAGGACCTTCAGGACGCGCGTGCACAATAAGCATCTCGTGAGTTGCGCAGAAATTTTCCATGATGGCATTAGTGGTTTCAGATCCGGTGTTATCAAGACCGCCCATGGTTAAAAAGCCGGCAACTTTTCCTTTGAGTTGGTTTGAAGTCATATGGAGTGGACGGGTACGATCAAAGAAATTTTTCATGCGTGCTGTTACGTTGGAGAAGTAATTAGGGGATGCAATAAGGATGCCGTCAGCCGCGAGCATCTTTTCTTTGATCATGCGCATGTCGTCATCTTTAATGGAGCATTCAGGTTTAAAGAGGCAACGATTACAACCAGCGCAGAATTCAATGTTGCATTCTGCAAGCTCAATGACTTCTGTTTCTGCCCCTGCTTGACGCGCGGCGTCAAGGGCAATATCAATTAAGATGTCGGTGTTTTGACCAACACGATGTGATCCGTTAATTGCTAAGATTTTCATGTCATTCCTCCCAAAATTTGTGTTACCTGATTGTACTAAATGAGCAGTACGATCGAACAGAGCGGATCAAACTTGCTGGGCGCAGCCCGGTGCGAGCTAATTTGGGTATCATGAATATTTTAAGGGGGGTATCTTAGCGATACCCATAGGTCTTGCCGAGCGCAAACATAAAAATGAGTGTAACCACGACAGCAGCAAATTCAGCCACAATAATGGCGGCCCAAATTCCATCTATACCAAAAATCATGGGTAAGATGATAATGGCGCTTGTTTCAAAAACAAGGGTGCGCAAAAACGAGATAGATGCTGACACGAGTCCGTTGTTGAGTGCGGTAAAAAACGATGAGCCATAAATTGAAAAGCCCATCAATAAGTACGCGACCGAATAAATCATAAAGGCATGTGTAGTCATATCAAGGAGTGCTGGATCGTAGCCAACAAAGGCAGCTGATATAGGACGTGCGAGAAGTTCGGCCGCAACAAACATGATGATGCCCGATACCCCAATAATCCCCATGCCTTTGTTCCACAGGCTTCTCATCTCAGTATGGTTTTTAGCACCATATTGAATACTCATCAAAGGTGCGGATCCCATGGCGTATCCCATAAAGATTGCCGAGAACACCATCACGACATACATGATGACGCCATAGGCTGCAACGCCTTCTGCGCCAATCATGTGCATGAGTTGATAGTTGTAGAGCATGCCAACTAGCGACATAGCAATATTAGTTACCATTTCAGAGGAGCCGTTTACACAAGCCTTGCCAAAGATGCGGAAGTTGAATGAGGTCTTACCTAAACGCAAAGGGCTTGCTTTTTTGCGGGCAAAATAAACAAGAGGAACAATGCCGCCAAAGAACTCACCAATGGCGGTAGCAATAGCAGCACCCGCGACACCCCAGCCAAAACCGGCAATAAAAAGCGCGTCAAGAACAATATTGATGATGCCAGCGCCAAATACGACAAAGAAGCCAACGTTGGGTTTGCCGGCAGCTACAAAGAATTCCTGGAATACATATTGCAGGACAAAAAATGGCAACGATACCAAACTGATTGCAGCATACACGTGGCACATCGCCAAGAGTTCTCCGCTTGCACCAAGCATTGTGGCGATGGGGATAATGAAGAATTGGCCAGCAACCGCAAAGATGATACCGAGCACGAGTGCAGCGTAAATAAACATGGAGAAATAGCGGTTAGCACGCTCGGGATCTTTCTCGCCAAACGTCTTAGCCACAATAGCGGTGCCACCAGTGCCGATCATAAAACCAACCGTACCTAAGATCATGATGAAAGGCATGATGAGGTTAACCGCCGCAAGACCGGTAGTGCCAACAAAGTTAGCCACAAAGAGTCCGTCGATAATATAGTAGACCGACGAGAAAATCATCATGGCAATTGAGGGAGCCGTAAATTTGAGCAAGTCCTTTACGGTCAAGTGTGAATACATATCTATTTTCATAAGTAATCCTATTAATCGTTGACATGACTCGAATTTATGGCTCGAGTCAGTGGTTCAAGTGCGTCAATCTCTTGTACGAGTGCGTGCGTAAACTGAGCTGAAAGTGCAAGAAGTTTTTCTTGGTCGCGTGCACCTAAAGACTCAAACGCACGCCGTTCTGCTTCATACACTTTTTGTGTCGTTGCCTGGGCAAAGGTGAGACCTTTCTCGGTTAGCCCCAACACCTTTTCGCGTCCGCGCGCCTCATCGATATAAATGAAGCCAAGCTTGATCATTTTTTGAACCGATGAATTAACTGTCTGCTTGCTTGAATAGGTGAGCAGACGCAGTTCTTTTTGCGTGAGCGGCCCTTCCGTTTCTAAAAAGTAGAGGATGTCAAAGGCGCTATCAGATAAGCCGTATTTGTGGGCGGCATTACGATAGGCAACATTAGTTTCTTTGCTTAAGTTCATAAACGCTCTGAATCGGTCGTCTTTGCTCACGGGTTACATCATCCTTGTCGATGGATCGGTGCTTTTAATTGGTGTAATAGTCTGAATTCGGACTATAGTGGTGAGATATGTTAGTCTGAATTCGGACTAAGGTCAACCGAAGAATTACTAAAAGAAAACAAACGATAAAAAATCGCAGAATGTTCATAAATTAGGTAACAACGTGAGGCAAGAGAGAGTGTCTCTGGGCTACAATCAAGACTTGAACGCGAGGAGGCAAAGGGAGCAATATGATTGATTTGTCATCGGCCATATCTCAGATGGGTATGATGCTCATTGTTGTTGCCATTGGCTATTTGGCGGGTCGACTCAAGTATCTCAATGAGCATGCAACTGATGGTCTTAATAAACTCCTCATGAACATCTGTCTGCCCTGCCTTATCATTGGCTCGGTTGCGCCGCTTGAGATTGAACACGCCGAGACGCAAATCATTGTTACTTTCATCTTGGGTTTTATCCAATTCACCATCTTTATGCTGGTAAGCATAGGATGTAATCATCTCTTTAAAACGCCGCAAGATCAGCGTGCTCTCTATATCTTTATGAATATTTGTACCAACACGGGTTTTTTAGGCGTTCCTATTCTGCAAACCATTTACGGTGACTCAACGGTGCTTGCTGCAAGTATTTTTGTCATGATGAGTAATCTCTATATTGGCTCCATCGGATTTATGATTCTCGATGCTCACAATCACAAAACAGAAAGCGGACGTCCAAGCTTTTCGCTCAAAACGCTTCTCAATACACCGCTCATTGCTTGTACGTTTGCCCTCGTTATCTTTTTGCTGGGCATTACCTTTCCGCCCATCATTCAAAATACGATGGAGTTTGTTGGCGGCGTTTGCCCGCCAGTGGCTATGCTTATTGTTGGTGCAGTACTTTCACGTGCAAACTTGCTCAAAGTGGTGACTGAGAAACGCATGTATGGCTACATTGTGGTACGCCAGCTTATCTTGCCTATCGTAAGCTACTTCATTTTGAATGCGCTCTACATTGATCCCATCGTCATCTACGTGTACGTCATCATGTGTGCAGCACCTATTGGCTCCATGGTTCCAGCATTCGCAGGTATCTATAAACATGATGTTGAGCTTGCTGCAACCGGCACCGCTCTTTCGACGGTGTGTTTCTTTGTTATTGTTCCCATACTGATTGTGGTAATGGCGTTGTGGTAACAAGGCTCTTTTGAAACATGGCTCGGACATAAGTTGGTGTAAGCCTCTATAAGACAAAAATACCCGCTGATGCGGGAATGACTAGCATATATACAGGTAAATACAGGTAAACAGTGTGTAGATAAGTAAAAAATGGCTGGGCCAGCAGGATTCGAACCTACATAGCTGGTACCAAAAACCAGAGTCCTGCCATTGGACGATGGCCCAGTTTCGTGCTTCAGTCATCCTATCGCCAAACAAATAACCTAGGTAAAACAGAGCAAATGTTTAAGCGTATTTATGACGTTGTCAGATAATAACGCATTTATCGGACAAATAAAACCCCCTTTAAGGTAAGCGTGTTACACTTTTTAACTAATCCGTGTTTTAACGTGGAATGGCTATAGATTGTAGTGATGATTGCAACGCCGATTACGGCAATGGTTGCAATAACCGAAGACAACGACAACTGAGAGAGACTCATGGCTGAATATATTGAAGGTAAGCGTCCTGTTCTTGAGGCACTGAAATCTGAGGTGCCTATTAAATGTATTTATGTGGCAGAAGGTGTTAAGGATGATAAATCGCTTTCTGATATTGTGAATCGTGCTCATCGTATGAAGCTTTCCGTAAAGCAGGTTAAGCGTGCTCAAATGGATAAGCGCTCCGAGCGTGGTAGTCACCAAGGCATTATGGCTGAGACGCTGCCCTTTGCATACAGCAATGCGCAAAGCATTATTGATAAAGCTATCAAGCGCGCTGAGTCTCATGACAGCAATGCGCTTATTGTAATTTTGGATCACATTACAGATGCAGGTAATTTAGGTGCTATTGCTCGTTCGGCTGAAATCGTGGGCGCGTCTGGCATCATCATTCCTAACAAACGATCTGCTCGTGTGACGGCGGCAACGTATAAATCTTCTGCAGGTGCTATTGCACATATCGATATCGCTCAGGTATCTAATATCGCGCAGATCATTGAGCGCTTAAAGCAGTCTGATTTTTGGGTCGCAGGTGCTTCTGAAAAAGCATCGGAATGCATTTGGGACGCACCTATGGCCGGCAAACTTGCGCTTGTTATGGGAAGTGAAGGTGAAGGATTAGCACGCCTTACTCAAGAACGATGCGACTTTTTGGTTCGTCTTCCTCAAGCAGGCAATGTGGGATCGCTCAATGTGGCACAAGCAGCAACAGCATGCATGTATGAGTGGATGCGTCAATCAGAACGCGGACGCTAGGCAATTCATGGTACGCAAAGGAACATCTAAACCACGCAAAAAGATACTCATTGTTGATGGGTATAACGTTTTGCGCTCAGGCTCACGTTATCGTGCCATACGTGCTGATGATGAGGCGTACAAGCATGATCCCGACTATGCACACACGCGCTTTAATAATGTGCGTGAATCTTTGATTTCCGATGTGGCTGCCTTTGCTGGTGCGCTCTATCAAGCAACTATCGTGTTTGATGCGGGAGACAATGTTGAGTCTGCGGGAAAAACGGAACGTATTGCTGGTGTGCGCGTTATGTTTTCTCCCTTTGGGTCTTCTGCTGATAAGGTAATCGAAAAGCTTGCTCATGATGCGCGTGAGAGGGGATGCGAAGTGCTTGTTGTTACGAGTGATGCAACCATTCAAGACACTGTTTTTGGTGGCGGCGTTGATCGTATGAGCGCTAATGGATTCTCGCTTGAAATGGACGAGATTTCCGAAGAAGCAGAACTTGATAGGAATGTAGCAACACATCGCAAGGCAACTATAGCTGATAGGGTAGACGCTGATACCTATGCTAAACTTATCGCTCTTCGTGATAGAAAATGCTAAATGTAGAGTACCTTTCTTAAATTACTTAAATTTACTCCCTTATTTATACCCTCAACAAACTGTTACTTGCAGCATGCGCTTTGGCTGCTATACTGCTAAGGCTGTTATATTACACATGCAGGGGGGACTTGGATCTGCTAGTGGCCACTCGAAAAAGGCTGCGGATTCCAAGAGTGAAGCTCTGCAGAGGACTAACGAATGGAGAACGTATGACTAAGGTCAGCATTAAGACCCTGCTCGACGCAGGCGCACACTTCGGCCATCAGACACGCCGTTGGAATCCTAAGATGAAGCCCTATATTTTTGGTTCACGTGGCGACATCTATATTCTTGATCTCAAACAGACGCTTATCGGTCTTGACCAGGCTTATTCTGCTGTCATGAAGTGCGCAGCAAAGGGCGGCACTGTTTTGTTTGTTGGTACTAAGAAGCAAGCTCAGGAGCCCATTGCTGAGGCTGCAAATCGTTGCGGTATGCCTTATGTTAATTCTCGTTGGTTGGGCGGCATGCTTACCAACTTTGTTACTATCCGCCAGCGTGTACAGCGCATGGAGGAGCTTGAGGCAATGGAGACAGACGGCCGCATGGAGGTCTTGCCTAAGAAAGAGCAGATTCTTTTAAGAAAGGAACTTGCTAAACTTCAGACGAACCTCAATGGTATTCGCAACATGAAGCGCGTTCCTGACATGGTCTTTATTATTGATACGAACCGTGAACAAATTGCAATTCATGAAGCTCGCCGCTTAAATATCCCCATCGTTGGCACACTTGATACCAACTGTGATCCTGATGATGTGGATTATGGTATCCCTGCAAATGATGATGCAATCCGCTCTGTATCATTGCTTTGCAACTTTATTGCTGATGCAGTTATCGCTGGTACGGGTGCTCCTGTTACTGCTGAAGAGATGGCTGCACCTTCCGAGGCTGCAGAGGTAGTGGATGAGCAAGTTGTTGAGAACAATGAGCTCCAAACTAACCCTGAGGAAATGCCTCGCAACGACGTTATAGATCGCGACTAGGTTCGCTTTTTGTAACCAACTTTTGAGATATAGGTGAAAGGAGCTCTAATGGCTCAGATTACTGCCGCTTTGGTAAAAGAATTACGCGAAATGACAGGCGCTGGCATGATGGAGTGCAAAAAGGCACTTACTGAGGCTGAAGGCGAAATCGAAAAAGCAGTAGATGTATTGCGTACTCGTGGTCTTGCAGCTGTTGCTAAAAAAGCAGGCCGTGCAACTAATGAGGGTACGGTTATGGCGCTCGTTTCTGATGATGGACATGCAGGTGCTTTAGTTGAGCTTAACTGCGAAACTGACTTCGTTGGTATGAATGACAAGTTTAAGGCTTATGCAACTAAGATTGCTGAGGCTGTTCTTGCAAACAAGCCAGCTGATTTGGATGCCTTGAAGGCTTCTAGCTACGAGGGCGAGACCGTTGATGAGATCGTAACGGATGCTATTCATACGCTTGGTGAAAACATTCAGCTTTCTCGTTTTGCTTACGTTGAGGATGAAAAAGGCGGTATTGCTTCTTACATCCACGGCGGTGGCAAGATTGGTGTTTTGGTTGAGTTCAAGCTTGGTGATCCTTCTTTGGCATCTAACGAGGAGTTCAAGCTCTTTGGTCGCGACATTGCTATGCAAGTAGCTGCTGCTAACCCTGTTGCCGCAACTCGTGAGTCGGTACCTGCTGATGTTGTTGAGCACGAGAAAGAGATCTACAAAGCTCAAGCTGCTGAGTCTGGCAAACCTGAGAACATTCAAGAGAAAATGGCTACTGGTCGTCTTGAGAAGTTCTACAAGGAGAATTGCTTAACTGAGCAGGCTTATGTTAAGAATCCTGATCAGACTGTCGCTCAATATGCAGAGGCTGTTGCTAAAGAGCTGGGTACCACTATCGAGCTCGTATCTTACGTTCGTTTCATGCTTGGTGAGTAGGTTATTGTCTAACTCATTTTGCGTATACGACATCTGAATATTTCCCCTTGGCGCGTCTCCTTAGGGTAGGCGAGCCAAGGGGTTTTTGTATAATAGGTAACGCTCGTAAACGCATGCACGCGATTAGTTATGCGATTGGTCATGGTGATAGAAAGTTATGGCAGAGGAAATCATTGTTGCGCGTGAAAGCGCTCATGTTTCAGGAACCGTTCAAGTAAGTGGCGCCAAGAATTCTGCGCTTAAGTTGATTGCTGCGGCAATTTTGGGACAAGGTGCGTCGACTATCAGAAACGTTCCTCACATTACTGATATCGATATCATGATTGAGGTATTGGAAAGCTTGGGTGCCCATGTCGAGCGTGAGGGAGATGTGGTTGTTGTTGATACGACTGATGTCGACAAGTACGTTACGCCTTATGAGCTTGTTTCCAAAATGCGTGCTTCTATCTCGGTATTGGGTCCATTAATTGGGCGTTTTGGTCGTGCGCGCGTTGCTATGCCAGGTGGTTGCAAGATTGGTGCGCGCAAGATTGATATGCATTTGCGTGTGCTTGAAGATTTAGGTGTTGAGTTTAGCAACGATCACGGTTATCTCAACGCTTCTTCACCTCATGGCCTCAAAGCTGCTGATGTTTTCTTGGAGTTTCCAAGCGTTGGCGCTACTGAGAACATGATGATGGCATCTGTGACAGTACCTGGTACAACTATTATTGACAACGCAGCACGTGAGCCCGAAATTGTTGATTTGGCAAACATGCTTAATGAGATGGGTGCTCACATTGAAGGTGCTGGTTCTCCTACCATTACCATCACAGGTGTTTCTCTTGATGAAATGCACCCCTGTGATCACACTACGGTGGGGGATAGAATTGAAGCAGGAACTTTCCTTACCGCTGGAGCACTGCTCGGCGGTCCTGTGACCGTAGAAGGCATTGATCCATCCTTCTTGCGTATGGCAATCTTGAAACTTCAAGAGATGGATTGCGATGTCACAACAACTGAAACCTCTATCACGGTTGCGCGTACTAATCCTCTGCGTGCAGCTGATATTCAAACACTTCCACATCCTGGGTTTCCTACTGACTTACAAGCGCAGTTTTTGCTATTGAATGCACTTGCGGAAGGGAACTCAGTCATTTCTGAAAATATTTTTGAAAACCGTTTCATGTTCGCCTCAGAGTTGATTCGTATGGGTGCCGATGTGACTATTGATGCGCACCATGCCCTTATTCAGGGCGTTGACCAACTCCAAGGCGCACCTGTCTCATCGCCTGATTTACGTGGAGGGGCGGCACTGGTTATTGCAGGACTTGCTGCAGAAGGGGAAACGGAGATTCATGACATTTACCATATTGATCGTGGATATGAGGATTACGTGGGTAAACTTCAATCGCTCGGAGCAGATGTAGAGCGAGTAACACAATAATTAGGTAAAGGGTGAAGCCTCTATGGTTCAAAAGCGTCCTCGGCGTTCTAAACGTGCTTCAAAACAGTGGTCGTCGTCTGTGTTAGGAACGCATGCCTCGGGTGGCGCGTCAGGCAACACACGCCAGTCGCGCAGTTCACGTCGCGGTGGTGCTTATCAGAATGCACGCGGAACTTCTGTGTCAGGAAGACGTGCACGCTCGTTTGATTACTCGGATCGCACGGCTGAAATCAACCAGATGCGCCCTAATGCCACGCCGGTTGAAACGCGCAATACGCGCAATCTTGAAGACAGGCCAACACACAGCCAGCAGGTGATGCGTCAGGAGCATATCAAACTTGCTCTTCTGATTGCTATAGCTGCTGTTGTGATTGGTGTGCTTGCTTTTACCCTTGGCTCATGTGTATTTAAGGCATCCCTCTCCGGCAATATGGCTCTTAATGACTCTGAACTTTCTGCCGCTCTTACCAAGGCGGAGGAGGGCGCGCCTGAATACATCTTACTCGCTGGTATTAATGAACACGACTCAGAAGGTGAAGCGGCAAGCTTTCTGGGGCTTTTGCGTGTTAACCCTGATGGTGGTCGCATGACGCTTATGGATGTGCCCGCTAATATGTCAGTGCGCTACAACGGGCGTGACACCATGCTGCGCAATCTTATCCGCGAGGGAAGTCGTGCTGAACTAGTAAAGACAGTTTCAGCAAAACTCGGTTGTGACATCAATCATTATGTCCAAATCACAAGTGATGGATTTGTTAAACTCGTGGATTCGCTTGGTGGTATTGAAGTTAATGTCACGACGCGTGTTGATGATCCGCGTGTGTCGACTATTGTTATTGATCCCGGCACGCAGACTCTAAACGGTCAGCAAGCACTCGCTTTGGTAAGTGCTTTTGATTACCCTGACGAGCGGCTTACGCGCAATACCTATCAAAATGAGGTGTTCTTAGCGCTCGCCAACAAGATTACTTCTGAGGCGGGATTTGAATTTATGGGTAGTGCCGATGCGCTCTCAACGGACATCAAAACAGATTTTACCTACGATGACCTCGATAAACTTGCTCATCTTTTCATGGAGGCAGATCCCTTTACAACTGCGGTGGTTCCAGGCTCGCAGTCAGTGACTGATGGCATCATGACGTTCTATCCTTCAACAGCAAAGTGGGAACAGATGCGCGAGCTCTATCAGGCCGGCGAAGATCCTGTTGTCAGTGTTGATACCTCAGGGGTGGATAAAGCTAAGGTATCCATGATTGTGCTTAACGGATCTGGGGTTGATGGTCTTGCGCTTCAGGTAAAAGAGCTCCTCGAGGCTGATGGCTGGACGGTGTCAGATACGGGCAATGCTGATTCGTATGTCTATGATGAAACCCTTGTAATTTATCGCGATGAGTCTGACAAGGCGGCAGCGCAGGCGGTTGTTGATACACTTGGCGTGGGACGCAGTGTGTACTCATCGGTCTATTACAACTTGTCTACTAATATCCAAGTGGTGGTTGGAAAAGACTGGCGCGTGATTTCATAAGGAAGAGGTATCACGTGCGCTAAATTTATGCACACCGAGTAGCTACCATGTCTTCGTTATAACGGTAGATGCAAAAAGAGGAGAGTTCGTGTGTTTGAAATTGTTAAAGCAGAGCGCCTGACTCGCGAAACAACACGCATGGAGTTTTTTGCTCCTGCTATCGCCCATAAAGCACTTCCGGGGCAATTTGTTATGCTGCGTGTGGATGATAGGGGTGAGCGCATTCCGCTTACTATCTGCGACAAAAATGAGCGTGAAGGCACCATTATCTTGGTATTTCAGGCGGTAGGAGCAACCACCGTACAGCTCTCTCATATGGAAGAAGGTCAAAAGTTAGAAGATCTTGTTGGTCCTTTGGGTATGCCAACAGATTTTGGCAGCGCTAAACGTGTCTGTATTCTAGGTGGCGGTCTTGGGAGTGCTATTGCGTATCCGCAAGCAAAATGGTTCCACAATCATGGGGTGCGCGTTGATGTGATCTTAGGGTTTCGCTCACATGATCTTGTCATTATGGAAGATGCCTTTAACCGTCATTGTGATTCGCTTGTAATTACCACTGATGATGGCTCATACGGTGAGCAGGGATTTGTGACTGATGTAATGATGCGCCAAATTGATGAAGGTGCCCACTATGATCTTGTGATTGCGGTAGGTCCTGTGCCTATGATGAAAGTGGCTTCTGAGTTAACGCGGCCCTTAGGTATTCGTACCATCGTCTCTATGAATACGCTCATGATTGATGGAACGGGAATGTGCGGATGCTGTCGTGTACGTGTGGGTGATGAGTACAAACACGCCTGTGTCGATGGGCCAGATTTTGACGGTCATTTGGTTGACTTTGATGAAGCAATGCGCCGCAACGACCAATTCTCGCGTTCTGAGCACGAAGCGCTCGTGCGCCTTGCTATGGAAAAGAGGCTTTAAGAACCATGACAGCAAATGAGCGCGTACAGCGTAATATGCAATCTGAAAAAACGCCCATGCCTACGCAAGACGCAACGGCAAGACGGGCAAATTTTGATGAGGTAGCGCTGGGCTACACCTTTGAAGAAGCACTCAATGAAGCGCGTCGCTGTATCCAATGTCCTAAGCGCCCGTGTGTGTCGGGTTGTCCGGTGGGAATTCCTATTCCTGATTTTATTGAGCGGCTTGCCCAAGGTGATATTCCAGGAGCATATGCCATTATTAAGGCAACAAATTCGCTTCCTGCTGTTTCAGGACGGGTCTGTCCTCAAGAAACCCAGTGTGAGGCAGTATGTACTCGTGGACGCAAAGGGGAGCCAGTAGCTATTGGTCGTCTGGAACGGTTTGTGGCTGATTGGGCAATTGCTCATCCTGAAGAAGCGCGTGAAGCTCTTGAGCATTATTTGATTGCTCAAGGCCAGACAGATCACACCTCACTTGAGGGCAAGAGTGTTGCACTCATTGGGTCAGGACCGGCATCCTTGTCCTGTGCGGGCGTTCTCGCGCGGGAAGGTGCTCGAACTGTTGTATTCGAGGCGCTCCATGAAGTGGGGGGTGTGCTTGTTTATGGTATTCCAGAGTTCCGCTTGCCCAAAGATTTAGTGAAGGCGCAAGTTGAAGAGCTTAAAACTGATGGCGTACTTTTTGAGAAAGACTCCGTTATTGGCAAACTCTATTCGGTTGACGATTTGCTTGATAAGCTCGGTTTTGATGCGGTCTTTATTGGCACGGGAGCTGGCCTTCCTACCTACTTAGGAATTGAAGGGGAGGCGCTCAATGGTTGTTCGGTTGCCAATGAACTTTTGACTCGCGTCAATCTTATGAAAGCCTACAAGTTTCCCGACTATGTAACGCCGGTGCATGCAGGTAAACGTTGTGTGGTTGTAGGCGGTGGCAACGTTGCTATGGATGCGGCACGTACCGCACGTCGCTTGGGCGCTGATGTTACTATTGTGTATCGTCGAACGTTTGAAGAGATGCCTGCGCGTGATGAAGAGATTCATCACGCCCAAGAAGAAGGTATCAACTTTGAGCTTCTTACTAATCCCGTGCGAGCAATTCCTGACTCGCAAGGTTGGGTGCATGACCTTGAGTGTGTGCGGATGGAGCTCGGGGAGCCTGATGCCGATGGGCGTCGTCGTCCGCATGAAATTCCTGGTTCAGAGTTTCTGATCCGCTGCGATATGCTCATTGTGGCTATTGGTTCTCATCCTAATCCCTTAATTACTCAAACAACAGAAGGTCTTGAGACGACTCGTGGTTCTATTATCGCAACCGACCCCGAGACAGGTGCTACCTCTAAGGCAGGTGTTTTTGCAGGAGGCGATGTGTCAACCGGTTCTGCAACGGTTATTGCCGCGATGGGGGCAGGTAAGGCTGCCGCAGCAGGCATTAAATCCTACTTGCGCTCTAGCCAAGATGCTAACCAGTCTCAACAATAACCAGTCTCAACAATAACCAATCTCAACAATAATCAAGCGCTCTCAACTCTTAAGGCAAGTCTCTTATGATTAAACCAACAACTGCATCCAATATAGCTAATATGGCCGATACCGATGATACGTTTGACCCCATCGCCTACCTTAATCATCCGCGCTGGCAAGAAGTTAAGCCAGGGCTTGAGCGTATCAGCGCGCTCATGGAAGCACTGGGCAATCCGCAAGATGGACTCAAATTTGTGCATGTTGCAGGTACCAACGGAAAGGGATCTACGTGTGCCCTGATCAGTTCTATTACACGTGAGGCAGGATATAAGACGGGGCTTTTTACTTCTCCTTATATTGTCGCATTTGAGGAGCGTATCCAGATCAATGGCACTCCCATCCCACATGAGGAGCTTACACGCATTACGCTTACTGTTAAAACAGCGGCCGATGCGCTGCCTGAGCATCCGACTGAATTTGAGCTTATAACAGCTGTGGCACTTTGTTATTTTGCTCAAGCGCAGTGCGATCTGGTGGTGCTCGAGGTAGGACTCGGAGGCCGTCTTGATTCAACTAATGTCATTGCGGCACCCGAGGTATGTGTTATTACCTCTATCGGTCTTGATCATACGGCAGTTTTGGGTGCATCGCTTACTGCTATTGCGCGCGAGAAGGCAGGTATTATCAAGCCTGGTTCGCGTGCAGTGAGTGCTCCACAAGCTCCCTTGGTGTCTTCGGCGCTGGCGTTTAGGTGTACCTGTTATTACGTGCCGCTGGTGACGGTTGATGCTGCTTCTCTTACCGGTACTAATGCTGATTTTTCCTATACTGCATCCAACGGGATTACTTACGAGCACCTAAGCCTTGCGCTTGCTGGTGCTTATCAGCGCACCAATGCTGCCGTTGCGCTCGAAGCGGCACTTGCGCTTCGAGAACAAGGTTGGGCTATTCCTGATGAGATAATTGTGCGTGGTCTTGCCTGCGCCTCTTGGATTGGTCGTTTCCAAGTGATTGAAGTAGGCGATGGGTCACCCAGTTGTCCTGTTACGGTTATTGTCGATGGGGCGCACAATCCTGATGGTATAGAGGCGCTCGTGCAGGCTTTGCGCGAGTATAGGGTTGAACGTTCTTTTGAACATAAACCAGTGCTTGTCATGAGTGTGCTGGCAGATAAAGACTACGAAACCATGATTAGTGCTCTTGCGCCAGAAGTGAGTGCGGTCTATGCTGCAACGCCATCAAACCCTCGTGCACTCTCGGCCGCGCACGTAGCCTCCGCATTTGAAGCTGTTCTGCCCGCTACCCCCATTACCACCTGTACTTCTATTGCACAAGCAGTGACACGCGCTGTTGATCATGCACGCTGCAACACCCCATCGTCTGAAAAGCCACTTGTTGTATGCTGTGGTTCACTCTATGCTGTTGCTGATTATCTTGCTGCACTCGATTTACTCAGCTGAGCAACTCATTTGCACCGTTTGCGCGTGTGTGGGACAAGAGATTGTGTTAATCGTGTAAAACAAACAGTCAGAGTAACCCTACATACGCTACACTGTTCGAGTATCCGAGTATCTCGAAAGGGCTTGGGCGGCGCCAAGTTCCGAACCTGGTCAGGTCGGGGACGAAGCAGCCATAAGGGACCGCTGACGAGCGCCCAGGCCTTTTCGGGATACTTTTGCGTCTGCGTACTATTTATGGCTCACTAATTACGCTAACGGAGTTTTTACGTATGGGAATTATCGAGTTTTTTGTCAATCTGCTTAAGGATCCGCGCGGTCAGATTGCTGCCTGGATTATCGCACTTGGTCCGGTATGGGTGTATACGCCTCTTTTCTTGATTGTTTTTGTCGAGACGGGATTGGTCTTTTTCCCGTTTTTGCCGGGTGACTCACTGCTTTTTGCTGCCGGTGTTTTTTCTGCCGATGGGGGTGGGCTTAATGTAGTCGCCACACTGTTGGTCTTTTATGCGGCTGCAATTTTAGGCAATACCTCTAACTATTGGATTGCACGTTTCTTTGGCAAGCGTATTATTGACTCAGGAAAGATTAAAGCCTTAACGCCTGAGCGCATGGCAAAGCTCGACTACTTTTTTGCCAAATATGGCGGTCTCACCATTGTGATCACCCGCTTTATGCCGTTCTTTCGCACCTTTGCTCCCTTTATTGCAGGCACTGGCCATATGAACTTTGGCAAATTCACTTTCTTTAACTGTGTCGGTGGTATTTCGTGGGTTAGTCTTTTTGTACTCGTGGGCTATTTCTTTGGTGGCGTTCCGTTTGTCCAAGAGCATTTTGAGATTATCGTTTTGGGCATTGTTGCTGTATCAGTGGCACCAGCCTTTATTGGCGCTATTAAAGCTGCTATGACCTCGCGCAAGACAAAGACCCGTCAGGCAGAGCTTGAATCTAATATTGATGCTGAAGTATATTTGCGTGCGCAGCATGCAAAAACCGAGCATGAAGATGCTAATGCGGATAAATAACGTCAACAGTTAACGCTGACAAAGCTGAATAAATTCGCTACCGCTGCGTGCCAGCTATGAGAGCTGAATCATCTTATAATGAGCACTACTACCTATAATTGGTGCTACTACACGTGATTGGCGCTAATGCAGGTAATCACAATCGACGTTATTGCACGCAATTGGCATTACTGCACATTTTGAGAAGCTTAAGGGAAGGAGAGCGTTGCTATGGCGGAAGCGCTCTACACAAAATATCGTCCCCAAGTTTTTAACGATATGGTTGGCCAAGAACACATTGAGCGAACTATCAAAAACGCAATCGAGCATGACAAGGTAAGTCATGCTTACTTGTTTACTGGGCCGCGCGGTACAGGCAAAACGACCACGGCGCGATTGCTTGCCAAGGCGCTGTTGTGTGATCACGGCCCAACGCCTGAGCCGGATGGAACATGTGAAAACTGCAAACTCATCGCCCAAAGCATTCATCCGGATGTTTCTGAGCTCGACGCAGCATCACGCACCGGTGTTGATAATGTACGTGAAGAGATCATCGGGCGCGTTAATTATGCGCCTACGCGCGGTCGCTACAAGGTTTACATTATCGACGAGGTTCATATGCTCTCGACTGCGGCGTTTAATGCGCTTTTGAAAACGCTCGAGGAGCCGCCAAGTCACGTCGTTTTTATTCTCTGTACGACAGATCCGCAAAAAGTTCCCGAGACCATTCATTCGCGCTGCCAGCGTTTTGACTTTCATCGCATCTCTATTGAGGCTATGGTGTCGCGCCTCGGAGCAATCTGTGTGGCTGAGGGAGTGGAGTTTGAGGGCGATGCACTCGAGTTGGTTGCGCACCGTGCTGATGGAGGCATGCGTAATGCTCTAACCTCGCTTGAGCAGCTCATTGCTTTTGGCGATGGGAAAGTTACGCTTGAATCCGCGGAGCGCCTTTTAGGCTCGCTTGACACTGATTCTATGGCTGAGATTGTCTCTGCTATTGGCAAGCGCGATGCTGCTGCCTGCTTCACCTGGGTTTCTAACTATATTGAGACCGGTGCTGATTTGGCGCAATTTGCCAATGATCTTGCTGAGCATATTCGCGACCTCTATATCCTCTCACTCACCAACGCGCAGGTAGATCTGCCGCTTTCAGATGCCAATCGTCAGACCATGACGCAAGAGTTGCAATGGTTTGGTCCTGACCGCCTGAGCCGTCTTCTTGTTGTGCTTGGAGATCTTAATAAAGAGTTGCGTACTTCACTAAACACACGCCTGTCTTTTGAGATTGCCCTCACGCGCATGATTCGTCCTTCGTCTGATATTACGCTTGAAGCACTTGCTGAGCGTATTGAGGCGCTCGAGCGTAACCAACAAGCCGAGGCACTCTTTGCGCAGCCAGTCCCACAGTCGGTCCCACAGCCGGCTACTTCTCAGCCTGCCGCACAGCAGCCTGCCGCACCACAGCCGACCCTACAGCCAACTCAGCCTGCCGCACAGCCTATTGCTTCGCAGTCGGTGCCTCAGCCTACACCGCAATCAGTTCCTCAATCAGCTCCGCAGCCTGCATCTTTTGGCGATGGTTTTGCCGAACCAGTAGCTTCAACTCCAGCGCCGCGGTCGGGGCAGAAACCGCAGCTAAATCTCAATAATCTTAATGCCGCCTTATCCTCTATGAGAAATAAGGAGCAAACACAAGCAGTTTCTATGCCAGTGCAAGCCCCATCGGTACCTCAACCTGTTCCGGCATCAGCTGTACAGCAACCTTCTCCTGTGCAGTCTGCTCCTGTACAGTCCGCTCCCATACAACCTGTTTCCGCTCAGCCTGCTTCTGTACAGTCCGCTCCGCAAGGCAAACCCTCGTTGAATTTGAGTGATCCGGCCGCAGTGCAGCGCTTATGGCATCAAACTACTCAGCGCATGAATAAAGTTGATCCTACGCACGGCATTCTTTTTATTAGTGGTAAACCAAGTGCTGATGAAAGTGGATCGCGCTTGATTATTACCTACGCCAAAGAAAGTGCAGCAGTGTTTTCGTTGCTTTCGTCGCCCGCTGTGCAGAAGCTTCTTGATGACACGCTTGCTGAAGTTGCTGGTGTTCCCGTTCCTTTTGAACTCGTGTTGTCACAGCCCGATCCTGCTCCTGCTGCAGCATCAGTTCCAACTCCAACTCCAATCCCAGATCAAACTGCGGCACCAGCAGTAACTCCAGTAGCAACTTCATCGTTTGCATCTGCATTGGATAAGGTTTCTGCTTCCGCACCGGCATCTGCGTCTGCGTCAACGGCGGCACCTGATCCTGCTGATGCACCGCTCCTTGATGTGTATGACTCGTATGCGGCAAGTTACTCTGATCCGAGTGAGCCAGACTATGGGTATGGTGCTTATGGCGATCCAAGCGAGCCAGACTATCAGCCCCCCATGCAACCAGCACAGTCGACACAACCAGCACAACCAACGCAGGCAGAATACCAACAGCCCGCGACAACCCCATCGTCTGAATTTTCTTCAGAGGCGCCTCAAGCAGTCGATGAATCTCAGCGCGTCAAAGACCTTCTTACTGATGTTTTTGGCACGGGAGTCACTTTCGAGAATTTGCCGCCAAAGTAGGGGAGAGACCCATCGCCTAGATATTTATGTGAAAAATCCGCTACAATGCAAAACCATATCAAGATAAAGGAGAACTCATAATGGGTATGAATATGCAACAAATGATGCGTCAAGCTCAAAAGATGCAAAAAGAACTTCAAAAAGCTCAAGCAGAGGCTGCCGAGCTTACCTTTGAGGCTACCGCTGGTGGTGGTATGGTTACCGCAACTGCAAAGGGTGATATGACTATTACGGCTATTTCTATCGATCCTGATGCAGTAGATCCTGATGATGTAGAGATGCTTGAGGATATGGTTACTGCTGCAGTTAACGAGGCGCTTCGTGGCGTTAATGAGCTTTCGTCTCAGCGTTTAAATGCGGTAACTGGCGGCATGAACATCCCTGGTTTAATGTAGAAAACCCTATAGATTCCCTCTTTCTATCGGTTCTACCACCGTAATCTTGCTTCGTAAAAGGTTTGCACCATGTATGCAGCGCCTGCTATTCAAAAACTTCTCGATGAGTTTGAGCGGCTTCCGGGCATTGGTCCGAAGTCTGCTCAGCGCATCGTCTACTGGATCCTCAACACCGAGCGGTCAGACGCTTTGCGCCTCTCAGATGCCATCGTTGAGGTCAAAGACACCGTGCACTTTTGTACGCAATGTTTCAACTATGCTCAAGATGATCTCTGTGAGATTTGTGCTTCTCCAAAGCGTGATCACTCCCTTGTCTGCGTTGTGTCTGAGCCGCGTGATATTCCTCCTATTGAGCGTACGGGAACATTCCACGGAATTTATCATGTTCTCGGTGGTGCGCTCTCACCCCTTGAAGGGATAGGACCAGAGTCTCTTCATATCACCGAACTTCTCTCACGGCTCAATAGTCCTGAAATTCAAGAAGTAATCCTTGCAACCAACCCTAATGTAGAGGGTGAGACTACGGCAAGCTATCTTTCTCGATTAATTAAACCTACGGGTGTTAAAGTAACTCGCCTAGCGTCCGGTCTTCCGGTAGGGGGAGATTTAGAATTTGCCGATGAGATTACCTTAGGCCGCGCAATTGAATCTCGTCGTGAATTATAGCGGCGTATTCTATTTCGCCCAACCAGGTGTTTTCCCTAGATAGAAATTTTTCAACCTTTTCTTTCTTTTTTTATCCCTTTTTACCCCTCAAGTTTTGTCAAGACCACGACCCGGGCGTATCCTAAGACAGCTATTTAGGGTCTTTGATTTATCAAAAAACTTATACCTCTTTAAAACAAGATCAATTACCAGGTCAGAGAACTAAAACCAAAAAATGAACTTGTTCAGTTTTTGATCCCAATCATTCACTCACGAAATTTTTCAAAATTAGGTCTTTACAAGACTTTTCAGAGCGGTATTATGGTCAAGCTGTTTCGGACGAGACAGCGCACTTTGACATGAGATACAGACACTGCTCAGGCAAGCAAGTTCAAAACTTTTTTGAAAAAATTAAAAAAGTTCTTGACAAGCAAAACTGAGCATAGTAATGTATCTTCTTGCGCCGCGAGTTACTCGCAAGCGCAGACCAGGCAAGAAATTGCCGGTCAGAACCTTGAAAACTGGATACTGTGAATGAACGAATCAATAAGCTAGATTAAACCTGTCAAGGAACTTTGATTTTGATGAGATTTCAAAAGTACTTTGATTTTTTTCCAAGATTCAAATCTCATACGTTTTGATTTCAAAACAAGCTTATATATATGAGCTTGTTTACTTTAAACGGAGAGTTTGATCCTGGCTCAGGATGAACGCTGGCGGCGTGCTTAACACATGCAAGTCGAACGATTAACCCTTCTTCGGAAGGTTATAGAGTGGCGAACGGGTGAGTAACACGTGACCAACCTACCTCTTAGATTGGGATAACTCAAAGAAATTTAAGCTAATACCAAATACTTCGTTTAGATCGCATGGTCTTTACGAGAAAGCTTTTGCGCTAAGAGATGGGGTCGCGGCCCATTAGGTAGTTGGTGGGGTAACGGCCTACCAAGCCTACGATGGGTAGCCGGGTTGAGAGACTGATCGGCCACATTGGGACTGAGATACGGCCCAGACTCCTACGGGAGGCAGCAGTGGGGAATTTTGCGCAATGGGCGAAAGCCTGACGCAGCAACGCCGCGTGCGGGATGACGGCCTTCGGGTTGTAAACCGCTTTCAGTGGGAAAGATAATGACGGTACCCACAGAAGAAGCTCCGGCTAACTACGTGCCAGCAGCCGCGGTAATACGTAGGGAGCAAGCGTTATCCGGATTTATTGGGCGTAAAGCGCGCGTAGGCGGCTTGTTAAGCAAGATCTTAAACCTGGGGGCTCAACCTTCAGTTGGATTTTGAACTGGCAGGCTCGAGTTTGGTAGAGGAAAGTGGAATTCCCAGTGTAGCGGTGAAATGCGCAGATATTGGGAAGAACACCGATGGCGAAGGCAGCTTTCTGGGCCATAACTGACGCTGAGGTGCGAAAGCTAGGGGAGCAAACAGGATTAGATACCCTGGTAGTCCTAGCCGTAAACGATGGGCACTAGGTGTGGGGAAGCATCTTCTCCGTGCCGCAGCTAACGCATTAAGTGCCCCGCCTGGGGAGTACGGCCGCAAGGCTAAAACTCAAAGGAATTGACGGGGGCCC
>UQML01000007.1 GCA_900542265.1 uncultured Eggerthella sp. | reverse complement strand
CAAGAAACTGACAACACCACGTTGGTATCGCCCGATCTGGGCACGTGTGAGGCGTGTGCGGCGGAGCTTTTTGACCCGGAGAACCGACGTTACCGGTATCCTTTTATCAACTGCACTAATTGCGGTCCGCGCTTTACCATCTTGAATCGCTTGCCCTACGACCGCGCCAACACATCCATGGCTGATTTTGAGATGTGTCCTGCCTGCGCTGCTGAGTACGAGGATCCTTTCGACCGACGCTTTCATGCGCAGCCCGATGCCTGCTTCACGTGTGGTCCTGAGCTCGGTTGGATTACGGCTCGCGCACTCGAGCTCCACCAAGAGATTGTCTGGGCGCACGACCGTGACTCAAGTGATGCACTGCTCGCACAGTGTGTTGCGCTGTTGCGCGCCGGCGGCATTGTCGCCGTTAAGGGTCTGGGTGGCTATCATCTCGTATGCGATGCGGCTAATCCGGATGCACTCGCTACCTTGCGTGAGCGCAAAGCACGCGAAGGAAAGCCCTTTGCCGTCATGGTTCCCACGCTCGATGATGCACGCGTCTATTGCGAGGTTAGTGATGATGAAGCAGCGTATTTGAAGTCTGCGGCGCGCCCCATCGTGCTTTTGCGTAAAAAGGTGGATGCGCCTGCATTAGCGCCAGGTCTTGCCGATGGGGTGCATGAGCTCGGTGTCATGCTTCCGGCAACGCCCGTACAAATGCTTCTGGCGCATGATTTTGGTGGCATGCTCGTTATGACCAGCGGTAATTTACACGACAATCCCATTTGCATTACCGAAGACGAAGCATTTGCGCAGCTTGGTCGTGTGGCTGATGCGTTTTTGGTAAACAATCGCGCTATTGTGGCGCGCTACGATGATTCGGTGTTGCGCTTGGTGCGTTTGCCGGAAGGCTCCATGGTGCAATTTGTGCGCCGCGCACGTGGATGTGCACCTACCGCGCTCAGCATTCCCGCGGCGCAAGATGGCGCCTATAAGAGTGTGCTCGCCGTAGGCTCGCAACAAAAAAATACCTTCACGTTGACGCGCGATGCCGCAGAAGCCTTTGTCTCGCAGCATATGGGAGACGTGGAAAATGCAGCGGTGTTGGATGCGTGGGAGGAGGCGCGCAAACGCTACGAGGAACTCTCCCGTATTGCACCGGATGCTATTGCGCTTGATAAGCATCCTGATTACATTTTGTCCAAACAATACCGTGATGCGGCAGCGCTAGCGGAAGCAGGTGGACGGGTACGTGCAAAAGCGGTCGCTACGGCCGATGCCAACACGGCGGCAGCCAACACGGCGGCAGCCAGCGCAGCCACGGTCCCGTTGCCACTGATTGAGGTGCAGCATCACTACGCCCATATCCTCTCCGTTATGGGCGAGCATGGCTTGACTCCTCCGGTCGTGGGATTTTCCTTTGATGGAACAGGTTATGGCATGGATGGCACCATCTGGGGCGGCGAGGTATTGCTTGCCAACTTTGAGACGTTTGAGCGCTTTGCCAACCTAGCGTATTTCCCCTTACCGGGAGGTGCGGCTGCCGTCAAAGACCCGCGCCGTAGTGCATATGGCGTGTTGTGGGCATATGACTTACTCGAAACTAAGCAAGCACAGCACTTTGTGGCCGGGCTTGAGTCGCAGCTCCAAGAAGCACTTGCTATGCAGGTTGAACGTGGTGTGAATGCCCCTATGACCTCGTCCATGGGACGCTTGTTTGATGCGGTTTCTGCCCTTACGGGAATTTGTGAGCGCGCAACGTATGACGGTGAGCCTGCCATCAGGTTAGAAACCGCGGTGCACGAAGGTATCTCGGATGAGTCCATTGCGACCTACCTTGATGCGCATCCTGACGCATCAGCACCCTATGAATTTGCGCTCATTAAAAACGTCGGGGTAGAAGGTGCGACCGCTCAAGAAGTCTCAGTAATCCTTATGGATCCTGAGCCGGTTATTGCGGCCATTTTGGCGGATCTGGGTGCAGGCGTGCCGGCCAACCTCATCGCCAAAAAATTCCACGATGCGGTTATTAACCTGATTGTGCTCGTGGCGCAGCTTGCCATTAGCGCGCTTACGGTTGACACGGTGGTGCTTTCCGGCGGTGTATTCATGAACCGCTACCTGACGGAAGGCGTGATTGAAGCGCTCACCGCAGCCGGGATTGCCGTTGCCCTCAATGTAGAGCTCCCTCCAAACGACGGCAATATTTCCTATGGTCAAGCCGTGCTAGGATTGCAACAAAAATTGTAACCAAAATTGCAGCCGGAAGCGCAACCGGATTTGCAGCCGGAAACGTTATAGGAAAACTAACCAGGCAGGAGGTTTTGCGATATGTGTCTAGCTATCCCCGCACGCGTGCGTACCATCTCCGATGACCATATGGCTACCGTAGATATTTTAGGCGTGACGCGTGATGTGTCGCTCGACTTAACGCCGGCGGCGCAAGTTGATGATTATGTGCTTGTGCATGCCGGTTTTGCTATTGAGATTGTGAGCGAAGATTACGCCAATGAGACGCTTGATCTGATCAAGAGTTTCCCCGAGCTTGCGGATGTAGAAGGGCTTTAGGTATGGCGATGGATCTATCGGCTACCGCTACCGCCACGTTTAGAGATCCTGAACTAGCGCGTGGCTTAATTCACTCTATCAACCAGTGGGCTCCTGAACATGCTACGCTAATGGAAGTATGTGGCACCCATACGGTCGCGATCGCGCGTAACGGCTTGCGTACCATGATGCCTGAAGGTACACGTCTTGCTTCAGGACCAGGGTGTCCGGTGTGTGTCACCTCCAACAAAGACATTGATACCGTGATTGCGCTTGCGCGGATTCCTGATGTTGCTATTGCAACCTTTGGCGATATGACGCGCGTTCCCGGTTCTACCTCAAGCCTGCTCCAGGAGCAGGCGCAAGGCCGCGATATTAACATTGTGTATTCGCCTTTGGATGCGCTCAAGCTGGCCCAAGAAAATCCTGACAAGCAGATTGTATTTGTAGGTGTTGGATTTGAGACAACCACGCCACTCGTGGCTATGGCTATCAAGCGCGCTCAAGCGCTTGGCCTTGATAATTTCTCTGTCTTTGTGGCGCACAAAAATATGCCGGGGGCGCTCGAGGTAATTGTTGCTGATCCGCAGCTAGAGATTAATGCGCTTATTTTGCCCGGTCATGTATCAACCATTATTGGCGTAAAACCCTATGAGTTTCTTGCTCGCAAATACGGCATCCCTGGTGTGATCACGGGCTTCGAGCCCGTTGATGTGCTCCAAGGCATTGCCATGATCATGCGTCAGCTCCACGAAGGCCGTGCTGAGATTGAAATTGCGTATACCCGTGGCGTTATGCCAGAAGGTAATCCTGTGGCGCTTGCCGCAATTGATGAAGTTTTTGAAACGGTCGATGCAACGTGGCGTGGGCTTGGCGTTATCCCGGGATCTGGCTATGCTATTCGTCCGGAATATGCCCAGTTTGATGCGGTTAAGCGTTTTGAGCCGGATGTTGAGCCTACCCAAGAACCTAAGGGCTGTCGTTGCGGAGATGTGCTGCGCGGCATGATGGCGCCTAACGAGTGCCCCTTGTTCCGTAAGGTTTGCACGCCTGAAAATCCGGTTGGTCCTTGCATGGTTTCTTCTGAGGGGTCATGCGCGGCATATTATCGTTATTATTAAGCTAGTGTTAAGGTGTATAAACACTTCATCAATGAGGCTCGTATTTTAGAATAAGTGAGTCTGTCCAATAATCAGGAGGGTTTATGACCGAGCAACCATGCGAACAACTCGATCCCAAGATGAAGACGGTGTGGCGCATTAGAGATACTGCCACTACCACCATAATTTATGCGTGTGCGCTTTTCTTGGGTGCTCTTTTTGGTTGGATCGATTCTGAGATGTGGGCATGGGTAATCCCGTATTGCATCATCATTACCGTGCTTTTTGTGATTGCGCTCATCGTGGTGCTCGTAATTTTGCCCCCTATTCGCTATGCGCGTTGGCGTTACGAGTTGCGCAGCGACTTTCTTGATATTGCCTATGGTATCATTTGGCGCCATCGTTACGTGGTGCCTTTCATTCGTGTGCAAAATACAGACACCAAGCAAGGACCAGTGTTGCGTGCGTGCGGTCTTGCATCCGTGACGGTATCGACTGCTGCAGGTGAGATGGATATTCCAGGTCTTCGAGCAGATATTGCCGATGCGGTTCGTGATAGAGCAGCAGAGTTAGCTCGCGTAGCGCGGGAGGATGTATGAGTCCCGTTCAACCTGAGCCACAACAGAGTGCGCCACAAGCAGAAGCAACCCCATCGCCTGCTCCTCAATCAGGTGTCCAACCAGGCGTCCAACCAGGCGTCCAACCAGGTGCGTCACAACCGGAGGAACGTTTCACGCTGCATCATAGCTATATCTGGCTAGGTTCGGTACAGATTCTTATCCCAGTGCTCATTGCTATTATGGTAAGCCTGGGAGGTTCGTTTATCTCGGTGATTGCCGAAGGCATACCGACGGGTGAAGATGCAGAGACGACGCTTGCTTTAGGCATTACTGCTGTCGTCATTATTTTGGTGATGGCGTTTATTATTGTGGGGCGCATTATTGGCTACAAATTCACGTGGTATACATTTTCACCGCGTGAATTCAACTTCTATAAAGGCATTATTTTTAAATCGCGTACGCATATTCCATATCAGCGCGTGCAATCGATTGATCAAAAAGCGACATTTATCCAGCGTTTGATTGGGGTGTGTAGCGTAACCATTGAGACGGCGGGCGGCTCTTCTAATAAGGCAACGGTAATTCCATTTGTGGATAAGAGCGCTGCTGAGTATATCCGTCGCGAAATCTTTGTGCGCAAGCAGCTGATGGAGCAGGGATACACGCCTGAGCAAGCGCGCGATTATCTTGCATGGCAAACCTATCAACAACAGGTTGCAGAGTACAACCAGTGGCAGCTCTCGCAGGGAGGCGTGCCTATTCAACCCGTGCCTGTGCCTGCGTCTGTGCTATCCCCATCGGCATCTGATAGAAGCCCTGGTGCAACCTACGGTACGACTCCCGGTGTAGCTTCCGGTGTGAACCCCGGTACGACTCCCGGTGTAATTCCTAGTGTGGCTCCCGATGCGATTCCGACAACGGGCAATGTGCTTGATGCGCCTGCGAACTTTGCCAACGATATGCGCGGTATTTTTGGTGGCGCGGAAATCAATACGGGGCAGGTGACGTATAGCTACGGTCTTACCAATTCGCAGTTGTTTTTGTCGGCATTGTGCGGCAAGTCGTCTACCCTGATGGCGATTTTTACGGTTATTATCACGGCCGTTTCATTTTTAGGTACTCTTGCTGATTTTAACTTCCTTACTGAAGACGACATTATTGCTGCAGCTGTTTCTGCAGTGCATTCTGAATTGTTGCCTGCGCTTGTGATTCCTATGATTGTGTCGGCGCTTGGTTTCGTGCTGATTGTTTGGGTCATTTTGTTGATAGGTACGTGCATTCAGTATGCTGGTTTTAATGCGCGGCGTCGTGGCAGTCGTGTTGAGGTTGAATACGGCTTGTTTTCACACACGTTTAAGGGTATTGATATTGATCGCATCCAGTCGGTTGAGATCACCCAGACACTTTTCCAGCGATTAATCGGCTATTGCACGCTTGCTTATGGACGCTTGGGTTCAGTCACATCAGATTCTTCTACGTCTGACGATGCGGCTTTGAGCGCTATGGTTGTGCATCCCTTTATTAAAAAGTCTAAAGTCGATGAGATTATCCAGGGTCTTACGCCTGAATTTGCCGACTACGCGCACCCTGATACACGTGTTGCTCCTGTTGCGCGTCGCCGTGCACTTATTCGTGAAGGCATTGTGCAAGGGTTTGGTTTCTGGGCGTTGGTTGTCTTGACGATCGCGCTTATCCAGATTGACCTTTTGGCACTTGATCTTTCTAATCCTGCTCACGTGGATTATCTGGTAGCACAAGCGCTCTATATGGGTGCGCTTGGTTATCTCTATGCGCTAGCTCTTATTATTATGATTGTTGAATTTATTGGTGCGCTTTTGTGGTACAAGTCTGCGGCGTTTGGTTTGGACTATAAATATCTTACGATTACCTCAGGACACTACACTACGCGTACGGTGTCTATGATGCGCAATAAAATTCAATATGGCGGTACTAAAACCAATCCGCTTCAGCGTCGTGCAAAAACGGTTACGCTTATGGCGCGTAGCGCTGCTGGTACCGGGGGAACTGCTGAGCGTTTGATCGATATTAGACAAGCGGATGCAGAGCGTTGGATGGATTGGATCCAGCCAGGTGGCAATAAGACATGTGCCGACGCCACGACGCCTGAGGTTGCGCCCACGGTTGAGGTCGCAGCATCGCTTGCACCTGCACCAGCACCAGCACCTGAGGTTGCGCCTGCACCCGAGGCTGCACCAGCACCAGCACCTGAGGTTGCGCCTGCACCCGAGGCTACACCAGCACCAGCGCCTGATGCTGCAACATCGACTGACGCGGAAATGAGATAGGTATGGCTACCCCATCGGCAAATCATGAATGGATTCCTCAAGGGTTTGAAGACTTGTCTCGTCGTGCAAGCACTGAAGTAGGCGCGGGTGCTATGAGCTCTGTGGATAAAGCAACACTCAAAGCGGTCAAGCAGCGCAAAAAAGAGCAGCGCCATTATTTAGCTGAAAAGCGTCGTGCTGCACGCGCGGCGCGCGGGCACGATTATACAGTGGGGGAAGAGATTGCTAACGCCATTACCCATGGTATTGGGGCAGGGCTTGCCATAGCTGCTATCCCGATCGCTGTCGTGACTGCGCTTAATCATGGTGGTGGCGTGTCGTTGTTATGCGCGCTTGTCTACACCATTGGGATGCTTTGTGAGTATTTGATTTCGACACTGTATCATGCCATTCAGCCGCTTGGAGCTAAACGCGTATTTAGGGTTCTCGATCATTCGTGTATTTATCTCTATATTGCAGCAACATATATGCCCTATTGCCTCATCACGCTTGCGGATGTGGGCGGTTTGTGGCTATGTCTTTTTGTCTGGGCAGTTTCCCTGATTGGTATTATATTTGAGGCATTTTGGGTAACCCGTCCGCGTTGGATATCGGCCGTGCTCTATGTTGCGCTTGGTTGGTCAGTGGTGGTTTTTTTGCCGCAACTCTATAGTTTTCTTGCTCCTGCTGGTTTCTGGCTTTTGGTTGCTGGTGGTATTAGCTATACCGTGGGTGCAGTGCTTTATGCAGCTACCAAAAAGGTGCGCTATATCCACTCAGTGTTTCATGTTTTCGTGCTTGGTGGATCTGTCTGTCAGTTTCTTTCAATTGTTTTGTATGTTTTGTAAATTTTGTATATTTTGTAAAACCATTGCACTAAAAAGGGAGCAAAGACGACGTGCGTATGATGCGTATATCATAGGATGTCTTTGTGGTAAAGACCGTTCGCGGAGTTGCTAAAGTTTGTGAGAAACACATAAACCGCTATAATTGAAAATGCTGAAAAGAGATACAAGAGTCTCATGAGATCACGTTGGAGAAGAAATCCGCGTGTACATGAAAGCCCTTATAGACTTTTGATATCTAAAACGGCTTGGCTAGTAGTTGGATTGCGCTCATGCTTTGTGAGCCAGTCAAGACAGTATCGCATGCACTTGAGAAGCATGAAGATTTGTTTGAAACGAACGCAAGCCTGGACCTTGGAGGTTATTTGGCTTCAGCCAATACACATATTAAACAGCGTCGGTCGCCTGCAATGCTTTTGATTCTTTTGGCAATCGTCGCGGTTATCGGAGCGCTTACTCTTACTATTACAAACGCAGCACAAGGCGCAAATGAGGCAGATACATCTACCATTGGTGTGGGGGATTCGCAATCAGCTTCAGATTCACAAACGGTGGCTGCGGCAGACAGAATCAAAGGTTTATCGGTTGGTGCTTCAAGTGATGGCCTTGCACAAGTTTCTGATGTTCCTTCAGAAGCAGTAACTCCAACAGATGCATCTCCTCGTTCTATTACGGTGAAAGATCCTGATCCGGTTGTTGTGCCAGTTGCAGTTGATTATTCTAATCCTACGGCCGTTGAGAAGGCACGCGAGGTATGCACGCTCGATCCGCTACCTACGGCTCCTCGTATTGCACCTGATGTGCATGACGGAACCTGGTCAAGTGGCGTTGCAAGTGCGTACAACGTAGCTACCAATGATGACGGCAAAGGTAACTTTGGTGTTTCTACTACCGCTTCCGGTGTGTCTTTGCACGGCGGTTCTATTACGGTTGCTGTGCCAGAGAGTAAGTCCTATTTGCTGGGTCGTATTGTTGAGATTTGCTATCAGGACAAAGTTGTTATTGCAACCGTAACTGATACGGGTAGTTTTGCTAAATACGGCCGGTCGCTTGATTTGGCTCCCGGTGTGTACAACGCTCTTGGTGCAAGCAGTGTTGCTGACTGGGGCACACGTACGGTCTACTATCGCTTCCTCTAGGTTCTTGTTTGACTTCAAGGTCTGCGTGACGGGGCTCATACCCCGTTTGAGTAGTACGAACTCTCTAGCTTTTCACTCTCGATTGATTTTTGGGCACTTTTTGACCAAATCGAACTTTCTGTGAGCCTTCCTTCCCACTTCGCTCTACGAGAATAAGTCATTTATTCATCACTTGTCTAATAACGTGACAAAACCGGTATATTGTGTGAGGCTTTTAGTTCCTTTTCATGGTGGCGATGGGTCTACTCAAGAAAACGACCCTCTCAGAAAGTCATCTTTTGTCAAATCAGCGACTTTTTTCCGAAAAAATCAGGTACACACCTATCGCACTGCCGCGTTCGTTGCATTACCGGGCCATCGTGCCAGCCGTATCTAACCTACCTAGACAGTTCAAACGTTTGTTAGGACTCTAAGCCTCACGCCCGCGCTTAGTTCGCGCTATACTAAAGACTCCTTTTGAGAAAGGGTGGCTATGAGCAATATCATCGTGGTTGGTTGCGGGCGTGTCGGTTCTCAGCTTGCAATCATGCTTTCCAACTACGACAACAATGTGTGCGTTATTGATCGCAACCCTGAGGCGTTTGCATCCCTCGGACGCGACTTTAACGGAAGCGTTTTTGTAGGCGCAGGCTTTGATGAAGAAGTGCTTGTTAAAGCTGGAATTGAAGAGTGCGATTTTGTGGCTGCGGTCACGCAGTCGGATAATGCAAACCTGATGGTTGTTGAAATTGCCCGGCGCCTCTACGATGTTCCTCATGCCTTTGCGCGTCTTTACAACACGAGCCACGAGCACGCGTATCTGCAGCTTGGCATTGATTACGTGTGCGGTACGGCGCTGGTGGCAGAAGAGCTCTTCTCAAAAATCATGTCAGGTTTGGGAGACCACATTGCCACCTTTGGTGATTATGAAGTCTTACAGTTTGCACTTGATCTCACCTCATTGGGAAAAACCTCTATTCGTGTTGGAGAGATTGAGAAGAATCATGACATTAGAATTTGCGCATTTGTGCGCTCAGATGGATCGACTTCATCTATTCCGTCTGAGAATAGTGTGCTTTTCCAGGGAGATCTCGTGCTTGCTTGCGCGCGTCATGATATGGTGCGCAATTTGGCCAAGTACATGAAGAGTTAATTGTTGAAGAGTTACTCGGTGCAGAGCTAAGTGTTGAAAGATTTAATTGTTAAAGAGTTAGTTGGTAGCGAGTTAATCGGTAGCGAGAGGATAGGGCGAAACGCGTATGTATATTGCTATTGTCGGAGGCGGCAAAGTTGGCGTGTATTTGGCAAACTTCTTGCTCAATGATGGTCACGAGGTTGCGATTATTGAAGCCAAGGAGAGCGTGGCAAAGATTCTTTCAGAGACCATGCAGGGTCCATTTCTTGTTATTTGCGGCGATGGGTGCGAGGTATCGCGTCAGGAAGATGCTGGTGTGGATCATGCAGACATTTTTGTCGCGGCAACCGGTCGTGATGAGGATAATCTGGCGGCGTGTGAGATTGCAAATCGTGTGTTTGACGTGCAGCGCTGTATTGCGCGCGTGAATAACCCCAAGAATTTGCGCATTTTTAGGCGTCTTGGTATTGAGTCTATTTCTTCAACAGCGCTCATTGCGCGCATGATCCAAGAAGAAGCAATGCTTGGTTCTATGTCGGTTGCGGTTGCCATGACCAACGACGACTTGGCGCTCATCGACATTACTGTGCCGGGCATGCAATACCATGACAACGAGACTGGCGTGCGTGCACTCGACATAGAATTTGATGAAGGTATTCGCATGGTTGCCGTAAACCATGGCGACGAGATCGAGGTTGTTGGCAATAATACTATTATCCATCCTGGCGATGAGGTTATTGTTGCTGCAGATACTGATAAACTTACCCGTGCACGCGAGATTATACGTGCCTTGTAGAGAGATAGGAGTCTTGAGCAATGATCGGACGTTATACGCGCCCTGAAATGGGAGCAATCTGGGAGATGGAAAATAAGTTTTCTATCTGGAAAGAGATTGAGGTTTTAGCCTGCGAGGCACAAGCTGAACTGGGCAAGTCAGGCATCACTAAAGAAGAAGCGCAATGGATTCGCGATCACGCTGACTTTACCGTTGAGCGTATTGACGAGATTGAAAAAGTTACCAATCATGATGTTATTGCATTTACCACATGCATGGCTGAATATATCGATGCGGATGTTCCTGAGGGGCAAGAACCCCCAAGTCGCTGGGTTCATTATGGTATGACTTCTTCAGATCTTGGGGATACCGCACTTTCTTATCAGATCACTCAGGCGTGTGACATCATCATTGCTGACATCAAAAAGCTTGGTGAGACCTGTAAACGACGTGCCTTTGAATTCCAAAACACCCTTTGTGTTGGTCGTACTCATGGTATTCATGCTGAACCAATGACATTCGGCATGAAGTTTGGCTCATGGGCGTGGGCGCTAAAGCGCGCTTTGACGCGTATGGAGCAGGCCCGTGAGGTTGCGGCAACGGGCGCAATCTCTGGTGCGGTCGGAACCTATTCCAGCATTGATCCGTTCATCGAGCAGTACGTCTGCGAGAAGCTCGGTCTTACGCCCGATCCGCTTTCAACGCAGGTTCTTGCACGTGATCGCCATGCACAAGTGATGGCGGCGCTTGCGGTTACCGCTTCAACATTAGAATCTATTGCTATGCAAGTTCGCTTGCTTCAGCAGTCCGATGTCATTGAGGCAGAGGAGCCCTTCACTAAAGGCCAAAAAGGATCTTCTGCTATGCCTCACAAACGTAATCCTATTACTGCCGAGCGTGTGTGTGGTTTGGCGCGCGTCGTTAAGGCAAATGCACAGGTTGCCTTTGACGATGTGGCCTTGTGGTACGAGCGCGATATTTCCCATTCAGGTGCGGAGCGTGTTGCCCTTGCGGACAGCTTTATTGCGCTTGATTATATGTTTGGCAAGATGCAGTGGATGCTTGATGGTTTACAAACCTATCCTGCTAAGATGGAGCACAATTTGTGGCGCACAAAGGGTCTGATCTTTAGCTCGAAGGTTCTGCTTGCGCTTGTTGATACCGGTATTTCGCGTGAGGATGCTTACGTTATCGTTCAGCGTAATGCGATGAAAGTTTGGGAAGATATTCAAAGCGCAGTTGATGGACCCACGTATCGTGAACGTCTTGAGGCTGATCCTGAAGCCAACTTGTCTAAAGAAGTTCTCGATGAGATTTTTGATCCATGGGATTTCTTAACACGCAAAGATGTTGTTTTTGAACGCCTTGAAGGTTTAGAGTTCTAGCTCGCCACAAGCTAGTTTGCAACAAATACGCGTACGAGCGTGTGCACTCCATCGCCAGAAACAAAATTAGAAGACGATGCGCCTGGTAATCCCGTATCAGTAGCAGTAGCGGGGGTGTAGCCAGTTGGAGTGATAGTGGATAGACCCACAACATGTTTGCGAATGCCGGAGGAAACTAGGTACTCGCCATAGGAGTCGGTGTTTGAGGGCGCTTCAATCATGAAATAGGTATTGTCCGCAAAAGAGACACCAGCAATAGCGCGCGTGGATTTCACCATGAAGTACGAGCCGCACCATGAGGGATTAGCGGAAGGCGTTCTTCCAAATCTAAACCAGTCGAGGTTGTCATAGGTGAAAGCAGCATGCTCGGCAAGCGGGGTGTACGTGCCTAGGTTGGAAATGCCGCCGCCATAGTTGTAGATATCGGCAAAGCAGAAAGTGAATCCTGTTTTACCATAGCTAGCAAGCGATGGGGTCATCGCGGAAGGAAGAGTCATCTGATCAATCATAGAGGCGTCTTCGGCAGAGAGCTTGGTGAGTTGGTAGTAGATACTCGTGGAGGCTGCGCGTGGGGTGATGATAACGCCGTCGCCCACGCCAGTAATACGAGTAGCAAAGGCGCGATTAGACTCCCAGGCAACATCGACAGCATCGGAGCCAATCGTTGCTGTCTTGACTGCAGAGGATGACTTAGCCTGTGCGCCTTCTGCATTGGGGACAACCTGCCAAAACGCGCGATTGCCGCACATGGCAATTGAGGGGATAAGCCAGGCCTCGTCACCTTCATCAACAAGCGTGATAGCAGATGCTTGTGCATCGCTTACGCGCGCGGTGTAGATGCGCCAAGTTTGTTCGAACATATTGGACTCGACCCAAATCATACCCGATTCACTTGCACGCACTTCCATGAACTCATATCCTTCGGCAGCACCTTGGGGCGTTGCCATCACGGTAGGGAGATTACCGGAAGAAAAATAGAGGAGCCCCAAGCGGTGCATAGGTGATACGGCGCCGGTTGGGATAAGGCAAGCGGCAAGGGTGTCGTTGTCAGCCCATACCAGAGATCCTGCAGGAAGTTTGTACGATGCGCTCATATGGAGGTGGTCGGCTGCATTGGATTCAGTTAGGTTATCTAAGTTGGTAACAGCGGAATCAGGGACTGAGATGCCTTGCACAACGGGCTCATCAGAGTCAAAAACACCAGCAGCATAAGCGCCACCACCACCGACAAGAGCGAGGCCGCCTACAACACCAGCGCCAATCAAAAGGTTGCGGCGTGAAACAACCGGGCCTTTGGAAAAGCTTTTGCTTGCAGGAGGGTTAAAGCCGGTAGCGCTCGGTGTGCCGGAGCTACCGAGGCTGCCGCCACCTAAGCCACTGCCCAAGCCGCCGCCCATGGAAGAATGTGACCCACGGGAGCCTTTTGCAAATGACGAGCGGCTTGCAGCACTCGTAGAAAAGCCTTGCGGTCGTTTGGAGCTAAACGATGTTTTTGTTGTTGATGGCTTTGCTGTCGATGCTTTTGTCGCGGGGGCGCTTTGCTTAAACCCCTGCTTGCGTGGTGCTTTGGCACGCTTGCGAGGAGTTGGTTGCTTGGACGATGAATTGTGAGAACTACCAGGCACGAGCAGACTTACTCCTTGTCAATACGTTAACAGTAGTAAAAGGTATTGTGACATTTACGTGGCGAAAGAGTTTGGGCAAATGTCAATTGTTACAATAATCCCAAATACCACGCTTGGTAGGAGAACACACGCATTCACGCTTGAGTGCTCGGTGATCTACCTACTGGGCATATATTAAAGGAAGTGAGATACGAAATGAGTAATGGAGATACTCGACGCATCTTATTAGTTGAAGATGAAAAAGTCATTCGTGACGCAGTGGCTGCGTATTTGGAGAAAGAAAGCTACTGGGTTACTGCAGTGGGCGATGGGCAAGAAGCGCTTGAAGAGTTTTCTCGCCACCATTTTGATTTGGTCATCCTAGATTTGATGTTGCCCCGCGTTCCCGGTGAGCGTGTATGTCGTGTGATTCGCGACAATTCGGATGTGCCTATCATTATGCTGACAGCAAAAGGAGAGGTTGAAGATCGCATCATTGGTCTTGAACTTGGGGCGGATGACTACCTGGTGAAGCCTTTTAGTCCTCGTGAACTCGTGGCACGTGTTCGCGCATTGTTGCGCCGCGTTCATTCTGAGGCAGAACCTCAGCGTGAAGTGCTTGAGTTCGGGGATCTCGTCATTGATATTTCGGGCCATAAGATCCTCGTTAAAGGCGAAGAGGTTGACCTGACAGCCTCTGAGTTCAAGTTATTGACGACGCTTTGTCGCTATCCGGGACGGGTATATTCGCGTATGGAGTTGGTAGAGAAAGTGCTCGGCTATGATTTTGAAGGGTACGAGCGTACTATTGATTCTCACATTAAGAATCTGCGCGCAAAGCTTGGCGACAATCCTCGTGATCCGCTCTGGTTGCATACCGTGCATGGTGTAGGATATCGTTTTGAGGATCCGACCAAAAACAACTAGGTAAGAACAGCTAGGCAAGAAGAACTGGCAAAAACAACCAGGGAAAAACAACGAGAGTTCGAATTGAGCGATGTAGGCTTACGTGACCGATACTACTCCACATACAGCATCAGAAGTGCCCGTAGCGCATGAAGAAGAGCGCCCATCGTATACGGTGGGCGTCTCTTTGCGCGAGCGTGCATCACGTCGCTCCTATACGGTCAAGGTAGCCATTGCCTTTGCGGCTGTTGCTATCATGTCGCTCATTATTGAGGTAGGGGTGCTTTCGTTTGTATGGAGCGACCACTTCCAAAACTACACACGAGAAAACATGCAGCGCTTAGCCAATGCAACGGCTAACTCAATTGCGGAAAACTATGTATCATTTCAAGGGGATTGGTACTCAGGAACGCTTGCGGCAGCTGCGGCCGCAAGTGCGGTTAACGAAGCAGTTTCTATTCAGGTTGTAAACAATCAAGGGGTCGTACTCTACGACGATGCGGCGCGCAGTTTCATGGATCAGCCTTTCCAGGCGCGCCCATCGGCACAAAATTCTGCAAGCGCTCCTATTATGGTAGGCGCTGACCAGATCGGTACGGTTTATCTGCGGGTTTATGGGTCAAATGCGCTTTTGACCCAGGCGGATGAGGATTTTAGAACCGAATCTTACAGCGCGGTTATATACGCATCGATCGCCGCCATTGTGATTGCAATTATTGTGGGCTTTTTCTTTGCGCGTGCTCTTGTGCGACCTATTAACAGGATTGCGGATGCGGCCAACGAGATTAAAGAGGGCAATTATCAGGCGCGCGCCCATCTTGAAGGTAACGATGAGGTGGCGCGTCTAGGCAAAACGTTTGACTCGATGGCTGACTCGATTGAGGCTAATCGGCAGCTTGAGCGCCGTTTGGTAACGGATGTGGCGCACGAATTGCGCACGCCGCTTATGGCAATCCAGTCAACGGTGGAAGCTATGATCGATGGGGTGTTCGAGCCTGATGAAGAGCGCTTAGAAACGCTAAACTCTGAGATTCGCCGTCTATCACGTTTGGTCAATGGACTTTTGAAGCTTTCGCGCTTAGAGAATCGCTCTAATCCCGTTGAGCTTACTAAGGTGGATCTCTCTGAGTTGTTGGAGACCATCATTGCAACGCATGAGCAATATGTTGAGGACGCAGGTTTGCGCCTTGTCTTTAATCATGACCCCCATGTCTATGTGCTTGGCAACAAGGATATGTTGCGCCAAGCAACCGCTAATTTGATCTCAAACGCGGTGCGCTATACACCTGAGGGGGGTACCATTACCGTATCGGTCAAAAAAGGCGACATCATGGGTCAGATTAGTGTGCAGGATACCGGCATAGGTTTGACTCCCGAGGAAGCCAAAATGGTATTTTCACGTTTCTGGCGTGCTGATAAAGGGCGTGCGCGTGACTCAGGCGGCTTAGGTATTGGCCTTTCAGTTGTCAAAGAAATTGTGGATAGGCACAATGGCTGGGTGCATGTTGAGGGCGAACCTAACATTGGTTCAACCTTTACTATCTATATTCCACTCTACCGTGAACCTGCAGGGTCTCATCGCTCGCGCAAAGGATCGCGTGCGGTAGCGCGTAGTGCTTCAAGAACGGGTTCCTGGAGCGCATCGCGCACCAACGCACGCAATAACTCTCGCAACAAAAACGCATAAAAGAGCATCCGCGTGGATAAATCTCGACCCATTGTAGTAAGCGGTGTCTCATAATAGATATTTGTGGTAAATTACGCCTTGTAAAGCGTACGTATCGATAGAAAGGTCCATCCATGGCAGGAATTGATATCAAACCTGATTACCAAGGCAAAGTACGTGATATTTATGATTTGGGTGACAAACTCTTGTTGGTCACGACTGACCGCATCAGTGCGTTCGACTATATTTTGGATGATGAGATCCCTTATAAAGGTCAAGTGCTCACCCAGCTTTCCTTATTCTGGTTCGATTTGCTCTCTGATGTGGTGGAAAACCATTTAATTTCTGCTGATGTTACTGATCTAACTGAGCAGTTCCAGCCCTATGCGGATTATTTGCGCGGCCGCTTTATGCTTGTCAAGAAAGCTGACATGTTCCCGGTCGAGTGTATTGTCCGTGGCTATTTGACCGGTTCTGGCTTGAAGGATTATCAGGCAACAGGCTCTCTGTGCGGTATCGCTCTTCCTGAGGGCTTGGTCAATTCATCCAAGTTGCCAGAGACACTCTTCACGCCTTCTACCAAAGCTGAGATTGGTGACCATGACGAGAACATCAGCTTTGAGCAGACGGTAGAGCTTATTGGTGCTGATAATGCGCAAGCTATTAAAGATCTCACCTTAAAGATCTATGAGACCGCTGCTGATCACGCTCGCGAGCGTGGCATCATTATTGCTGATACCAAGCTTGAGTTTGGTGTTGTTGATGGCACTATTATTTTGGGCGATGAGGTTTTGACCCCTGATTCATCACGCTTCTGGGCAGTTGATACGTATGAGGTAGGCAAAGAACAACCTTCTTTTGACAAGCAGTTTGTCCGCAATTGGCTGAATGAGAACTGGGATCGACAGGGTAATCCTCCTCGTTTGCCACAGGATATCATTGATAAAACCAGTGAGAAATACATCCAAGCCTATGAGCTCATTACGGGCAAACCATTTGAGAAATAATTCAAGAGAAGTGTCTTGCGAGCACAAGTAAGGCATCTTTCTTTACGCGAATAATTTTCGCTTACCAGCCCCTCATCTTACACGATAGGAGTATTACTACTATGACCACGCGCAACGCTATGAATGAACGTACGCAAAATGGACCGACGGGACATACCCGTAAAAGCGCTGCATCGGCTAAGCCAAAGAGCAAAGCAGCTTCATCGGTTTATGTGGTTGACCCATCGGCAAAACCTAAAAAAGGTATGTTTGGTGGCAAAAGCCAGCAGGAGCAGACAAGCAAAAGCAAGAAAAAAGCGCTCAAGAACATGACCCCACAAGAGCGTGCGGCACAGAAGAAAAAGTCGCGTGAAGAACGTGATGCGGAAAAGAATGCGGAATTTGAATTTCGCGATGCGGTTCGTGCGTTCAAGGCGGACACGCCGGCCTACCATAAATGGCGTCGCGTGTGGGCGGCGTGCATGATCATTGGTTTAATCCTAGCGGGTATTATGTTAGCTTCAAACTTCGTGATCCCTAATGGAGACCCTCAGGTTGCGCTGGTTTGTGGTTTTGCTGCATGGGCATTCTTTATGTTGGGTATTTTTGTTGATATGAAGCGTGTCAAGCCTGCTAAAGAGCGTGCCTATCTTCAGTCCAGTCGCAAAAAGAAGAAAAAGAAGTAAGAGTCCTTAACGTGGTGCTCAACAGAGGCATCTGCAGGAGGGATTTTTACAAGGGATTTTTACAAGGGATTTTTACAAGGGATTTGCGATAGATAACAGTAGGCAGGTATGCGATTAGTTTCTTGGAATGTTAACGGTTTACGTGCCAGCGTGAAAAAGGGCTTTCTGGATATTTTTTCTGAGCTCGACGCTGACGTATTTGCTGTGCAAGAAACCAAGCTGCAAGAAGGTCAGATTGAACTGGACTTGCTGGGTTATCATCAATATTGGAGCTATGCTGAGCGTAAAGGCTATTCTGGTACAGCAGTGTTTTCTAAAGAACCAGCGCTCACTCAAATTTCAAAAGTAGGCATTCCGGAGCTTGATACGGAAGGGCGTATTGTGGCGCTTGAGTTTGAGGCTTTCTGGTTTGTTAATGTCTATACCCCTAATGCCCAAAATGAGCTGGCGCGCCTTGACCACCGTATGTCTTGGGATAGGGCGTTTAGAGACTTTTGTGTCAACCTTGAAAAAGGTATAGGTCCTGATGGGGAAACGGTGAGTGTTAAGCCAGTGGTTATGTGCGGAGATTTCAATGTCGCGCATACGGAGATCGATCTCAAAAATCCCCTTACCAATAGAGGAAACCCTGGCTTTTCTGACGAAGAGCGGTCTGATTTTAGTGAGCTTTTGGATGCGGGTTTTGTTGATGCGTGGCGTGCCTTGCATCCTGAGACTACGGGATGCTATACGTGGTGGAGTTATCGCTTTAATGCGCGTGCTAACAATGCAGGGTGGCGTATCGACTACTTTTTAATCTCGCAGGCTCTGTTTTCTAAAGTGATTATGGCGCATATTTGGCCTGAAATTATGGGATCGGATCATTGTCCTATTTCCCTTGAACTTGATATAGATTGAACTTGATATAGATACGAGAAAGTAAACAAGCATGAGCACTATGGATCTTAAGAAAATTGAAGAAGGCGTCCGTCTGATTTTAGAGGGCATCGGAGAAGACCCCGATAGAGAAGGATTGCAAAAAACACCGGCACGCGTTGCTCGTATGTATGAAGAATGCTGTGCGGGACTCTATGAAGATCCAGCCGTGCATTTTGAGACAACGTTTGATGAACATCATGAAGAGCTCGTGATTGTGCATGACATTCCATTTTATTCATTATGCGAGCATCATCTTGCTCCCTTTTTTGGCAAGGCGCATGTCGCTTATATCCCTGCAAGCGATGGGCGTATTTGCGGTATCTCAAAGTTGGCTCGTTTGGTAGATGTGTTTGCCCGTCGTCCACAGGTACAAGAGCGCTTGACTTCTCAAGTTGCTGATACGCTTGTTAAAGAATTGCATCCACAAGGGGTGCTCGTGGTTATGGAAGCGGAGCATTTGTGCATGTCCATGCGCGGTGTGAAAAAAGCGGGGGCCAAAACAACGACGAGTGCGACACGCGGAGTATTTAGAAAAAATGCAGCAACTAAGGCAGAGGCGCTTTCTTTGTTGCTCAATAATAGATAAAGCAAACTGAAAGGAATCTACTATGCGTTGCGTAATTTCTGTTTTAGGAAAAGATAGAGCAGGTATTGTTGCTGCAATTTCTGGCGTGTTGGCTGAAAAGGGTGCCAACATTGATGACATTTCTCAAACCATTCTTGATGATATTTTTTCAATGACTATGTTGGTGCGTCTTGATCCTGAGGTTGCTGACTTCAACACCGTTCAAGAAGCTCTTACCGTAGTGGGAGACGACTTGGGTGTTCAAGTGATTATTCAGCGTGAGGACGTCTTTCAATTTATGTACAAGATTTAAGTAGCGCGAACAATCATGGTGAACAGGGCAAAAAGAGATCGCGATGTACAGGTTGAGGTCAACGTACAAGCCAAGACCAACGCGATGACAGAGAACAGCGTGCAGGCTGAGGCCAACGTAGAGGGGTGCTCGCATGCTGATGCGGCAGCGCCGGCATTTGGCGCTTTTGTTGACACTATTGCAACGCTGCGTGCTCCTGGTGGTTGTCCTTGGGATAGAGAACAGACGCACGCAAGTATTGCCAAAAATATGATCGAAGAAGCCTATGAAGCGGTCGATACTATTGAAGCTGCGGATTGGACGCATTTACGTGAAGAGTTGGGCGATGTGCTTTTGCAGGTCGTACTACAGTCCCAAATTGCTGCCGATGCGCAGGAGTTCACTATTGCTGATGTCGTAACTGATGTGAATGCCAAAATGATCCATCGCCATCCGCATGTCTTTGGTGATGCACAGGCGGAGAGCGCAAGTGAAGTGCTTGCTCTATGGGATCAAGTGAAACTTAATGACGCACGCATCGCGCAAACAGAAGCTTCTGCTACAAGTGAGCCAGCTGGTTTGCTCGATGGTGTGCCGACGTCATTTCCCGCACTCATGCAAGCGCAAAAGATTTCTCGTAAAGCGGTGTCTGCTGGATTTGAGTGGGATACGCTTGATGCGGTGTGGGAGCAAGTAGCTGAAGAGATTCAGGAACTTAAAGCCGCCTATGCAGCGGCACCTAAAGATGCAAAAGGCAAGGTTGAGTCAACGGCGCCTGAGGCAGATCAGGTTGAGCTTGAGTTAGGGGATGTACTTTTTAGCCTTGTTAATGTCGGACGCAAAATGGGAATAGATGCGGAAAGCGCCTTGCGTGCAACGTGTCGAAAGTTCCGTACGCGCTGGGAATTTATGGAAGGCGTCGCGTTTGGTATGGGGCGTCGCATTGAGGATCTCCCTATGGATGAGTTGCAAGAGCTTTGGGATCAGTCAAAGCTTCTCGGGGCATAACGATAGCGCAGAGTGCCGCATGACTAAAATTTATTCACATACCGTGCCGCTTCAGGCGGATATGGTAGATGCTTTTTGTACCCTGCAAAAAGGATTTACCGACCAATTTGTATATTATGACAAGCAAAAGCTGCGCCGGGCGATGGGGTTAGGGCGTTGCATCGCTCTTACCTCGCTCGGTGACGTAGATCAAATCCTGCAAGGGGATACCGTTCGGCCACCGGTATTTTTCTCGTTTACCCGTTTTGATGCAGATAACCCCAAACCCGCTGATGAAATGATGCAGGCTTTTCCTAATTTGCGTTTTATGCTGCCTGAGCTTGTGTTGCTTGAAGACGAGACGGGAAGTTATCTTCAGGTTAATAGCTTAGGTCCTGTCTATGAGGGGCGTGTGGCACGGTTTTGTCGTCATGCGCAAGAAGCGCCCAAACGCACCCAGCGCTCAATTTCTTTTGATCGTATTGAGGATGAGTTTGCTGATTGGGAAGCGCTCATCGATGCTTCCTTAACAGCTATTCAGTCTGGTCGTATTGATAAAATCGTGCCCTCGCGGCGCGTTCAGGTTGTGGCGCATGAGCCATTTTCCTCCAAAGATGTGCTCGTTAATTTGATCGATGGGTCTGCACGTGGCACGGTCTTTATGTATCGTTATGGCGATGTGTTTTTCTGTGGTTGCACCCCAGAGCTGTTGGTGGAAAAGCAAGGTTCAACGGTTGAGAGTATGTGTCTTGCCGGCACGACAGCAACTGGTTCAACTTCTGATGAGACGTTTTTGTTGGCTGAGCAACTGATGGCGGATCCTAAAAACCGTCGTGAACATGAATACGTCGTCCACTTCATGCGTGAAGTGTTTGGTCGTAATTGCTATGACGTGGATATACCGCAAAATCCCCGCGTGGTGGAATTGCGTCAGTTGCAGCATTTGATGACGCCCGTGTGTGCTCAGATTATGAGTGGGCGCACCCTCCCATCGCTCGTATCTCAACTCCACCCTACGCCAGCTCTTGCAGGCGCTCCCGTTGGAGAGGCGCTTCAGTGCTTGCGTGAGGTGGAAACGTATAACCGCGGTTTTTTTGGTGGCGCGGTGGGCTTTGTTGATGGATCAGGCGATGGGTCGTTTGTTGTCGCCATCAGAAGCGGCGTGTTTGATGGCGAACGTGGCTGGATTTATGCGGGTTGCGGCGTGGTTGAGGGGTCGCGTGCGCGCGAAGAGTACAAAGAAACCAACCTGAAGCTCCAAACGATACTAACTGCATTTTCTGGACAATAACATAAAGAAGGTAATCATGACTAAAGCTACTCATGAGCAGGCGACAGCGCTTTACGTGTCAGCCTTTTTTGATGAACTGATACGCTGCGGGGTTGAAGATGTTGTCGTGAGTCCAGGTTCTCGCTCAACAGCTCTTTCTATGGTGGCGCACGCCTCTCAGATGGAACTCTACGTGGACGTTGACGAGCGTGGTGCCGCCTTTTTTGCGCTTGGCTTAGCGCGTGCAAAACAAAAGCCGGTGGCGGTAATTTGTACTTCAGGAACTGCGCTTGCAAACTATTATCCGGCAGTAGTGGAAGCAGAGTCATCGCGCATTCCGCTCATCGTATTGTCGGGCGATAGGCCACAGCGTCTCCAGCATGTAGGCGCTCCGCAAACCTTTGATCAACTTAAAGCATTTTCGGATCATGTTGAAGGGTTTTGGAATATGCCTGAGCCAAGCGTCGATCCCAAAGTGATAGCGTATGCGCGCCAGATTGCCCGCGAAGCATGCATAGCAGTGGGTGCAGCGGGTGTATCGCGTGGACCGGTGCATATCAATTTCCCTTTTGATGAACCCCTTAAACCAGACTTGTCGGTAGAGGGGTCAGGAGAGGGTCTTTTTAGCGTTGGCCGCATTGACACACCTATGCCGGCGCTTATGTCAGCGCATACTGAACTTGAAGAAGAGCAAGCCGCTCAGCTGCTTGACTGGCTTGCCGCAAGGCGTTCTATCATTCTTTGTGGTGAGAAAACATTTTCTGAACACCTCTCACCTGAAGAGCAAGATATTGAAGCAGCGTGCCTCTTTGCGCTGGCTGAGTATTTAGATGCGCCTCTTATTGCTGATCCGCTCTCAAACTTGCGCGCTTATAACCATCCTGCTGTTATCACAACAGCCGATACGCTTTTTAAAGGGAACGCAGCGCAAGCGCTTCCTGGCTTTGATTGCGTGATTCGTTTTGGACGCTATCCAGTGTCAAAGCCGGTGGTGCGCTATCTTGAAGAGCATGCATGCGTGCAGATTGTGGTTGACCCCATCGCCACCCGTGATTTTAATGCGCAAACCTCAGTGTTTGTGCCGGTGACACCTGCTTCATTTGTTTCAACATTGCTCGATGTTGCCTCGCTTCCTGAATCGAGGCAAAAAACTGACGCTAGACAAGCTCTTCATGCATGGGAACTCCGTCAGATGCAAGCGCAAGAAAAGCTTGAGACGGTACGCAAGGCGGGAGCGTCTGATTTTGAAGGAACGTACATCCGCACTGTTCTTGATGCGGCTCCGCAAGGATCACTCATTTTTAGCGCAAACTCTATGGCAATACGAGCCTTTGATATGTTCTACACCGGTCGCGATGACAAGCAGCTGACCTTACTTGCGAACCGTGGCCTCAACGGTATTGATGGAACAGTAAGTTCAGCATTGGGAGCGGCACAAATCTATGAACACACCACGCTCGTCATTGGAGACTTATCATTGTTGCATGACCTTAATGCCCTTGCATTACAGGCTGAGTTTGAGCGTCGTTGTGTAGGCGATGGGGCAGTGCCCTCACAGGTAACTATTGTGCTACTGAATAATCAAGGAGGCGCAATTTTTGATATGCTTCCGCAAAAGTCAGACGAGGCATATTTTGAGCGCTTGTTTTTAACGCCGCACACTACCAACTTTGAGGCAGCGGCGCAAACGTTTTCCCTTGGTTATATGCGTGTCGCAACTGCTGACGAATGCCGTGTAGCGCTTGAAAAAAGTTATGAACAGCCCGGGATTAGCTTGATAGAGATTTCGCTTCCGCTTGAGGGTGTGGCGGATCGCTATGAAACATATCGTTTATAAAGGAGAATCCTATGACCGAGTGGCGTGTAGCGGGAGACATTGCAGGCATTAAGGTTACTACCCATGGATATGCATGGGGAGAACCTAACCGTCAACCGCTTATTTTGCTTCATGGATTTATGCAAACAGGGGCAAGTTGGGAGGCATTCGCGCAGCAGTTTAGCGATGCCTTCTATGTGGTTGCGCCCGATTTAATAGGGCATGGTATGACAACACTTAGTGCGCAAGAGGAGCGCGCCTTTACGCTTGATGCTTATGTTGACCAAGTTCTAACGCTGGTAGCTGCCCTTCAGGCGCGCGGTAATCTCGCGAAACCAATTTTGTATGGATACTCCTTAGGGGGTCGTATTGCTGAAGTTGCGGCAACACGTTATCCAGGATGTTTTTCAGCACTTATTCTTGAGTCAGCGGGCTTAGGGCCAGAAAATGAAGAAGAGCGTGCCAGTATGGAGGCAAAAACGCGCGCGCATCTTGATATGCTGCAGGGCGGCATGGAGGCGTTTGTTGCGTATTGGGAGGCGCTCCCTCTTTTTGAAACGCAGCGTGCGCTCTCAGATAAGATGCAGATGGCATTGCGTGAAGAACGCGTGGCCAATAACCCCATCGCCTTAGCTTTAAACTTGTCCCAAGCCGGTCAATATCGGATGGAAAATATGCGTCCTGCTCTTGATGAGCTCGATCTACCCACGCTTTTCCTAGCGGGCGGCGCCGATGTGCGCTATTCTGAAATGGTACGAAGGCTAGCCATGGCAGACCTGTTCAAACGCGATAAACCGGGTATTACCAATTATGCAGTGATTCCGGAGGCCGGGCACAATGTGCATGCGGAGGCGTGTGATGAGCTTGTGACGGTGGTGAAAGCCTTCCTTGAAGAACTATTTCCATCACAGGTAAGGAATGATATGAGTCAGTTCCCGTGGGTTGCCGGTAAGAGCTACCAAGAGATTATCTACGAGACAATGGACGGAATTGCCAAGATTACCATCAATCGTCCTGAGCGCCGTAATGCGTTTACGCCGTTAACGGCAATGGAGCTTTATGATGCGTTTAGCGTGGCACGTGATGACTCTTCTATTGGAGTTATTATCTTGACCGGTGCCAATCATGGGGGCCGTCATGAGGATGAGGCGTTTTGCTCCGGCGGAGATCAAAAAGTACGCGGCAATGGTGGATATGTGGGTGAAGATAACATTCCACGCTTAAACATTTTGGATGTGCAGCGTTTGATCCGCGTGATTCCTAAACCGGTGATTTGCATGTGTAATGGATATTCCATTGGTGGCGGCAATATCCTTCAGATTCTCTGTGATCTCACCATTGCGGCTGATACGGCCAAGTTTGGTCAGACTGGCCCTAAGGTCGGTAGTTTTGATGCGGGATATGGTGCGGGTTATCTAGCCGCTATCGTCGGACAGAAAAAAGCGCGCGAGATTTGGTATCTTTGCCGTCAGTATACTGCGCAAGAAGCGCTTGAGATGGGCATGGTAAATACCGTTGTGCCTTTTGATGATTTGGAAGCGGAAACGGTTTCGTGGTGCCGTGATATCTTAAAACATTCTGCAACAGCACTACGCTTTATGAAGGCCTCGTTTAATGCCGCGACTGATGGTTTGGCAGGCTTACAGCAATTTGGTGGCGATGCAACGTTGCTCTACTACACCACCGAAGAGGCGATGGAGGGTCGTGATGCGTTTAAAGAAAAGCGTGATCCTGACTTTAGCAAGTTCCCTAAATTCCCCTGATGCATAAGGAGTTAGATTCGTGATTAAAACATTAGCCCTGTATGCTCAAGAGCATGGCTCTCAGCCCATGTTTTATACGCAGCTGGATTCGGGCACCATGCGTTTATCCTATCGCCAAGTTCGTCTTGCGTCAGCAGCGCTTGCGCGAGGGCTGATTCGTCAGGGATATCAGGCGGGAACATATCTTGCTATCAATTCCTATAATTGTGCCGAGTTTGTCATTATGGCGCTTGCTAGTGCGTATGCTGGCTTTAGCTTAGTGGTGCTCAATCCTCGTTTGTCTGACGAGGAGCGCAATGTGCGTATGATGGAGCTTGAGACAGCTACGCATCAAAAAGATATTCCTGTGGTGACAGAGCAAGCACTTAAAAATGCACTCGTTGAGTCCTTGGGCATGGAACTTTTAGAACTTTCTCGGTTAGGCGATGGGCAGATTCCTATCAACTCCTATACCATGGGAATTCTTGATTTTGCGCAAGAACGTGAAGAGGCCTATGACTCTTCCTCCTGTGGCGTGATCATGTTTACTTCAGGTACTTCAGGTACTCCTAAAGCGGCAAAGCTTTTGTGGGAGGATTTGATGGGTGCTGCGGTTGCGGCTAATGAACGCTTGCTTGTGCCGCGCAAAGGCATGTGGCAGCTTGTGCTGCCTTTGTGCCATGTGGGCGGCCTTGAGGTAATGGTGCGTTGTTTGTTGAACGGCAATCCCTTTATTCTCTATAAACGCTATTCGGTGCAGGGTATTTTAAATGACGTCTTAACCTTTAACGTCACGCACATCTCAGTGGTTGATAAGATTTTGCGTGATTTGCTTGAAAATGACAAAGACAAAATTATTTCCCAATACAAGTGCATTTTGTTGGGTGGGTCAGCCTTAAACGACAAAACCATTAAGCGCGCACTTCGTGCTAAGGCACGTGTTTATGCAAGTTATGGCATGACCGAGACAAGTTCTATGATTGCTTGCTCGCGCGTAACGCGCTCTTTTGATGGCGGGTTAGAACTTTTGCAGGGTTATCGCGTTAATATTATGCGACCAGATGAAAAAGGAATTGGCGCCCTTCACGTCAAAGGCCCCGGTGTCTTTGCGGGATATCTTAACGCGCGTGCTGCCTTTACGCTTGATGAGTGGTTTGTAACAGGTGATCGTGCCATGATTGATCATGAAGGATTTCTTCATGTTTTTGAGCGCGTGCATGATCTCATTGTTTCAGGCGGAGAAAATATCTACCCTGAAGAGATACGTGAGGAACTCTTGCGTATTCCAGGTGTTAAGGATGCCTTTGTTTTTGGTACGGCCGATGAGGAGTGGGGCTACCGTCCTGTTGCCTTTATTGAGGCAGATTACTCAACTGAAGCTATCGAGCGTGATCATAAGGATTCGTGGCTCTATCCTGAGGATACGGGTATTAAACCCGCGTCTTGTCCGCAGGAGTTTGCGCGCAATATCCATGCGTATCTTGACGAGCGGATGTCGAGTTTGCATCATCCTAAACATATTTTAGTGTTGAATGAATTTCCTCGTACGGTTGCCAATAAGGTCAACACTCAAGAGCTGCGTCAACTCTACGATCGACGCATCGACATAAAATCAGTATCACTTTATCGCGTGCGCCAGAATTTTGCGCATCCCGTTACAACGGCAAAAGGCATCGTTGATCAGCGCGAATCCTTCTTTGTTGAGATTCGTGACTGGGCAGGACGCACGGGCATTGGCGAGTGTGTTTCTTTTACGACCAATTGGTATTTGCCTGAGACGCTTGAAGATGATTATGTGGTCGTGCGTGATGACATCGCTGAGATTGTGATGAATGAACGCTATCTGCATCCTTCAGAAGTTTCGCGTTCTTTGGCTACTTTCCCTGACATTGCAGATTTTCCACAAGCAAAATCCGCCGTTGAGTGTGCGGTGTGGGATCTTTATGGCAAAGTTGTCGCTAAGCCGCTGCGTGCTTTGTTGGGTGGAGCGCCCCTAGAGCGCGTGCTCGGGGGTACTGTGGTAGGCATTATGGATACAGATGAAACGCTTGCGGCAGTGGACGCCGCGGTTGCGCAAGGGTATGAGCGCGTCAAAATCAAGATCGAGCCCAATTCGGCGGTCGATAAGGTTCGTGCTGTGCGTGAGCGCTATCCTAACCTCACCATCTTTTTGGACGCTAATCAATCCTTTAATGAGTCGCAACTCGATGCGCTCTATAAGTTGGATCGCTTGAATATTGCGTGTTTAGAAGAGCCACTTGACCCTGAATATGTGCCCCATTCAGGACAGCGTAGCTTATTTGATCGTCTTTCTACCTTGCAAGAAACACTGACGACCCCAATTTGTTTGGATGAATCAGTGGTGAGTGCACAAGAGATGATGGAGTCGCTTGAGTACGACAACTTGCGTTGTTACGCGGTTAAGATCTCTAAGTTTGGTGGCATTCAGCCTTCGCTTGACTTTATCAACTTTGCTGAAGAGCAAGGATTCCAAGTTTGGATGGGTGGCATGTTTGACACGGGTGTATCAAAACGCACCTATGCCGCTTTTGAGACTTTAGCGGGTGTTGATTTACCAGGCGATATTGCTGATTATTCCGAGTATTTTGATCGTGATTGCGCGCGTCCGGCGCTTGAATGTGCGGGCGGCGAGCTTCTTTTGAATCCTAAGGGATACGAGACGGGTATTGGATGCTCGCTTGATAAAGACTACCTCGACGAGATCATGATTGATTCAGTTACATTGAGCAAATAACGCACAAGACAAGGCACAATACAACGCGCACCAAAAGTCTTGTGAAAAACAGTACATACAAGGCTGTAACGGCAAAAGACAGGATAGGTAATGCAGAAAACCACATCGTATAGTTCACCAAGTTCACCATCAGTGGTTCAGGTTCTCTTCAGCGTGGTGATAAGTGTGTTATTGCTCGGAGCACTTGCAACACCCTATCTGATCATTCCTGAGCGCGCCTATGCTGATGCGTTTAGTAGTCAGGCGCAATCAGGCGAGTCTGAGGTAATTAATGATGTTCACACCGGTAATCTCTTTGTGGTTAATGCTCCGGTGACCAATAAGGAAATTGGTACTGATTTTTATTGGGCAGGTGATGCTTTGCAGGCATCGGGCATTACTGTTGGTGCACAAGGCAATGGCAGTGCCTGTGTAGCAGGAAACGAACTTTCTTTTACGGACTCAACAATTAATGGGTCTCTGCGTCCTGCTGGTCAGACCATCATGATTACTAAGACTGCTGTCATCAACAATATCACCGCGGCAGGCATGACTATTACCACTGGTTCTGACGTTACGGCTAAAGGACTTTATGCGGCGGGTCGTACGATTAAGGCAGGAGGTACGTATCTGGGCGTATTTCTAAGTGGATACGAGGTAACGTGTTCTGCTACCGTCGAAGGCGATGTGGCTATCAATGCTGGCACTATCACTATTACCGATGACGCGGTAATTACTGGCGTGCTTGCTGTTCCCGATAATGCTAACGTAACCGTTGCTGAGGGGGCATCAATTGGAGAGATCGTAAAACGTCCTGCTCAAGAGATGACAGGTGAGAGTGCATCAGGTATTGCGTTGCAAACCGATTGGGGATCTCTTCTTCCTTTTGGATCAGTCGTGTGGATGCTGATTGTGGTCTTCGCTCTTGCTTCTCATAGTCTTTTGACCGCTCTCTTTACTTGGATTGGTCGCAAGCCCATTGAGCGTATGGCTATTATGACGCGTGACAGAATGGGGCGTTCCTGTCTTGCTGGCTTTATCGCTTTTCTTGTGATGCCTATTGTGCTTATCATCTTATCGATTACCGTTGTTGGATTACCTATCGCAGCGCTGCTTACCATCATCATGGTGACTACGTGGCTTTTTGCGATTCCTCTTGCAGGTGCTGCGCTTGGTATCCATTTTTCAAAAGGCAAGCATCCCTATAGTGGCGCGCTTATTGCTACTGCGGTACTCACGCTGATTTGCTGGTTGCCGGGATGCCTCACCATTGTTCCTACCGTATGTACGATGTACTGCGTGGGTTGTTGGATTCAAATGGGCTATTTGCGCTATGAGGCCACTCATGTGAAACTGCCCCCGCTTGTGCAAAACGGGCAGTAATGAGTGCCGCGGTTTGTCTAATCGACTACGCGGGTACAACGGCCTCAACCACGGTATAATGAACCTTTATGTATTTTGGATAAAGGGGTCATAGTACGGTGTCGGGCATATTCTCAAAAATTATCTCGCAAGATTCACAGAGTTCGCAGCATTTGCAGAGTTCGTTCTCGAGTTCACAGAACGCGCAAAATGCGCAAGAGCTGTCGGTGTGTGCAAAAAATCGTATCGCTATTATGGTTGATTCCGCGTGCGATATTCCTTCCGCAGTTGTTGAAGCATGCAATATTTATGTGGTGCCTCTTCTGATCAACTATCCTAACGAAACCTATCGTGACCGTGTGGATATTATGCCAAACGAAATCTATGCACGTCTTCCTGAAGAGATCCCTTCGACTTCAACGCCGACGCCTGCTTCGGTGCTCAAAACACTTGAACAAATTCATGCTGATGGATATCAGCAAGTTATTGCGGTTACTATTGCGAGTGCTCTTTCAAGCACATTTAACTTGTTTCGCAGTGTTGCGATGGGCTTCAGCGAATTAGAAACACGCGTTTTTGACTCAAAATCTTTGGCGATGGGGTCAGGCCTTATTGGCATTGCTGCTGCTAAGTTGGTACAGGCAGGTTTGTCGTTTGAGGATATTTTAGAGCGCATGGGGCGCATTATTGACAACACAAGAGCATTTTTCACTCCTGAAACGCTCACGTATCTCTACAAGGGAGGGCGTTTGTCTGGTGCGAGTTATGCGCTTGGATCAGTTTTGGATGTTCGTCCGGTGATTAGTTCCAATGCTGAAGGGGCACTTGAACCGTTGCTTAAGGCAAAGGGACGCAAACAGTCGCTCAAAAAGATGTTGGGGCTGGCTAAAAAACGGGTCGAGGGATTTCGTCATTACAATATTGCCGTCGTGAATAGCAACGCGGAAGCTGAGTGTGCAAAGTTTTGTACAACGGTATGTGAAGAGCTTCCTGATTTTGTTGATTTGTACGAGGAAGAAATCTGCCCGGTTCTCGTTACCCATGGAGGGCCTGGCCTTATTGGCATTGCGGTGCAAGGTATTGATAAGGCTGATGAACCGTATTTAATGTAGCGATATGTTCTCGCTTCCCGTCGCAAGGTAATCGCTGCAAAATAATCGCTGCAAAATAATCACTTAAGCAACGCTCTGCCTACAATCCCTTAGTCGTTGGCATGTGTAATCATTTCTGCGCACAAGGCGCTCTATGATCTAAAGATAACGACAAAAGGTAGATAGAGGGCAAGCAGGCACCGCGATGAACACACAGCATCATGGTGGGATTAAAGAGGCATGAGCGCAATGGGTGTGCAAGCAACAGATCACCAGGCGGACAAGGGAACAGACAAAGCGTCGGCTCAGGCACACGATCAAAAGGTTGAGGTGCCTGATAATCTTGCAAAGTTTGTGCATAAAAAGCATCGCGCTCAAAAGCATGCACGTGCATCAATGCCTGATCAAAAAAAGCGTGAACAGGGTATTGTGCGTGCGAGCTATGTAGGCATTGTGGGCAACGTTGTTCTTGTTATTTTTAAGACTATCGTGGGTGTTGCCGCTAACTCCATCGCCATTATTTTAGACGCGGTCAATAATGCAACGGACGTGCTCTCATCGGTCATCACCATCATTGGTACCAAACTCGCCGGGCGGCGCGCAGATAGAAAACATCCGTTTGGTTATGGACGTTTGGAGTATATGACTTCGCTCGTGATTGCGCTCATCATTTTGGCGGCCGCAGTCATGTCAATGCGTGAATCTATTGATAAAGTGATCCATCCAGCCGTTACTAATTACGGCACCATTACCCTTATCGTCATTGTTGCTTCTATTATCGCCAAGATTTTTATTGGCTGGTATCTCACGCGTAAAGGGCGTGAGTATGATTCAGGTGCGCTCTACGGATCCGGTATCGACTCGAATTACGATGCCATTTTGACGGGTGGTACGCTTGTGGCAGCACTTGCCATGATCTGGTTTAACGTCAATATTGACGGTATTATTGGCATTATCATCTCGCTTTTCGTGTTTAAGGCGGGATTTGATGTGCTCAAAGATGCAGTGAGTCCCATCATTGGTGAGCGGGGGGATGATAAGCTTGGGCACTCACTCAAGAAGTTCATTTCCTCCTACGATGGTGTGCTTGGCACTTATGATTTGATGCTCGATAACTTTGGACCCAATGAGATTATTGGCAGTGCGCATATTGAGGTTGAGGATAACATGAATGCACGCACAGTATCCGAGTTGACGCGTCGCATTTCTGAGGATGTTTACGACAAGTTTGGCATTCTGATTACGCTTGGAATTTACGCGACCAATACAACGGGCAAGTACGCGCCGGTGCACGCGCTCCTTCAAAAGCTGGTTATTCAGCAGCCAGGTATTTTGGGGACGCATGGGTTTTATGTCGATGAGGCAACAGGCGTTGTGAACTTTGATCTCGTGATTGATTTTAAGGAAGACGACGAAGCTTTGCGCGATGCGGTAGTTGAAAAAATACGTGAGACCTATCCGCAGTTTAGCCATAACGTCATGATTGATCGGGACTACGTGGATTAGTTTTTTGTTTGAGCTTTTGCTTTAACTTTTGTCTTGGTTTTCGACGTTAATGTGGTTTGAACAGGTTAAACTTAGAAAATCATCTGGATGCGCTTATGCTAAGATTGTATTCAATAATGATAAAAGTGCTTTGTATGTTACGTTTTAAATAGTTCTTCACTCTTTTTTGATTTTTGATGCCTTCCGTGACGAGACTCGACTTTGTGCGAGGACTGGTCTTTAGGCTTTACTCTCGTCGAGGTCGACTTTACTGTTCTTAGTGACAAAACTGGGGTGGTTTGTGAGGATTTCAACTCATATATGAGTTGAAATGACTTCTGCCAAGGCCCAATGGAAAATTGAAGGCTCGCAGAAAGTCTTCGTTTGTCAAAAATCCTTTAAAAAACGGGAAAAGTATCGAATGACAAGCAGGAATTCATTTCGAATGAGTTCTTCACCTATGAATGGAGACATAATGAAAAAGAATGATAGATACTTTTATCCTGCCGTGTTTACCTACGAGCCTGGCTGTGAAATTGCGGTGACCTTCCCTGATTTGGATGTAGCAACAAGTGGTGTTAATGAGGATGATGCATTGTTGTCTGCACGGGAATTGCTTGGCTGTGTTTTATTTGGCCTCGAAGAAGACGGTGAGGAAATCCCTCAACCAACCTCACTTATCGATGTTCCTGTGGAGCCCAACGAACAAGTAGTGCTTATTGATGCGTTTCTGTCTTCCGCACGTCTAGCTCAATCAAACTAACCTTAGCTCGCAGCTAATGTTTTTGTGTAGGTCTACCTCTACCATACGATGATGTATTGATAAGCACGATGCCGTGTTGGCGACTGATCTGGATGAACGAGAATCTGAACGAGCATCGTTCGTGGTAGATCATGCCGATGTGTCATCTCAATGTGAGAGGAACCCCTATGGATCAACCTACGCAGCAACCTACGCAGTCTACTTCAACATCGGGCATGGCGATTGCAGCTCTCGTTCTTGGCATCCTTGCCATTTTGACATCGTTTCTGCCTATTATTAACAATGGATCGTTTTTTCTGGCAGCGCTCGGCCTCATTTTTGCCATCGTGGGATTTGTCGGAATTCGCAAGGGCAAGAAGAAAGGCAACGGCATTGCAATCGCTGGCATCGTGCTCAATGTGATTTCGATTATTGTGGTGCTCGCGACGCAGAGTATGTATAGTGCCGCCATTGATTCCGCCACTAATGGACCTGAAGCAAGTGTAACGGTGGAGGCCGAGTCAGGCGATTCAACCGCTTCGACTTCTGCCGCAGATTCCACTACTGATCTAGCTGTGGGCACTTCTATCACAACTGAGGGCGGTCTTGTCGTAAGCGTTGATGCCGTTCAAACAGGTCTCAAAAATTACAATGGTGATCCTATTACTGGCATCACAGTTACCTATGCCAACAATGGTTCCAAGGGACTCTCTTTTAACTCCTTCGATTGGAAGGCTGAAGACGCAAATGGCGCCCAGCGATCAAATACGTATTATTCCGAGAGTGATAATGAGTTGAATTCGGGGACGCTTGCTGCAGGTGGTACCGTGACGGGTGATGTTTACTTTGATGGCAACGCCACCAAAGCACTGTATTATGCAAGTATGATTTCTGATAAGCCGACGGCTTCGTGGCTTTTGGGCTAGCCCCTTAGAAAGGAAGTTGCGTGAAAACGCCTGAAGATATTCATGCAGATGAGCATCCCAATGCAGGGCAATCTGCAGTCGAGATCCCTGCGGCTGAAGAACCGCTTACTGAGGAGCTTTTGGCTGAACTGCTGGATGCCCCATCGCCTACTGCCTTTACTGATGCATACCACATTACAAGCCGATCAGCCGCTGAGTATCTCAACTACCTTCTGGACAAAAAGGGGCTCAAGCGCGCGGCTGTCATCAAAGCGGCGGGTCTTAATGAGACGTTTGGTTACCAGATTTTCAAAGGGGAGCGGCAGGGGTCGCGCAATAAGATGTTTCAACTTGCCTTTGCCATGCAGCTGTCGCTTACGGAGACAAATCGGTTGCTTCAGGCGGCGCGTGTGAACGAGCTGTATCCCAAGGATCGGCGCGATGCCATTATCATTTTCTGCCTCGACAAGGGATACACGCTGCGTGAGGCGGAATGCGAGTTGTATCGGTTTGGGGAAGCAACCATTTGCTAGCATTTGCTCGTTCAATTTTCTGACGGCCTGATGATCTGCTCGCACGCTCTGCTAGTATGAGGTCTATGACTTCACCTGATTTACAAACCTGCCTGGCCAACCTCGCGCGCGATAAACACTATCACGTGGTCGAGATGCTCAAAAGTTCCGAGTTCGAAACGACGGAGCTCGTTGTGTATGAGCATGACGCTGAACCCGTCGCTGATACCGTCGCTGAACCCGTCGCTGATACCGCCGCTGAGTCTAACGTTGATTTTGGCGATGGAATTACCAACCAAGGAAGTCAATCATACACTCAGCCTGGCGTCCGCTACATCCGCAAACAAATTGCAAATGCATCCAACGCGGGGAATGCATATGAGTTGCTCTATCTTGCTGAAAAGCAGGGACGTAAACTTGCGTGTGCTCCTCGTGTTTTGGATTGTTACGACATCCCGGGGTATCAGGTTGTCATTCTCGAGTACCTTGAGGGCGAGACGCTTGATGCCTGGGTCGCTCAGCATGGCGCGGGTGAGAAAACGACGCAGTTCATTTTTCCTAAACTATGCGATGCGGTAGCGCAGCTGCATGCCTCGTTTGATCCATCGCTCATTCATCGTGATATCAAGCCGAGCAATATTATGATTCTTGCCGATGGGACTGACGATCCGCGCAACCTTCAGGTCAAGGTGATCGATTTCGGGATCGCACGCCTCTTCAACGAGGATTCAGATTGTGATACGCGTGCCTTAGGCACGCGTGCATATGCGCCGCCTGAGCAATTTGGCTACGGTCAGACCGATGTGCGTTCCGATGTATACGCGCTTGGCGCCGTGCTCTACTTCATGCTCACGGGCGCGACACCGCATGCTTCTTTTAGCTCGCGCGAGAAGCGTGATGTATTTTTAAGTGCGGCAAATCCTGCTTTGGCGGCGGTGATCAGAAAGGCATCGGCCTTTGATCCGCAGCAACGCTACCAAACGGTAGGGGAGCTCAAGGCTGCATTCTTGCACGCACTGCCAGCTTCAACCAGAGAGTCAATCGAGCGTGAAACCGACAAGCAACGTGAAGCAAGCAATCCTGCAACAACTCAATCACCATCTTTGTCACACGTAGCTTCCTCAACCCCTTCAACCGAAGATGAAAGCGGTCTTTCTGCGCGAGCGATCATAGGAATTGTCTGGGACGTGCTTGTGTTTCTCGTCCTACTTTTATTCCTGTGGGGCTGCGTCATCAGCGCGCTCAACCCATCCGAAACGCAAGCCGCGATTCCCGCAACCAACTTATGGATAGCGTCCATGGGATTGGCGATCATGTTCGTCGGCATCGCGCTTCTGCTATTTGACCGCGCGCCCTTCACCTCTGCATTTTCCGTCCTGGAGCGCTATACCCTCAAACGGCGTCTCATTATTGGCCTGAGCGTCGGCATCGGCGGCTTCTTGATTATGTTTATATCGCTTGGCCTTGCAGCTCTTGCATAATAATCTTGGCGATAGGATTGCTACGTACGATGAGGCTTTACGTGTGGCACGGTGGGTTGATTTATGTCAAAAAGGTGACTGAAAAGGTGTCAAAAAATGTATTGAAAACGTGCCGGAACGTGCCAGAAGTTACGTTGAAATGCTCGCTCAGGAATTTAGGGTTTGCAAACGCCCGGAGGCGTGTTATTATGAATACTGCTGTTGATCAGCAACTACATAGTGCGGGGTGGAGCAGTCTGGTAGCTCGTCGGGCTCATAACCCGAAGGTCGTTGGTTCAAATCCGGCCCCCGCGACCAACTTTTCGCAGGTCAGATGGCTAATCCGTCTGGCCTGTTTACTTTGTATCAGGTGGGTTTTGAGGGGTCGGTGCCGAAGCTCAAGCTCACGCGCCAGCGGTTGCGAACGACATTGCCGCTCTTGTCCTTCACGACGCTTATGCTTCCGTCTCCTTTTGCCATTGTTCATTCACCTCCTAACCGGTAGTTCGCGCTACTGGTGCCTATCTATCCACACACGCCCCACACACGCCCATTCGGGCGGGGATGGCTTGTCTTTGTTCATCCGAGTTTCGCCTGGATGAACTTTTCTCCATTGTTTGCATGCTTCAGAGCAGTACTTGCGCTTCTTACCGCGCTCGTTGTTGGTGATGAAGGGCTTTCCGCAAACCTCACATGCGCCAAGCCTGCCTATGCGCATGGCGTCTAGGGCGCTCCACCAAAGAGACCCGATACCCGTTGCAATGGATCTGACCTCCTGACCATCGATGACCACGGTTCGCATATCGCCCATATGGAGCGTCATCAGGTAGTCGCAAAGATTCGAAAGGGCATGCCTGATACCGGCATTGGAATCTTCATAGTAGCCCATTGCGCACCTCAATCGTAGGCAATTGGAATCTTCTTCGTCGGCATCTTCAAGGGTGTCATCTTCTTCCAGGATGCTCCATTCACTTGCCCACCGGTTTGCCAAACCACGCGCCTCAGTCGCAAGGGCATTTGTTTCGATCATGCGCCGAAGGAAAGTTGCATAGTCTCCTTTGGGTACGACAATGTCAAACGCAATCCCGATGATCTCAGCATCGCGATCCAACACCCCGGTAAAGCCCATCTCGCTTTTGAGGAAGGCATCATCGTCTTTGTCCTCAGCCATGAGCTGCGCGGTTTCTGTAACCATCCTCGCACGATCTCGCATGAAGCCTTGTATCTCTTGCGATGCTCTGGTCGCAAATAGTCCGTACCCGTCAAGATCCGTTTCCGAAAGAGTGGTATCGCTATTCTTTGCGGTTTCCCTTGCGAGCAATGCGAGTTGCAACACGGCACGAGCAGCTAATGCTGAGTTCAGATCAACTTCAACAGGGAGTGCCATCCTGTCACCCGCCTCGAACATATCGGGAGCGCTTTTGAGAAAGCTGCGCATCTTTGAGGCCGTATCGCTTGCGATGAAGCGTTCGACATCTTGATTAGACGACTTCCAAGTTCTGTCTTCGGTGCTGTTTATGAAGTTGTCGCGCGCTGGCATGAAGTCCTTCATTTTTCCTCGTTTTCAAAATACCTATAAAAACCGTCTTTAACGTGTCAACTTATGAACTCATAATAGCCCCAGGCTAGCCGGAACGTCAAGTAAAGAAATCGAAAGGAAGTGATGTTATGCTTAACATGAATGCGGATGAACCTACATGCAGGGTCATCTATCTAAGTGAAAACCCGCCGGAGTCTCAGTCCGCGCAAATGCTTTTTGAAGACTATCCAGACCTGCTAACGCCTGCACATCTCTCTGAAATCACCGGGCAGTGTGAGGCCACCGTGCGCTCTCTTTGCTCTAAGGGAAAGCTTCCAGCTGTGCGCATCGGGAAGCGCTGGTATGTTCCGAAGACCGCCATGGTCTCTCTTGTGGAAAGTGCTCGCGATGCGTAGGGGTGATCCGCTCATCTCGGAGATTGCCCGTACGTTCGAGCCTGGATGCAAGTTCGATTACATGCCGGTGTTCATTGGCAATCAGGGTATTGGCAAGTCTACGTTCGTGCGCAAGCTTTCATTAGACCCATATGATCACATGCAGGCTCGACGAGCCGGACTTCCAGAAGCTCAAATCGGAAGCAGCTGCAATGGAGCTCAACACCAGCGACTACATCCGGCTGCTCACCCGATTACCAATAGAATGCAAGATCGGCGAAGACCCTGATTCGTTCGTCATCATCGATCCGCGTGCGCAGGGAATCATGGATTACCAGATCAGAAAGCAGGGTATCTTGCTCAACCAGGCAGCGCACGCGCTCAACACCATTGCGTTAAAGATTAGGCACGGCGCAAAACTGGAAACAGAAATGCTCAGCCTGATGAAGAAAGCCACGAAGAGCATCGATGCGGTTCGTGGCGGCCTCGATGACCTCAAGCTCGACTCGGAGGCGATCGTGGAGAGCCGAAAACTCTACCTTGACACCTATCGGCAGAAGCCAAAGAAATAGCGCCGAGCCATCCGTAGAGGCATTAACCATCAATCTCTAGAATCGTGGAGTATGCGGAAAGGAGCCCTGCTTAGGCGGGGCTTACTTTATTTCTATGAGAAAATATATGAAACAGGTTCAAGAGATATTTGGAGCGGCGAAGTTTCTGGGAATCGCGCGGCTCGTGTCTTTAGCAAGCAAAAGCGATTGGGAGAAACGTGGAATATATCAAGACCTCATTAGACGAAGATGGCAGCGGGTTAATCTCATCTCATTACATCGAGGAGGTGCTGCCGCAGACCAAGCAGTTCAAGGAATTCCACTGCAACCGTCTGACTGATTGGGTAGACGGTGTCGGCCAAAAGCCGCTCAAAGACGTGTTCGCCGAATCGCGAGAGCTCAACGAGCGTCAGACAGAAGACGTTCTCATTCGTCCGATTCTTGAGAGCTTGGACAACAAGCTATTGGCTCAAGTTGGCCTGGACGGGGACATCATGGACTTCGTCGTTTACGACGGCGACGAGTGCCTTCCGAATCATGCCAACACGACGGCTGTTATCGAGTCCAAGCGATATGGGCGCATCGAGGGCAAATACTTCATTCGCAAGGAAGACAACACAGACGAGATCTACCAGACGCTCAATTATTTGCGCACGCTCAACTTGATGCTCAACAACACTGGAAGCGATAACGACGTCAACTACATCGTGCTCACCGATGGCTATACGTGGCGAATCTATTCAAAGCTGTATACGCATAGCGTTAAGGAGTACGAACGCCACTTCATCGAGTTTGACCTTGAGGCGATCGCGAACTGCCCGGACAAGGCGGAACGCGACAAGTATTTGAAGCTCTTCGGCATCTTCTTCTGCAGGCAGTCTCTTGCCGGGCAGCTTGTGAAGCACGAGCAGGATTCCAGCGAGCTTGAGCGTGCTGTCACAACCGAGCTGCGCGAGCAGACGTTCACGGCTCTGGAATATATCGCGACGGGAATCTGGCGCAAGGTTTATGTCGAGGAAAGCCCGATCCTCGCTGCCGTCATCAAGAGCGCATATGGAATCAGTGTCGAAGACGCGCACAAGGACGAGCGGGTTCGCGCTGACCTGCTTCGCATCGTCTACGATGAATCGCTGGTGTTCCTCCTTCGCCTTCTATTCGTGCTTTACGCGGAAGATCGCAACCTATTCGACCAAGGCGTGATTCCCAAGGTCATCAAGGGCGAGGGGAACCTGTTGGAGCTCATCATCTCCCACAGCGATCAAATCGGCTCGTTTGATCTTGAGAGCGAGTTCCTGCGCAATGACGACCTGAAGCTGGCGAACACCTTCAAGCTCATCGACGCCAAATACAATGGCGGTCTGTTCTCGTCGAAAAAGCACCCGCTGCTCTATGACCTCGACATGGACGACATCCTGTTCTCGCGCGCCATCGACAACCTCTGCCGCGTCCAGGTGAAGAAGCGCGTCTACACAGTGGACTTCTCGACGATCTCGGAGCGCGAGCTTGGCGGCATCTACGAGAGTTTATTGGAATACAAGATGGCGATAAGCGACAGAGCCATCGACGAGATGCCCTCGATAGTGAACAAGAAGCGCATACGCCGCGATGTTCGCGCGGGAGACTTGTACCTGATTAACCACAAGGGCGAACGCAAGGCGACGGGATCCTACTACACTCCCGACCTTATCGTGGAGCACCTTGTCGAAACCGGGCTCTCTCCGCAGCTGCAAGAAGCTAAGGAGAAGCATGGGTCGGGTTTCGACGATCTTTTCAATGCTGTCTTGGATATCAAGGTTTGCGATCCGGCAATGGGAAGCGGGCACATGCTCATTGCCTGCTACAACCGCATGGTCGAGTTCGTGCGCCAATGCTTAGAGGAGCTTCACGAGGACGGGAAGACGGACAGGGTCTGGGACAAAGAGACATCTTATATGGTTCATACCCAGATCGCGAGGAAGTGCATCTACGGCGTTGACCTGAATCCCACCGCCGTTGAGCTTGCCAAGCTGGTCTTGTGGATGAAGGTCTTCAGACCGGACAAGCCCTTCGAGTTCTTCGACTACAACCTTGCATGCGGAAACAGCCTCATCGGCGTCTATGACGAGGTCGAGGCGTCCGATGATGAGTTCCAGATGGCGCTATTCAGGAGCCAGGAGCAGGTCGAGAAGGACATCCAATCAGATCTTTTGCGCAATGTGACGCGCATGCTAGACATGCCTCGCAACACGGTAGATGAAGTTCATGCGGTCGATTCGTATTGGCGCGACGAGGTGCGTCCTCTGCAACGACAGGTCGCCTTCCTGTACAACGTGAAGCTCGCGAAGTGGCTGCTGCCCGACAAGATGGACATCGTTAATGCGGGTTACGAACAGCTAGTTGATGGAATAGACACCGATAGGGATTACGTCAAGAAGATCCTTGCAGGCGATTCCGAGATCCCTGCATCGGTGCTAGCGCTGAAGGACATCGATGACGAGATTCGCAATGACTATCGGCCGCTCCATTGGAGGATTGCATTCCCGCATATCGCGGTTCGAGGCGGATTCGATTTCGTCATAAGCAACCCACCCTGGGACAAGGTCAAACCCTATCGTGAGGAATACTTCTCCGACCTTATCGAGGGCTACGCCTACATGGAGACAAAAGATGCGAAGGCTGCCAGCGACGCGCTCATGGCGGACAGGCCGGAGATTGCCGAAGGGTGGAAGCGCTATGAGGAGAATTTCACGAAGCAGAACCGCTTCTATCAGGACTCCTATGAGTGGCAAGTTGTAAAGGGTAAAGACGGAAAGGCGCTTAAGGGGGACAACAACTTATACAAGGTCTTTATCGAGAAGATCTATACGATTCTCAAGGACAAGGGGATCTGCGGCTTGGTGGTTCCCGACAATCTGAACATCGATGCCGGATGCACTGGACTGAGGCGCTTGCTTTTAGAGAGGTGTACCATTCGCGAGCTCGTAATGTTCGAAAACAGAAAGAGATTGTTTGACATCCACGGGCAGTACAAGTTCGACGTCGTCACCTTCGAGAAGACAAAGCCCAGAAAGAACCTTGCATTCAAAGCTGGTTTCTACTGGTATGACCCAATTTGGCTTGATGGGGAGCCTGACGAGGATTACATCGCGAAAAACGAGCACAACAAGCGTGCTCTCCATAGAACGTACAGCTATCCAACTGAATTCATTAAAGAAGCCAGTCCGGATACTCTGACCATCTTCGAGTTCCGCAACAAAAAGCAGATGGATGTATTCAAGAAGATGATGGAGTATCAGCCCATCGGCAACGAAGAAGAAATGCTGCGCATCCGTACTTATACAGAATTTCACATGACCAATGATTCCGATCTCTTCAATACAAGAGGTACAGGCTGGCCGTTGTATCAAGGCAGCATGATTCATCACTACAATGCCCACCTAAAAGATCCTGAGCGCTTCGTTATCCAAAACGAAGGAGAGGCGCGCCTTGCCTCGAAGTGGAGAATAGAACAAAAGCAACTTCCCGATCGAACCTACAGAATCGGTTGGCGCGATATAGCTCAGCCTACGGATACACGCAGTTTGATCTGCAGCGTGATACCGAGAGGTGCTTTTGTCGGAAACACGCTTAATCTGATAGAGCTTCAAGGTGACTTCGTAGGCGATTACGAGATCATAGCTGCACTTGATGCGATCTTGAGCTCGACTACGCCAGACTTCTATGTGCGTCAACGTATGGCGAAACATGTTAGCGCGTTCATTTTGAAGGAGCTCCCTCTTCCGCGTGACCTCGAAGCCATTCGTGAAATTGGAAAAATGGCACTACCTCTATTTGAGGGCGATGACTTCGAGACTTTCCGCGGAGGCGTTGCGGCGCTTGACGACGAAGAATCCCGCAACAAGCTAATCGCACGCATTGATGCCAGAGTCGCGCATTTGTACGGATTGACCTACGAAGAATATCAGAGCGTGCTCGACTCTTTCCCACTCGTTGATGCCGATCAAAAGAAGCGCTGCCTCAACGCCTACAACGACTGGACGTTCGAGCTATAGAGCATTCAAGGAGGAAAGTGTCTTTCTCTTCCACTGAACAAATGAAGGAGGCGAAGCCTTGGATGAAGAGATGATGAAGCCCTGGGGCTTCGAACTCGAGGAGTATATTCGTGAAGGCGAGGTTAATAAGGCCGCTCGAGCCGATGCGTGGCAAACTGCCATTGGCCTTCAAGCGGTCGATGGTCTCAAACCGTCCCAATACCTGATTGAGACTGCCCAGGAGAATATCGACGGCGATATCTCCATGGAAGAGGCCGAGCGCCGTATTGAGAGCTACTACAAGGCTCGCGACAAACGCACCGAAAAGGAACTTGAGACCGAGGAAGCAGACATCGTGTCTTCGCGCATCGCCAAGATCTTGAGCGAGCGAACCTTCAGCCTCTCACCCGCAACCTGGAAGTCGATTCACGGCCAGCTGTTCAAGGGTCTGTCGATGCATGAGGTCGCCGACCATATCGCTAGGTTTACTTCCGGTATCTGGCAGATTCACCCATTTTCCGAAGGCAGCACGCGCTCGACGGCAGTGTTCATCATCAAGTACCTGAACTCGCTTGGCTATAGGGTCAACAATCAGCCTTTTGCTGAGCATTCCTGGTATTTCCGCAACGCGCTCGTGCGAGCGAACTACAACAATCTGGTTGAGGGCGTTGTCGCAGACCCGCAGTTTCTGGAGGCGTTCTTTAGGAACCTCTTGCTCGGGGAAGACAACGAACTGAAGAATCGATTCATGCACTTGGATTGGGTAAGCGAACAAGAAAATGCGCTCGCTAGCGGGGATACCGAACAAGTCACCGAACAAGTCGGAAGGCTGCTTTTAGCATTGGGTGACGAAGAGCTCTCAGCCGCGGAGTTGATGCAGAGACTGGAGTTGAAGCACCGCCCAACCTTCATGTACTCGTACCTGCACCCCGCAATAGAGGCTGGCTTGGTTGAACCGACCATCCCCGACAAGCCCAACAGTCGATTGCAGAAGTACCGGAAGGTCTTACAATAGGATCTTCCTACGTGAATCATTCAAGGCATTGCTGCTGCTTGTTCTTTGGTGAGACTCAATCTGTCACCGGCGTACTGCCGTCGTTCGGCTCAACAATCTCGAATAATTCAGGTGGATAGAGATAGTCGTCATCCGAGTCGTCAATTACTCTGTACCATTCCTTTTCGACCGAAAGAACATCGTAAATTTTGTCATGCGTGAGCATCAAAAAAGATGTTTTACCAAGAAACTTAACTTTCATCATCGCTCCAACCATTTCTTAACTTTGAATTTTACTTTATTAGATCCATTTTCAAACCAATGCACTTCGGCCTTCCTAGATCTACCCTTGAAGTCAAGGAATCCGGTACCCTTAACGTGCTTCCAATCTCTTTTCCTGCCTCCATGCTCTTTGCATAAGCCTTCTAGCGTTTCGGGTTTTAGTTTTTTCCGAACGCCTTTTCCCGCGAAGGTTTCCACATTTCTAAGTTTCGTACCTTCTATAAAATGATAAACATCTCCATTGCTATCTTTGACATCGTAGTTTTTAGCAGCAGCGCTTAAAGATCGTCCAATATGCCAATCCTCTTCGGCGACTGTTTCGGGCAAGGATCCAGCGGTCCCTCCGAAGTTAAGCCCTTTTCCGCTACCTGTTCCCATTACCATCACGCCTTACGTGTGTTAGAGAGAACAAGCTTTTGAATTCGATAATCTCTATGCCGCGCTCTATTGCTGTAACGAACACATCGTCAGGCGCACTCCCATAAACGATAATTCGAGAGGGACTCAGACGCCTTACTGTCTCACTGACCGCCGATGTAATGTTCCGCCTGTCTTCCTTATGCTTTATGCACCCATGCGTCCCAATAGCGATCGTTGAATTGACAGGGAGTCCATCAAGGCAAAACTGATAACTTCTCTTGTCCGAGAGCCTAACGTTGGGAACTACAACGCCGCCGTCGGCTTGGTACCGGTGGGCGATAGCTCGACCCATGAAGCATGACCAATACTGCATGATGGCGGGCATGTTCCGATACATGCTGAAGTCCGGTGAGATGATCCCATTGAACTCAAGCATCTTCGGAAGATACTTTTCGGGATGCCTCCATAGCCTCATAAACTTGATGTCATGTTCATAAAAGCAAATCCAGCAGTCTCGGTCTGTGAATGACTTTGCCATGGCTTTGCTGAAAGGTACAGGCAACTGCTTCTTGACCTCGTCAATGACCGCGATAATTTTCGAGGTGTCGATGTATATGGTAACGACTGGTATATTGAAATTGATTCCCAAGGCAGACAGCTATGGGGACAAACACGGGATGGAATTATCCAAGAGGGCGGAAGAAATGACACGCCTCTTGATTGGGATGACAGGACTGGGCTTAATAGAAATCCCTTTGGAAAGCGGAGGTAACATAATGAAAGTAACCGCTTATCTTGCATTCGTTGCAATGTATTATGCTCTCGATGCTGCTTGGGAGGACGGAGCAAAGACTGATGGCCTTAGAGAGTATCTATCTGAGATAAACCCGTTTCTATGGAAGGGGGAATGCTCAGCAGATCCGGCAAACTATATTGAATTCAAAGAGGCTTACGAGGGTAAACTGAACGAAGGTGCTTCGGCGCAAGATGCCTATACTTTCGTTAAGGATTATCTCAGCCAAATCAATCATGAATTCGTCGGGCTTCTTTGCCAAACAGTCAACGAAGCCGAGTGGGAGAATGCACTACCAGAAGTCGAGTCTCAGATTGAGGAACGTCAATCGAATTCGGATTCTGATGAAGAGTGAAGTCGGTGCAGATGCGGTGCAGATGGGCACGAAAACCTGTCCAAATGCACCGCAATCTGCATGATAGGCTTAGCGCAAAACACCAGTTCAGACACATAATTATACTTACTTTGCGTTCCTTTAAGACCGCTCATAACCCGGAGGTCGTAGGTTCAAATCCTGCCCCCGCGACCAAGAATTACGAGGTCGGAGGTTATTTCCTCCGACCTCTTTTCATAACTTGGGGCGAGATTAAAGCATTATCGGCATATTTGGGGCAAAAACGGGGCAAATATAGGGTCTTCATTCATCCTAATTGAATTGATGGCGAAGCTTCGAGATATAAGCAACAATCTTTACGATCAAAATCCGATTATGATTTATGAGAACAACTCATCATGACTTCCGGTTCGTTGAAAGTACGCTTGATCTTTGCTGGTCGCCCAGATCAGCAGCCAGTCTCTTGTATTCGCAACATGGCACTCTAAGCTCCCATGCCAATCGCCTTTGAGTACATGCATGTTATGTCGCCTTCTTAGCTCTGTCTTCGACTTGGGCGTATCGTCGAGAATCAATTGCATTACCTCTTTCAAGAGATTCAAATCAACGTGCTTCTTATCGAGCCTTTTCACATCCTTCTTGAATTGCGAAGTATAGTTAAGTCTTAGCATTTAAAGATCCATCGACTTGAACATGTCATCGAGGGAGTCATAGCCTGGATGGCCGGATGCGACAAGTTCCTCGGTCTCTTTCAGGGATGCCAAAGATTCCTTATTAGGATTAGGGTATTCAAGGTTCAGTGGGATTCTCTGTTCGCGCACAATCTGGCGATAGAAGGCGCGAGTAACGGAAGACAAATCAAAGCCAAAGTCTTCTGCAATCGATGCAGCGGCTTGCTTGGTGGCTTCGTCCACTCGAACTGTGACTGATGCAGTAGTCATGATTACCTCCTAAGATGTAAGACAAGTATACAATCATGTCTTACAATTAGCAATGCATGCAGATTGCCTTGCTAGCGCCGTTCGGTTGTGGCATTATTTGATCGGTGGCTGAATAAGCGGCTATCAAGCGCCGGGGGCTTATCCCCCGGCATTCTTCCATTTCGAAAAACCTATCTACATCATACGACACTCATTCTGCATCAAATGCTACAATATGATGCAGATTAGAAAACCATGAGGCAGAAAGAGAATCCGTGCCGCATTTCGATTACAACGATCCGCTCAACTTGCTAACTCCCGATATCGTGAAGAAGATCGCGACGCTTCACGAATACAAGGGGAAGCAGGCATTGTATCTAGAGGCACGTCCCGACGTGCTGGAAAAACTGTGCACTTCAGCCAAGATTCGTTCAGCAGATGCTTCCAATCGAATCGAGGGAATAAGCACTACAGATAAACGTCTTAACGAGCTAATGGCAGAGAAGAGCGAGCCGACCAGCCGAGCAGAACGGGAAATCGCTGGCTATCGTGATGTCCTAGCCCTTATCCATGAAAGCTATGAGCACATGCGGCTAACTCCGAGCGTTATCCTGCAGATGCACGCGATGCTTCATCGATATTCAGGTCACTCTTTCGCGGGGCATTGGAAGGATAGTGATAATACGATCATCGAACGCGATGCGGATGGCGCAGAGCATATTCGATTCAGGCCACTTCCAGCAGTTGCGGTGCCAGGGGCAATGGAAGAGCTGTGCGCAAGCTATGCTATGGGTATAGAGAGCGAGACCGTGGACCCTTTGGTTCTCATCGCACGCTTCGTCTTCGATTTCGTGAGCATTCACCCTTTCACTGATGGCAACGGGAGGATGAGTCGACTCTTGACCTTGCTTCTTTTATATCAAAATGGGTATCTGGCTGGGAAGTATGTGAGTGTTGAAGACGAGATCAACCGAACGCGCGATTCGTATTACGAGGCCCTCGCCGCAAGTTCGAGGGGATGGAACGAGGGAGAGGCGGATTATGCTCCGTTTGTTAACTACCTTCTGGGAATCGAAATAGCGGTGTACGCCGATTTTGAGTCGAGGGTGTCGGGTTTGCTCGGCGGATCTAAAACAAAGGCTGAACGAGTCGAAGAGTACCTTGGGAACTCATTGGGTTCTGTCAAGAAGTCAGAAATCGCAAGGGCGTGTCCTGATATTTCGATTACGACCATCGAGCGTGTGCTCAAGAAGCTCGTAGACGATGGCAAGATAGAGAAGATTGGAGGCGGTCGCTCTACCGCATATGTGTGGTGCAAGTCTCAGTAGAGGCTAGGGGACTAAATTGTCCGAATCGACTGAAAAAGCTACGAAATTCAGTCGAAACGGACACCCAAAGTCGGTGCAGATGCGGTGCAGATGGGCACGAAACATACCCAAATGCACCGAAATCTACGTGATAGGATTAGCGCAAAACACCAGTTCAGACACATAATCTTACTTACTTTACGTTCAATCAAGACCGCTCATAACCCGAAGGTCGTTGGTTCAAATCCGGCCCCCGCGACCAAATTTTCTGCAGGTCAGATGATTAATTCGTCTGACCTGTTTTGTTTTCTCTTCAGACCACTTGTTGGTCTGATCTTTGAGCCAGCTTTTTAGAGAATTGATAAAAAGGGCTGGGGTATACCGTGATCGCAGCATCTCAAAAAGTGAATGGGTTCTAAGAGGCGATACTGTTAGATATGCTGCATGGGACATGATAAAAGAAATCGTGAATTACGACTTTAAGGTAGAGAAGAGTTTTCATATAAGAATTTGTCAATGCAGGATGCTGCTTCTCATGTTGTTGAATTTACTTCGGGAATTTGGCAGATCTATCTGCATTAGTCAAGCTGCATAGTTGCACAGCACGTTTGTAGCTTTGCAGCTTTGTGTTGGTGTCACCTCAACAACATAAGCTAAAACGGCAACTGATTTGCTATGAGTAATCCTAAGATAGATTTACCAAGAAGAGCGTGAGCCTAGGACGTTCATGGCGGAGCAGAAAGACATGTCAGCAAAGCAAGCAAACATACCCAACACCTGGATCTTTAATATGCAATCAACAGCATCGCTTTTGATTGCACTAGGGGGATTCTGTAAGGCGATGGTAGATTTGGGCTGTTTGCCTGGTGATCTTGTATACCGATGGGCTGAATCGTGCTTCTTTGTGTTTCAGCTGCCTGTTTTTTATTTTGGCTATGGGTATTTGTTCCAGAAGCAGTGGCGCGTACGAAATAGGGCGGATTGGTGCCACAGTATGAAGTATCACGTGGTATATATGCTCGTTCCGCTTGTCTTCATAACGTTTTTTACCCTTTTGATAAATAGTTGGGTTGGTGCAAACCCATCGCTTAGTTTAGAAAACCTTATTAACGCCACCTTTGTTAATCCAGTAATTCCTGTTGGATTCTTTCTCGTGGCGTTGGTGATGTATGCGCTGACCCCTACCTTTGCAACGCAAAAGCAGATGATTGGTTTTTTGATTGTAGCTGCGATCATCAAAGTGCTTGCAATTATGGGTGCGCTTCATCCCGCAACGGCAGCTGACTTTTCTGCTCTGCCGTATGTTGTTCAGAACTTCTGTGGATCATGGATTTGGTTCATCGGCGGGATGACGTTGGCGTGGCAGGCAGAAGAAAAAACACGTACGCTCTTTGCTGTAAGCGCTAAACTCGTAGCTGCTGTACTCATTTCTATAGGATGGCTCATCCTAAGCGTACTTCTTTTTGCGCTCAGTACGCCCGCACCAGTGTTATCGGCGGTACTTACGGCAACCGGGCTCTTCTGGTTTACGGTAATTTTTGGTGGTCGTTTTGGCGATGGGTCACAAATTGGTTTCTACAAATTCATTGATAGATACACCAAGGCCATCTGGCTGTTGCATCCCATGTTTATGAAAAGTTGGTTTTATGTTCTTTCTTTGGCAGGTGTGCAGGCAACGGGGGCGCTTGCAGGTTTCTATGCACCAGCACATATTTTGGGTGCATTTGTGGTGATATACCTTTTACCTATCAGCGTTTTATGGATGATGAATCATGTGGGAAAACTGGGCTTTTTAGTAAATCCGAATCACTATTTTGTCCCTAAAGATCACTCGTAGGTCCAACTCTATTGATGCGTTTAAAAGATTACCGTCCCTCTTTGAGTTCATGCGTGTTCGTATCAAATGTTGCGGGTAGTATGTCCGCTTTTCCCTCATGAACCCGAATAATTTCATAGGTTCGCGCCTGTGAGGTATCAGAAGAATCAGGTAAGGTTATCTTCACGGTGAGGGGATCATTTGTTTTGTGCACCTGAGTTTCTTTGCCGTCTATCTCATAGAAAAGCGTGAGGTCTATCTCTTCAGCAAGAACCCGATCGCCTAAAGCATGAGCAATAACCTTCGCCATCGCGCGTATCTTGGCAAATAAGGCCAAAAGAGGCAAAGCGATTTGTTCTAAAAATAAGCGTATTACTGTCTGCGTCATAGGTGCATGGCAGAAGCGTTATATTCCCTTCGTAGACACAAAGTATCTTATAGTCGCGAACAATGGTGGGATCAGTCTTTGCTAGAGAGTCCGGCAGTTTTAAACTGATTCGCACAAGAGCATCACCCCTTGTAACGGCTCCTTCATTAACAGGCGCTTCGTCTTCTACTTGACTGTAGGGGGTAAGGCTAAAATTGGCGATGGGAAGATATCCACCCAAATTCTTTTGGATGAGTGCGGCATCCTCATCGCTCACGGTGCGTGTTGATTCGAGTCATATATTTACGTTTCTGCCCTGAGAGCTCTTTGAGAAATGTCTCCATGAGCGGCATTTGAAAGGAGAGAGCCCCATCGAAATCTTCTTCAATAACACCTTGACTCATAAGCCTGTTTTTATATTGAAGTGCATAAGAATTTGTCTTTCCTAGTTTTGTTGCAATGTCAGAATTATGAGGTATATCAAGTTGTAGCATGGCTTCAAGATAGGCACGATCTCCTTTAGAAAGTTCACTGTAGGTGACTTTAACAATATTCTCGAGAAGTTCTGATTCGGCTATCTTGATTCCTGAACACGCGGCCTGCAAATCAATTTCTTGCGATGAGCTTGCCTCCCATACGTGAAATCCAACGAGCTGAATCATAAAAGGAAATCCATTGGCGGCCTTAGTCATTTTCTGCAAAGCTTCATCTGAGACGGATCGCCCATTTTCCTCGATTGTTCTTCGTATTGCCTGCTCAACTTCAACATTAGAGATGCGAGCTAAACGTCTTTTTTGAGAGCGGCGTAAAAAAGAGACTTGTTTGTCTTTTTCAAGAGAAAGGATGTTGTTGGGCAATCCTGTTTCTGAATCTCTAAGTTGGTTTAAGAGATGCGTTATTTCGTTTCGCCAATTGGTAGGGCGATGGGGATTTCCCCATGATGCGCTAAAGGCGTCACCTATCTCTATGCTTGAAAGATGCGCTGTGGGTGAGTCTATAAGATGACTTCCTTCACGCTGTGTAGAAATAAGTATATCGTCGAGCATTCCTGGAAGGGCGGTTGCTCTTGCTGCTATCCATCCGGCAGCTTCAGCTTCGTCAGCAGCTGCAGCGAGAAGTGCGGTTTTGCCAGTGCCACGTGCGCCTGTTATTGCCATTGTTAAACTCGGATGTCGTTTCTTGCCAGAATACGCGCGCTTGAGTTCATTAAGTAACGTTCCTCTTCCTGCCAGGTGAAGGGGAATTTCTCCAAAGGTGGGCGTGAAAGGGTTTTCTAGAATTTCAAAGTCAGCCATAGTGATCCTTGATTATTTTTATTTTCCTTGATTATTTTTATTGCAAGGGAAATGAGGATAATGATGTTTTTATTTGACGCCAATATTCTCATCGACATATCAAAATGCAAGCTAAACTCAGCTTGCGAACTGCTCATGAATAGTGATGCAAGTCTTTTTAAGGTTCCTGCAGTGGTAAAAGCAGAACTTCTTTTAGGTGCAGAAAAAAGCGCCCGACCTGAGGAGGAGCGCTTGAGAGTAGAATCGCTTTTATTGCTCTTTAAGATTGTTCCGTTTGATGAGGCGTGTGTCAGAGCTATCTTTTGAATCGTGGGAAGAAGTTGTTGTTTAATTCGCGGAGCCATTCTCAGAGTCATTTTCGACCCCATCGCTTGACTCATTAGTGGACTTGTCGGTTGAGTCGCCGCTTGACTCCTCGGTGGATTCATTTTTCCACCGTTCAAGATGAGGGAGCAACGTTGCCATGAGTGATACGGCTTCCTCACGTGAAATACCGAGTGCATCAGCCTCCATTTGTGCAGTTGCCTCAATGAATTCGTCCATATCAACTCCCTGAGCAGTAAAGTCGCCATCTTGATAGCACCATTTACAGTAGTGGTCACTTTTTGACCCATCAGCTTCAGTGCCGTGGAGCGCTTCATCAGGAATGGGCATAGAGCAACATTGACAATAGTAATCTAGGGGCATTTCAAAAAAACGCTCAAGGGGAATCGAATACGTAACGCAAATTAGTTTTACCATATCGACACCAGGAGATGTTTCGCCTGTTTCCCATCGGGAAACTGCCTGTCGAGTAACAAATAGATCGCGCGCCATTTGTTCTTGGGTCAATCCTTTTTCCGCTCGGATTTTTGCGATGATATTACCTAACGACATAGCGGTATCCTTTCATGGTACAGAGGCGATATGTCTCTTGGTGATCTTGGTAATCTTGGTGATTGCATCTTGAAGACCGTGAAGAGACTGTCTGTTTGATGATTGCAAAGAACATACGCCTATTATGCGGTTTTCATCGCATGCATCAAAGCAACAGATTGTTGCAAGTAAATCATTGCAAACAAGTTGTTGCTTTGGTACGTGGTATTTTGTAAACAAGACAGAAAGAGAGTTGTGCCAGCAGCGAATTTCAAAGTCTATGGAGCAATCCTTGCGGTTCGTACAGCGCGTCGCTTTGATGCGGCTTGTTTACTCATGCGTATGTACAGCTACATGATGAATATTGGTACGGTTGCTATGCTTTCTCTGGCAGGGTATTCCTTTCTTGAATCAGGTCTTGTATCGTCGGTTATTGCACTTGCTATCTTTTTGATTGGTCCGCGTTTGGGAAAGCTTGTTGATGAGAAAGGTCAATCGAGGATTGTTCCCTTTGCGGCAGTTGTTAGTCTTGCGGGTTTGATTGTGCTTTTGTCTGCCGTGTATGTTCATGGTCCCGTGTGGATTTTATTTCTTGCTGCTCTTTTTGTCGGTTGTATTCCGAGCGCACAAGCCCTTTCTCGTGCGCGATGGGTCTATCTCTTACGCACAGGGAAATTGGGCTCCAGTGCGCCTCCTGTCACCACTATCTTTTCGTATGAAGGTATTCTGGATGATGTGGGTTTTATGATTGCGCCAGCGCTTTCTATCTTTCTTGCTTCAACGCTTATTCCTATTGCTGGTCTTGCCGTAGGCGGTGTTTGTTTTCTGGCTGGAACAATTCTGTTGATGCTCTCAAAAGATACGGAACCTAAGCCAGGATGGAGAGAGCAAGTAAGTAACGCAGTCGAGGCCGACAAGACTAACAAAGCCGATGGGTCACGAGAAGGTAAGGTGGAATCTGCAGCAGAGCTTTCGGAGTCGCCATCGTCAAAAAGTCTTTTTCGCACGTCAGGTATGGTGCGTATTTTGTTTATATTGATGTTGCTTTTGGGCGCATTCTTTGGAACGTTTGATACGACGACTGTTGCCTTTGCAGAAGGACTAGGAGATGCCAATATTGCAAGTGGAGCACTGATGGCATCAGCGGTTGTCTCTATCGTGATGGGATTTATTTTTGGCACGTTACATCTGACTATTTTGCCTTACAAACAAGTGCTGATCACCGCAGTTTGTATTGGTTTGGGATATGGATCAATGATGTTTATTACGAATGCGGTGAGCTTGTATGTGGTTTCATGTGTTGCAGCGCTGTTTTATGCTCCTTTCTTGATTGTCTTGAATGGTGCTTGTGAGCGCGCTGTTCCTGGAAAACGTTTAACTGAGGCAATTACTTGGCTCAATGCTGGATGTACTTGTGGCTTAGCAATAGGGCCAACGCTTGCTGGTGTCATTGTTGATGGGTGGGGGACGCAGTCAGGGTTTATGATGGGTGCACTGCTTGCGCTTGCTATTCCTGTCATTGCGCTGGCGCGGTATCGCACGATCAAAGAAGAATGTCGTAATGAAAGATAAATTGACTTTCACAAGTGATGATTAATTTTATACTGTTTGTGCGATTGGGTTAGTGATCGTTTTGAAAGCATGACGACGCACAACAAAGTAAGCAATCAACATGGCAGTGAGCATACAGATCCAAGTGAAGGGATAGAGTGCCATTAAGGCAACGAAGTCGTTGAGGTGTGGGAATATCCAAACCACAAAAGCAATACGCATAACGCATGATCCAAAAATGGTGATAATAGCTGGCAAGGTTGACCAGCCCATGCCGCGCAGGCAGCCTGCGGGAACTTCGTAAAATGAAGTCAAGCAGTCAGGGAGTTCAATGAGCCACATGCGAATCATGCCATAGCCAAGAGCAGCCGCATCGGTCGTAAAAATACTTAACGCACTCCGTCCAAGCGCGGTAAACGTAATACCTAAACAGAGCCCAACACCGGCACCAAAGAGAAGGCACCATCTAAAAATTTCTTTGCAGCGCTCCGTATTGCCTGCTGCAAAGTTTTGGCTCGTAAACGTTACAGCGGTCTGGGCAAACGCGCTGATGCAAAAATATGTGTAAATTTCAAAATTCAAGGTTGCCGCACATCCAGCAATGGCAGCTGATCCAAATCCATTGATAGCTGCTTGGACAATGATGTTTGAAAGAGAAAAGACTGCACCTTGGATACCGGCGGGAATGCCAATACGCAGGATCCCAACAAGAGGAGAGCGGCTAATACGAATCTGCCGAACAGTAAGACGATAGGGTTCTTGTTCATGTTGAAGGGCGACAATGAGAATGAAGGCGCTCAGCGCACAAGCAATAATAGTAGCAACACCGATGCCAGCAGTGCCCCAACCAAACACTTGGACAAAAAGCATGTTGAGCGCAAAGTTGACAACAACTGCAGCAAGTAAGGCATAGAGCGGTGTGCGGGTATCGCCATGAGCGCGAATGATAGCGGCACCAAAATTGTAGAGTGTCAAAAAAGGTATGGTACAAAAATAACAGCGCATGTAGACAAGAGCGTCTGCTTCTGCATCCGCAGGCATACCAATAGCAACAAGAATCCATTCAGCTAAGCACAAGCCTGCAATCATAAGAATGAGTCCGGTGACAATCGCGAGACCCATTGCCGTGTGAACGGTCTCCTTTACGCGTTCTGTGTTGCCTGATCCAATAAACATGGCAACCACAACGTTAGCGCCAATAGAGAGACCGACAAAGAGGTTGACAAAGGTAGAGGTGATAGGGACCGTTCCGCCAATACCTGCAAGAGAGAAGTTGCTGACACAACGTCCAGCGATGCTTGCGTCAGCAGAGTTTAAGAGCTGTTGGAGGATCGAAGTTAGGGCAAGCGGGATAGCAAAGAGGAGAATTTTGCGCGCCAAGGGCCCGTGCAGCATATCAATGTTTTTATCACGCTTTGCTTTCATAGTAATTAGATCATAGTAAAGATCGGCTATCAATTACAGAGGAAATGAGGTCAAAAAATTAGAATATTACCCAAGAGCTGATGCGTACTTGCGGGCGCTTGAAGCTTTGAAAGTGTGCGCGAATAAGAATATGTAAGAATGCATAAGAGTGCATGAGGGTGTATGAAAGAAAGCAACAAGCGAGTATGTATAAGATACAAATGAAAGCGTGATGGTAATAATGCGAAATGATTTAAAGGCCTACGGATCTAAACGCAATATTTGGGCTGCACGTGTTGTTGAGGGTATTGTTGTTTCGTATGATCGCAGTGGTGCTCAATGTGTCTGTTCGAAGCGTCCTACGGAAGAGCAGGTCCAAGCACTTGCTGATGAACTTACCGCTGAAGACTTTGTTCTTGGAATGGCGACAACATATACTATGGAGTTTGCGGAGACTAAAAAAGGGACATGGAAAGTCATTTCGTGCCAGATATAAGAGAGGGACTTGCACATACACAAGTCCCCATCGCCATACTAGGTGTTTTAGCTATGGCGTTTAAAACACATTTGATAAGACTTTCTGTTAAAAATCACTCGGTAAAATCACTCGGTATAGAGTGAAAAATTATCTTTCGATACGCCGCATACGGGGCATACCCAATCATCAGGAATATCCTCAAAGGCAGTACCGGGGGCAATGCCGCCATCGGGATCTCCTGCTTCGGGATCATAGATGTAGCCGCAAATATCGCATATGTATTTATCCATGATGACCTCCTCTTTGATTAGAGTAAAACCACGCCAAACAAGCTAGAAGTTGTATTCGGGCTCTACAACTTCTAGCTTATCTTTTATCCTAGCGAGTTTATGGGAAAGGATGATGCAATGTGTATGCTTTTACGAATTTGTAAAAAAGTGTTCACGAAGCTTTCTCAATAGTTACGCAATGATGTTAGAAGTATGCTTGCGGCGGCGTGTGTAGCTTAGTACGGCAATGCAAATGAATGCAATTCCCGCAAGAATCCCAAACGTGAGAAGGCTCATCTGATCAGCTGTTTTTGCGATAGTTTTTGCACCGCTGTTGTCATCGCCTTCAAGCACTCCGCCATTTTGATTAGTGCCGGGAGCGTACGATATCGGTGAGGCAATCATGAGATGAGATGAAAGCCAGGTTGCATCATCGTCTTTGCTAGGGGCGGCTTTGTCGCCTGGCGTGAGCGAGTCATGTGATAAGTCAACTTTCGAAGGGAGCTCGCCGTATACGTACGCAACGTTGCCAATATTGGTATCGAGTGCCTCTTTGGTTACCAGCGCGTCAAAGGCAAGCGTGATGGTTTCCTTGCCTCTAAGTGGCCCTGCTACAACACGTAAGGTGTGCGAGGGGATATCAAAGACTGAGTCGAGAACATCGGTCTGCTGGCCATCGGGTAAGGTGAGCTTGATCGAGCCGCATAACACTTCAAGTCCTTGAGGCACGTGATCACTGACAACAGTGTTATAAAGCGCGGTGTGTTCTTTGTTGTTGGTTGCTGTGATAGTGTAGCGCACAATGTCACCCACTCGTGTTGTTCCATCATTGCGCGTGAGGTTACTTGCCTGTTTAGCAACGGTGATATCGTGTTCGGTAGGATCATTGGGGACAACTGGGTTGGGTTCTGATCCTGGAGTGAGAACAGCAAAGCTTGAGGGATCGTCAGGAAGCGATGGGTCAGAGGGGTTGGGAGGGTCACTAGGGTCGCTAGGGTCATCGGGCATTATGATCTCAACTTCAGCGGGACCAGGAGTACCAGGGTCGTGGCTGCTGCTGGTGCTCTTAGAAGGATAGATTGCAGTGAGCTGAGCAATGTTGGTGATGTTGTTGGTGAGCGCATCAGGGGTAACCTGAGCGTCAAAGGTGATAGTTGCGGTCTGCTGGCCTGCAATGTCGCCTACATATACTGACAGTATGCGCGTTTCAGGATGCCATGCAGATGCGGGGACGGTGTGCGATATGCCCTGCGCATCAACAAGGCGAATAGAGTTCGTAATAGGATCAACGCCCAAGGGGAGCGGATCAGAAATTAACGCGTCAAAGGATGCCGTATGAGATTCATCGGTATTAGTGAAGGTGAGTGTATAGTGCAGGATGTCACCTAAATGAGTGCGGTCAGATTGCGGATGGGTGCTATTCTCTACGTGCTTGCTGGTTTCAAATTTGTCTTTGGCGCTATCAGCTGGAATGACGGTGGGGTCATCTAAGGGAGCCGCAGGATTGGTTGGTGTTGGTGCTACATCAGGAATGGTTTTTTGCTCATCATCACCTTGAGGAATATCGTTGGGGTCAAGGCGGCTTCCTTGTATCTCGGCAAGATTGGTAATGTCGCTGCCCACTGCATCAGGTTGGATGACGCAGTCAAATGAGATAGTTGCTTGAGTGCCGCCACCCACATCGCCAATTCCAACAACTAATTGTGTGTGATTGTCAGGGGTTGTTACGAGTGTAAACTGACCTTGATCAGGAGTTGAGGAATCGGTCTGGGTGAGGGCTCCATCAAAGCCCGCTGCCTTGTTGTGCAGTTGCAAGGTTGATTCATCCAACGCTAAACCAGCGGGGAGGATATCAGTGGCGATTCCGTGTTTCCAAAGGGAACCAAGAGCCTTATTGGTAGCGGTGATCTCGTAATGGATGCGATCTCCTGGTTGATTTGGTCCATCGGGATGGGTGGCGTTAGTAGCGGTTTTAGTTGCCGATGGGCTAGGTATAATCCCTGGATCAGGCAATACGGTTACATCGTAGCTCCAGCGAGTTGAGGTATAAGCGCCGTTGGCAGGCTGCTTGACGGAAAGCTTTGTTTTACCAATAGCTTGCGGATTGATGAGAATTTCGTAATTACCGTTCTCATCGCGTACAGGTTTACCGTCAGTATCGGTTGCAAATTGGGCTTCAATAATTTTTCCGTCTTCGGTAGTGATGGTGGGTGTCGCGCTCGAAGGCGTTTTAAGACTGAGCTTAACTTGGCCAGGAGTAGGATCGTCTGCAGTGGGGGCAACGTAGCGAATGGTCATAGCCCCTTCAACGAGTTTGCCTGGGTTGGATGAAGGTTTATCGCCTGGTTGCGATGGGTCGTCTGGGCTTTCGGAATCACCGGGATCGTCAACAGGAGGATTGCTGGTGATGTCTTCTGGTCCATCAGTTGGATCACTTTCAATAGTGCCCTGAGGATCGACAGGCTTGATACGTACTTCATCAGAAGGAACATCGTCATTCTCAGTAGGATTTGCGCTTGCAAGATAGTTTAAGCCGCGAAGATACTGCACCGTAATTTTGTGACTGTTGGTTGCGTCGAGAGATTCATTGGGCACATGAAAATCCTCATCGGCTGGAGTAAAAGTATAGTTGAAACGGGTGTAGGATCCACCCTTACCGTTATCAATAGCGGTAGCGTTTTGGGGGAGCGTCACGGTTGCGCGGGTATTACCAGTCTGGATGATCTCATCTTGGAAGCGTAAAGGTACTGGTTCACCAACAGGCTCATCGTCAACATATATTTGAACGCTACCCGTTGGAGCTTTGCAAGTATCAGCAACAGGTTTATTAGGGTCGTTATCTAAATAACCACCCATGATTTCAGCTGTTACTTCAATTTGCTGGTGGGCATCGTGCTCATTTTTACCGGGTTCTTGATCTGATACCCACTTTGCTTCTACGAGGGATACGCGTGAAGGAACAGCATAGATCTCACACCAGCCAAAAGCACGATGTCCCCAATAGTTCTCCTTGAAGCCATCTTTTTCTTCATTGGAGAATTGGGTTGAAGTCATAGTGAAACGCATGACGCCTTCATCGCTTGGAAGGTTGCCCTTGTCGTTAATCTCGGGACCTTGAGCTGTACCGTCTTTGTGGTCAAAACGCTGGTACACATAGGTTACTGCATCTTTATTATTGAGGATTTTGGCGGGCTCTTCTTTAGTGGTAATAGGATTGGTGACAATGTCGTATGCCGTAAAGGGAAGTCCGTCGTAGTTTTTCTTTAATGAATCGGTATATTTATCAGGAAGTTCAAATTGAACATAGCGCTTAAGGGTGTCAATGTCTCCTGGATTACGGAAAAGAGGCTCGATAGAAATTTCTTTTCCTTTATCGTCAAAGTAGGTGAGGTTAACAGTGACCTGCTCTTTAGTAGCTGCCTTAGGGAGCCAGAGGTAGAGTTTGCCTTCATCGAATTGTTGCGGTGAACCATATGCATAGGGTTCACCTGCGACAAGAAGTTCCCACTTGCCTATTTTATTATTGCCTTTTGTGGTCGATCCATCGCCTTGATGTTTTTTAATTTCTGAGCTCAAATCAATTTTGACCATAAAGACCTTGTTGGGGTCTTCGGGGTTAGAGACATTGTAGCCAGGAGTGAGATAAGCTTCATTACTCCAGGCTGTTGTTCCAATTCCTTGGAATCGGATGGTGGGATCACTACAGCGAACAGATCCGCCCGTGATGACAACGTAGCCTTTTGAGCCGCCAATTTCAGGAAAGACGCTGTAGTCACCCGTATGCGCGCCACCGCCACCTGTGCCTGCTACAGGGACAAGCGTTCCGCCCGTGATCTTGATGGTTTTACCTTTATTAGACGACCAGCAAGCACTACCAAAGGCGCCACCATGCCAGCCTCCTTGGGAATAGATATAGCCGCCATTAATTTCGATGTTTCCAGCGACGTTAGGATTATCTCCCGTGCAGCGAGTTGTGCCACGCGATTGGATTGAGTTAGGTTGTTGTGCACCAACATCGCTGTCGTGGCCACTGTGTCCTGCACCAATGCCAGCACCATGGAGGCCGCCGTAGGCATTAATCGTGCCACCATTAAATGTCATGACGGTAGCAGTACCATCAGCAGAGCCTGCTGCTCCGATGCCAGCAGAGTAGCTCGCCCCGCCTTCGCCTGAGAAATCCCAGCCGTAGGTACGAACATCAAGGGTGCCACCATTAAATGTCATGGTGCCACCGTTTTCGGCAGGGCTTCCTCCAATACCAGGAGCATAACCGCCGCCTATGATTTCAAGCGTGCCAGGGTTGTCGCTATCAAGCGCAGTTGAAAGTGATCCTGCTGGAATGGCTTTGCCGCCAACAAGCGTGACATCGGCGGTGACTTTTTCTCCTTCAACAGGAGCGGTGCCGCCACCTTGGAGGCGATTATCGAGCTCATCGTCAATGGTGAGAATCGATCCCTCTCCGCAGCGAATGCCTGCATTGTTTGAAGGTGCGGTTGTTGTGAGCTTATTATGCGAGCCATCTTTAAGTTTGAGATAGAGTGAGGTAGGGTTGCGGATTTGAGAACCATCGGTTGCAGCAGTACCACTTACCGTGTCATACAAGTTAGTGATGAGGTTAATAGCAGGTGTGGCTGCATTTTCAATAGTTACCCCGTTAAGTGTGATATCAGCATGCACGCCCGCGTTAATTTGGATGGTGTTGTTTGTGCTTGTTGATGTTGAAATGGTAAGTGGAGTAGAAGTAAGGATTGAAAGAATGGATCCACTAAAAGAATAGTCTGTTCCTGCAACACCGCCTTGAATAGTAAAGGGTCCCGCATCAGCAAAGGTAGTGATTTCAGAATTGTCAGCTAGTATTACTGCTTGATCTGGTGACTGGTTGCCCTGTTTAGTGTCTGAGTTATATTCTGTATCTGCATAATTTGATTCAGAAGCAGAGTTGTCTTTATAAGAAGCATTACCTGAAGTCTCTCTTAGATCAGGAGCGTTGTTGAGATCAGAAACATTTTCGTCAACAAGTGTCTCTTGGGAGTTTGCATCAAGAGTTTGACTGGTGGTTGTCCCTGCCGCAAAAGATTGTGCAGGAATCATAAGCCCACATGCAAGAATAAAAGCTAGCACTGTTTGTATAAGTGCTTTAGGTTTAGTGATATCCATAACAAACCTCCCCGTAAGGTGAACGGACACCAAGAAAATATGAAGTTGTTTTAAGCCCGATAGAGAATGCGTAAATTTCTACTTATTACTACTTTAATACGATTTGGCGCAATTTTTCATACGTTTGTTACTTTTTTTACGGATACTTATGAAAAATGAGGGCGTAAGGCTATGAGGAGGTTTGGAGTTATGAGGGTAGGACTGCGATCTCACCGAGGGGCGCTCGATCTTGTACGGATCCGTAGACAATTGTGTCAACAAAATCAAACATGCGGCGCGTGACATCGTCGGTTTTCATAATAGGATCTCCATGGCCGACCGCAGGGAAGAGTTCAAGCTGCGCTCGTGATTCATCACCTGATAAAAAGCGAATCTTGTTCCACAAGCGCGTGGACTGCGTGTAGGGAATAATAGGATCAGCCATGCCATGGACAAGATATGTAGGCGGATAGTTAGGTGTGACATAGTGAATAGGGCTTGCTTGGGCGGCAACGGCAGGATTATCAAAAGCGCGACAGCCAAGCTCGATATTGCCTAAGTTGTCCATGCCAGGACGAGGGTCGCAGAGGTCACGGGGAGATTCTGCCATCCGTTGAATCTCAGTGTTGGGGATGAATGTTTCAAGCTCATTGAGATAAAGATCACTGGGCGCGTAAAAGAGGATGGCTCCTTGAAGCGCACTGCTCTCGTGGGCGTTACCCATGGTGAGATCTTCAAACGCGGGTACATTATTAGTGGCAGCACACATACTAATGAGATGTCCGCCTGCGGAGTTTCCCCACGCTACGAGGGTATCCGCATTGTATCCGTACTCGTCGGCATGAGCACGCAAAAACCGAATGGCAGCTTTCAGGTCATAGAGGGGCGCGGGCCAGGTGCTTTTTGGAGCAAGACGATAGCCAATAGATGCAAGTGCATATCCTTGCGATGGGGCTTTCCAGACGCCAGGAATCGTATTGTGGCGAGTTAGCTGTTGTACCCAACCTCCACCATTGACATAGACAAGAAGGGGATAATTTCCTTCATCGCCTGGTGTATAAATATGGAGGCGTTGCAAGGGATCCTGATGAGCATACGGGATATCTTCCCATGCGTGGGCATACTGGGTTGGATCGATGCGTTTAAATACAGTTTCCATAAGGGTCACCTTTCTGAGTAAAGGGACACATTTTCTTGCCGTGTAGGGCTAATTCCTCACTATTGTCTCATACAACTAGCGCATTGTACGAGTGCGAGTATATGCAGAATGGTATAGTATACTAAAAAGCGACACAGTGTCTTTTATTTTAGGAGGCATGCATGCATCCATTTCAGTTACTCAGCGTACACGTTCAAACACGAGTTGAGGAAAAGGCATCCTCATCGCCTAGGGTAGAAATATCTCTAGCTTGTTTTGTGGTTTGTCTTTTGGTGTGTGTTGGCTTGTTTTTTACTGGATGTTCGTCTCAATCTTCAGAAAAAGGACGCGATGGGGCAACCGCTGATGCACCCAAAACGATATTGGTGGCATATTTTTCTGCGACAGGAAATACTCAATCAGTAGCTGAGAAAATTGCCTCACATCTTGACGCTGATGTGTTTGAACTTAAACCGGTCGAGCCCTATTTGCACGATGATCTAAATTACAATAATGGGAGCAGTCGCGTTGCTAGAGAGCATGAAGATCCATCGCTTCAAGATATTGCTTTAGAGCAAACTGCGCCCGAGAACTTTGATCAGTATGAAACGGTATTTATCGGTTACCCCATTTGGTGGGGCCAGGCAGCATGGCCTGTCGATGCTTTTGTGACTGACAATGATTTTACTGGTAAGACCGTTATTCCATTTTGCACGTCCGCTTCTTCTCCGATAGGATCAAGCGCGCAAAATTTACATGCGCTTAATGAGACGGGAACGTGGCTTGAGGGAAAACAGTTTTCATCCTCTGCTACGCAAAGTGATGTTGATGAGTGGATTACCAGTCAGGTAGAGCCTGCACTTTCGTAGAGCCTACCCTTTCAGCTCAAAAGATCCATTAAGCTCTATTAATTTCAGTTTGCCACCTTCGCTCACTCATCCTTGCTCTCGGCGAGCAAGTAATCAAGCGTTTGGAAAAGTAAATCAATGTCGATGGGCTTATGGAGGTGTCCATTCATGCCAGCTCGCAAAGCTTTTTGACGGTCTTCTTCAAACGCATCAGCCGAAACAGCCAAAATAGGGATTGAAGCACGGGTAGGATCATCAAAGGCTCTAATTGCACGTGCTGCCTCGTAGCCGTTCATAATGGGCATTTGAATATCCATGAGTACTGCTTTGTAATAGAGCGGATCGACCTTAAGAAGTTTTTCAAGTGATTCTTGGCCGTCACGCGCAACTTCTACTATAAATCCTGCATCTTCTAAAAGGGTTGCTGCAATTTCGCGATTCAAATCGTTGTCGTCTACAAGCAATAAACGACACCCCTTAAAGCGACAGGATGCGTGATCATTGATGGGGAAAGCAGCCTGATTGGTTTCAATTTGTTCGGCTGATACGGGGAACGTGAAGATAACGGTAAAGGTTGAGCCGACTCCTTGTTGACTCGACACTGAGATAGTTCCGTTCATCATTTCGACGAGGTTTTTGGTAATTGCCATACCAAGGCCGGTGCCTTGCACGCCGCTAATAGTTGAAGTGCGCTCACGCTCAAACGGGTCGAAAATATGATCAACAAATTCGGGACTCATGCCGATACCGGTATCGGCAACATCAATACGGTATTGTTTGAATTCGGATTGTGCGCAAGGAATTTCTTTTGCAATGACAGATACGGTTCCTCCTGCTGGAGTAAATTTAAGAGCGTTGCCTAAAAGATTGAGAAGCACTTGATTAAATTTAAGCTCATCGCACAAAACGGTTTCTTGGGACAAATGAGTAGTATTAAAAGAGAGCGTAAGATGCTTAGCGTCTGCTTCGGGCTGAAGAAGATTTTTAAGTGCCTTGAGGAGCTGCTCAATGTTGCAGGGGGCTTCTTCAAGGGTGGTCTTGCCTGATTCAATGCGACTCATATCAAGAATGTCGTTAATCAGACTGAGCAGATGGTTACTTGATGCCTGAATTTTATCCAGGTATTCCAAAACGCGCGTCTCGTCTTTAATGTGGCTGTTGGCAAGCGCGGTAAAGCCAACAATAGCATTCATAGGCGTGCGAATATCATGGCTCATATTAGTGAGAAACGTTGACTTTGCCTGGTTGGCTTTGTTGGCTTGTGTTAGCGCTTCTTTGAGAAGCTGTTTTTGTTCGAGTTCTTCACGAATACGGGCATCAATATTGCGGAGACCAAGAATAACATCGCGCCCGTCATCCCAAGTACCCGCTCGCACAATAGAGGCTTGACGGTATTCAAGCATGCCGTTGTTTTGAGTACGATAGAGTGTCTCGAAGCGATTTTGCTGACTAAGTTGATTAAGGATGTTGTCCCGAGAAAGCGCTTTTCGCAGCATTTCTTGATCTTCTTCATAAACATGGGTAGCAATGTAGTGGTCAAGGGTGCCTTCATAGGCAATCATCCCATCGCTTAATGTTGCTGAAAATAGCGGATCGAGAGCGTATTCCAAGCCTTCATGAGCTATGCGGACAACTTCACCCATCTGGGTGTCCATGCAAAACGTGCAGACCAAAAAGTAATTTTCCGCCAAAGCCTGAATAAGGGCTGATTGACGGCGTTCGTTTTGTGCTTCTTCTTCCTTTTGCTTGGTGATATCTAAAAGAAAGCGCCGATACTGAGGAATACCATTGGTCTCGATGAGCTTGACACTTCCCATGACATGGATGATGGAACCGTTTTTGCCATCAACGCGGTATTCAACAGGAACGCTATCGCCTATATGTTTAAGCGTTGCGATGCGTTCTTTGATCAAAGCCCTATCTTCTTCAACAACAGAAGGTGCCACCATGTTAAAGCCGTGAGCAGTAAGGTCTTCTTTTGACTCGTACCCTAAGATATCAAGGGCAGCTTGGTTGATGCTAAAGATTTGAGAGCCGTCAAGGCTATGGGTGATAACGCCACACTCGAGAGAGGTAAAGATGGTTTCAAGCGTCTCTGAGTTTTCGATGAGGTTATGCTCATAGGCTCGCTCTTGGGTGATGTCAATGGCGACCCCTACCGTGCCCATAACAGAGCCATCGGGATTATAGAGCGGGGATTTGTATGTAGTAAGCAAACGAGTGTCATCGCTGCCTGTTTGAACGACTTCTTCTGACATGCAGGTTTTACGTGTTGACATAACCATTGCTTCTGATTCAATACAGGCAGGATCGTCTGTTTCAACATCCCAAATATAGGCGTGCTTTTTACCTTGGACATCATCCTTTTCTTTGTTAACCGTCTCGCAAAAGCTATCGTTTACTTTTTCGTGTACCCCATCGCGCGTTTTATACCACACAAGAGAAGGGGTTGAATTGATGGTGGCATCTAAATACTGGTCGGTTTCCCAGGCATCCATGCGTGCTTGGTAGTGTCGTTGCCATTGGGTGAATCGATACGCAAGCTCAGTGTTCGATAGGGGGTTAACCCAAACGTCATAGAGACCATCAAGTATAGGAGTGAGATCTTCTAAACGATCATGATCAATACAGACGACAAGGTCAGTGCTATAGGTGAGTGTGGGGATATCGATAAAAGTAGCCTGAGTAGAGGTGTCAGCAGCGTCGGTAGAGCCATCTTCGTGAATACCTAAAGTGCGAGGTGCCTTAAAAGAAATATTAAACGGGCGATGGGTCTTCGAGAGTAGCGCAGGCGCAGCTTGCAGAAAGATAGAAACGTCTTCTTGTGTGACAAGACGCACAAGGATGAGCGTTGTGGGTTTGTCTTCAGGCGTAGGTGCAGCAAGTTCATCAAGTGAACCAGCAGTAATATGTTGAATAAAAGCTTCCGGTGGCGTGCAAGATTGCAAAGTGGCAAGCTGTTCATCAGTGAAATTGAGTGCCTTGACCCAGATGGTTGCTGTATACATTCGGTAACCCCTTGAGGCTGGTGTGTATGTGCAATTTTGGACTTAGCTACTATTGTACGGGTTTAAGGGGTCTTAAAGATAGTGCTTTTGTTGATAACTTGCTCGACAAGGCTTAACCACAAGGCTAACCGCGTAAGGGCGCGCGCATATTGCTTTCAGGTACGCAAGGGGTATTATTCTTGGCGGGAGGGTTATTCTGTAAATCAGAAAGTTGGGCAAGCAGTTCTTGAATTGAGGTAGGGAAAAGTATCTGATCTCGATCTGATTGCTCCATAAAATCAGCGTCAACCATAGCGTCAAGCAAAAGAGCAAGCCCATCGTAAAAATGATCAATATTGAGCAAAAAGCAAGGACCTTGCGTCATGTTAAGGCGAATACGCGACATGATTTCAGAGATCTCTTCTAACGTACCAACGCCTCCGGGAAGGGCGACAAAGACATCAGCGAGTTCAATCATTTTTGCTTTGCGTTCACTCATGGTTTCGACCACAAAAAGCTCGGTTAAATTATGTTGTGCTACACCAGCATCAATAAAGAATTGAGGCTCAACGCCGCGTACTTCTCCACCTGCTTCAAGACACGCCATCGATACAATTCCCATAAGCCCCACAGAACTTCCTCCATAGACCAGGGTATTGCCGTGGTTTCCTATCCATGTTCCTAATTCTTGGGCTGCGTGAGCGTAAGCGGTATTGTCTCCTGGGTTTGAGCCGCAATACACTGCAATGTTCATGGCGTGTCCTTTGTGCTTTCGTCTATCTTATGAAGAAGGTCATCCCGATGTCAGTGAACTATCAAGTGAGCCATCAAGTGATCCATCATACACAAGAATTGTGATCAAATTCTTCCTTTTTGTAAGACGTATTGTAGTTGAAAAGCGCCAACCCCCCTAATAATGGTTTAAAAGAAGCTAATTCCTTTGTATATTACGTAGTATCTAAACACTCTATTTGAGGAGGCCTTTGTGGGCGGCTTTTTTGGTGCAGTTTCTGAGCGCGATGTAGTATTAGATACCTTTTTTGGTGTGGATTATCATTCTCACTTGGGAACACGTCGTGCGGGCATGATTGTACTCGATAAAGAAACGGGTTTTCAGCGACAAATCCATTCGATTGAAAACACACCGTTTCGTACTAAGTTCGAAAAAGATATCGAGAACTTCCATGGAACGTGCGCTATTGGGTGCATTTCGGATTCAGATCCTCAACCTTTACTCGTACGCTCTCACTTAGGTACGTTTGCTATTACCACCATTGGTGCTATCAATAATACTGAGCAGCTCATTGATGACTATTTTGCAGATCATGGCAATCAATTTATGGCGATGAGTTCTGGCGAGGTAAACGCAACCGAGTTGGTTGCGGCACTGATCAACCAAAAAGATGATCTTGTCTCAGGCATCAAACATGCGCAGGAGCAAATTGATGGTTCGCTGACGCTTTTGATCATGACGCGCGAGGGAGAAATCGTTGCTGCGCGTGACACACTTGGTCGCCTTCCTGTTTTGATTGGCAAGGATATTGATGGGCATTGTGTGGCCTTTGAGTCATTTGCCTACCAAAAACTGGGGTATCAGGATGAGTATGAATTAGGTCCCGCGGAAATTGTGCGCATCACGCCCGAGCGGGTGCAAGTGCTTTCACCGGCGCAAGATGCTATGAAGATGTGCGCGTTTATGTGGGTCTATTATGGGTACCCTAATTCGAATTATGAAGGCCAAAACGTTGAGATTATGCGTTATCGCAACGGTGAAATTATGGCACGTGATGAGGCGGCACGCGGTGCTTGTCCTGAGGTTGATTATGTTGCTGGCATTCCTGATTCGGGTATCCCGCATGCTATTGGTTATGCTACTCAATCCGGTATGCCCTTTGGTCGTCCTTTTATTAAGTACACACCAACGTGGCCGCGTTCCTTTATGCCTGGCAACCAAGCGGTGCGCAATCGCGTTGCTAAAATGAAACAAGTTCCCGTACCGGAACTTATTAAAGATAAGCGGTTGCTGTTTGTTGATGACTCCATCGTCCGTGGTACTCAGTTGCGTGAAACGGTTGACTTTCTTTACGAGTCTGGTGCCGCTGAAGTGCATATGCGTAGTGCTTGCCCACCACTGATGTTCAACTGCAAGTATTTAAGCTTCTCCTCCAATAAGTCTGAGATGGATTTGCTTGCACGTCGTGTGGTGCAAGAGCTCGAAGGCGATGAAGGGCAAAAGCATCTAGACGAGTATGCAGATGCTCATACGGACAGAGGCCAGTGTCTTTTGAAGACTATCTGTAAGGATATGGGTTTTGATTCGCTCTCTTATCAGTCGCTTGAGGGTATGCTTGAGGCTATTGGCATTGATCCTGAAAAAGTTTGCACCTATTGTTGGACAGGTAAAGAATAGCCTGGTAGAGTTAAAAAACTCAAAACCTGATAAAACCTGATGAATCTTTAAACTCGCTCAGAGTAGGGGGCATGCGTGATGGACTCGCTTGCTGATGCAAAAGCTTTCCTTGACCGAATTCCAGGAGGTCTTTTTCGCTATCCGGCTGAAGGCTTTGATGAGCTTGATTACGTAAACAAAGGACTGCTCGAGCTCTATAAATGCGACACGCTTGATGAGTTTAAAGCGCTTACGGGTTACACGTTTTCTGGCATGGTTTACCCGGATGATTTTGCGCGCATTGATCAAGAGATTTACGAGCAGGTGCGCACCGGTGATAAAGATCATGTGGTCTATCGTATTCAACGTGCGGATGGAGAAATCCGTTGGGTCGATGATCGCGGTCATCTCGTTGAAGATGAATCGGGAAAAAAGTGGTTCTACGTAACCCTCATCGACATAACGGAAACGGTGCAGGCGCGTCATGAACTTGAGCGTGCTAACGAGCGTCTTGAAATCTTGACAGCGCTTTCAAATGATGTTGTGTTTGATATTGAGTGTGGCACCGGAGAGGCGCATGTGTATGGAGATTTTCAGGATCGTTTTGAGCGTGAGCCACGGCAGGAAGATTTTGTGGTGAAGCGCCGCTGCAATCGGGAGTGTAACCTTACTATCACAACACATGATCTCAGTGCGTTGATGGAAAAGATCAGCGATGAGTCTCTTGTGGATTTTGAAGCTTCGACAAGCAATGCAGCAGGGGAGCCTATTTGGTATCGTTACCAATCGGTCGTGCTCTATGATGAGGGCAAGAATGCAGTGCGCCATGTGGGGCGTTTGCTTGATACGCATACGATGGCTGTGCGTGAGAGTCAGTTCCGCAAAAAAGCTGAGCATGATAGTCTTACAGGGCTCTATAATCGCAGCGCTGCGCTCGACAAAATCACCACGCTTATTAATACCGAAAACCGTCCCTATACCTTTTTCTGTCTTGATGTTGATGATTTTAAAGTAATCAATGACACCTATGGACATCCTGAGGGAGATCGCGTTCTCAAAGAGTTGAGCGCGTTTCTGATGAAGGTAATGCGCAAAGAAGATGTGGTCGCGCGCATGGGTGGTGATGAGTTTGCTATTTTTGCAACTGGGCTCACTCCAGGTCCGGCACTGGATAGAATCCTTGCTCATTTGCAGCGTGGTCCGTTTGCAACCCAGCGTGAAGAGGATGTGAGCAAGCCCGGATGTGATAAGCGCCCCACACCTACGCTTAGTATTGGCGCGGTGTGTTGTCTCGACTCTTCGCTTACTTTTGATGAGCTCTATAAACGGACAGATGAAGTGCTCTATAATGCTAAGCGCTCTGGTAAAGCACATGCTCAGGTGTGCATTATTGGCGATGGGTCTGACGCGTGACAATGTGGTGAAAGCACTTAATAACGCACTGGCTATTATCTTAGGTGTCGTTATCGCCTTGCTTGCCGGTGAAAAACGGCGTAAAGAGCAAGAATAAGGGGTATGTTTTGAGCAGCTCTGATACTATACGGTGAGTACTTAGAACTTGTTGCTCACAAAGTATTTTGAAGCGGTCTTTCGAGCAATCGGAAGGCCGCTTTTTTGGGATGTTGATTAGAAATGTCGATCAGGCTTATCGGTTGATCGACATTGGTCAGGTCAAAGCCATCAGGATAAAGCAGTAGGGGAGATATGGAATACTTGGTTGCATGGCTTGCGTTATGTATTATTCCAATCATCGGGATCGTACTCATTGCTCGTTCGTGGAAAAACAGAATGCCGCAAGGGCGGAGAAGAAAGAAGCTTGCAGCAGGCCTTGTTGTTTTTACGCTGTGGTTTGTAGTAGCAAGTGTTTCCGTGGTTGGTAATGCGCTGGGTGCTCAAAACCAGGCAGCAGGAACAGAGCGCAATGCTTTTGCGCAAACTATTACCGCTCATGTTGAAAGCGATGCATGGGATGAGGATAGTTCTCCTATTGGACTTTGTGTCAACACTTCTACAACTGATGGGGTTATTCAAAACACCGATCCTGTGCAATCTCTTACAAAGGTGGATTCTGATACCGGTAACGCGGTGGTTGATGTAGCGCCAGAAACCAAAGAAGTCACCATCGATCTTGCTTTTCCCGACGACCCCATAAAGATCAGCCTTGAGCCTGAGACCAACTATGTCTTGATGTCTGATGCCTCTTTGTGGTCGGTTGACAATGTGCGTTACAAAACAGCGACCGGACAAGAATGGGCTGAAGGGGAAAACGGACCTTCGGGGTCTGGTGCTGAAGACGGGGAAACCCCATCGCTCATAACTGATATTGTCATTCCGTTACACGAAGTAGACTACACAC